>JAZQFH010000037.1:0-54554 GCA_045539425.1 Erysipelotrichaceae bacterium
CACTTAATCAGAAAAATGGTACTGGAATGGTATCACTGATACCTTTTTGGCCTGTTTTTTGCTTTTCCAGTGTCCGAAATCCCTTGATTTTACTGGGGTTTCCGAACTTGAGTAAAGCCACTTGTCTCTACTCCCACTCGATCGTGCTGACCGGCTTATCGGAATAATCCCATAAAACACGGTTGACGCCCGGTACTTCCGCAATAATTCTGTCGCGGATCGTCAGTAATGTTTCCGTCGGCAGGATCACGCTCTTTGCCGTAACGGCATCGACTGTGGTGATGGCGCGGACGATGACCGGCCAACCCATGTACCTCTTTCCGTCCTTGATTCCCGTGGACTGAAGATCCGGAATCACGGCGAAATACTGCCATGGTAAGTCTTCCAGTTTACCGATCTCTTCTCTGACGATGGCATCCGCTTCTCTTAATGCATTTAAGCGGTCACGGGTAATGGCACCGGTACATCTGACACCTAAGCCCGGTCCCGGGAACGGCTGGCGGTAGACCATGCCGTGCGGTAAGCCCAAAGCTTCACCAACCACTCTGACTTCGTCTTTATATAACAGTTTTACCGGCTCGACCAGTTCGAACTGCAGGTCTTCCGGTAAACCACCGACATTGTGATGTGCCTTGACACCCTTGGACTCCACGATATCCGGATAAATCGTACCCTGAGCCAGGAATTCAATTTCGTCCAGTTTTCTTGCTTCTTCCACAAATACATCAATGAAGATCTTGCCGATGATTTTTCTCTTGCTTTCCGGATCACTTACTCCGGCCAGCTGATCCAGGAAACGGTCCGTCGCATCCACATAGATCAGATTTGCATCCATCTGATTGCGGAAGACTTCGATTACCTGTTCCGGCTCCCCTTTTCTTAATAATCCATGATTGACATGGACGCATGTCAGCTGCTTTCCGATGGCTTTGATCAGTAAAGCTGCGACTACGGAGGAGTCAACGCCACCGCTCAGTGCCAGAAGGACTTTCTTATCCCCGACCTGTTTCCGGATGGCTTCCACCTGTTCTTCAATAAAGGCATTTGCTAAAGTTTCGTTCGTAATACGTTCCATAGATTCCGGACGGACATCATTCATATCGGTTACCTCCATATAAAATACAGAAAAATTATAGCATAATCTTTTTTACAACAATAGAAAATCATCACATCCGGCGCGTCAATTTCGCAATTAAAAACAGTCATGAAACTGCTTGGTTCCATGACTGTATTCGCTATTCTGCTTCTGCACAAAGGGCAATGTCTTCCGCTCTGATCGGCAGCTCATAGAAGCGCTTGCCGCAGGCCTGATAGATGGCTTCCTGTATTGCAGGAGACGGCGTATTGATTACCACTTCCCCGATCGATTTGGCGCCAAACGGTCCCAGATGTTCATAGGAAGGTTCGAAGTCAACGGTGATCTTCTCGACATCCATCCTGCTTGGGATCTTGTATTCCATAAAGGAGTTTTCCATCACCTGACCCTTTGCGGTGTAATGAATATCCTCATACAGGGCCATTCCGATTCCCTGCAGGATTCCGCCTTCCGCCTGAATGCGGGTCAGATTCGGATTGAGCGGTGTTCCGCAGTCCACGACCCCGACATACTCCACAACTTTCACTTCCCCGCTGAGCAGATCCGTTTCCAGCTCACACGCCCCGGCCATAAACGGCGGAGGAGATGTTTTGGAGGAATTGGAGATTGTCTCGCTGAGGGTTTCGTTATTGAATACCATAGTCCGGTAGGCAATCTCTTCAATTGTGACAGAGCTGTCTTCACAATAGACCTTTGCGCCATCAAAATCGCACTCTTTCACATCCTTATTCAGCATCTTTGCGCCAAATGCCAGAATGTCATCCCGCAGTTTCAAAGCGCAGCGCTCGACCGCCTTCCCCGTAACGTAAGCCGTACTGGAGGCGTAGGAGCCCGAATCATAAGGTGAGATATCCGTATCCGCACTGTGAATCTGAATATGATTCAGATCGCAATCCAGTACTTCCGCCGCAATCTGGGAGAGTGTGGTATCGCTTCCCGTTCCCATATCGGCGGAGCCGACAGATAGCGTATAGAAACCGCCGTCTTCCAGTTTCAGTGTGGCGGAGCCGACGTCCACGGAAGAGATTCCCGAGCCCTGCATGGCGAGTGCCACGCCAAGCGTGCGTACCTTCCCGTCCGGCATTACCCTTCGCTGCCCCTTTTCTTCCCATCCGATGAGTTCCTTTGCCCTCAGAAGGCACTTATCTAACGTACAGCTGGTCAGCGGCTCATTGAAGTAGGCAGGCATGATATCGCCTTCCTGAACAATATTCTTCAAACGCAGTTCAATCGGATCCACCTTCATGAGTGAGGCCAGTTCATTGACGGCGGACTCTACCGCAAATAAGCCCTGGGTTGCCCCGAAGCCGCGATAGGCACCGGAAGACATCCGGTTGGTATAGACAACTTCCGAACGGAAACGGTAAGCTTCCTGTTTTCCGTAAAGCGGAATGGATTTGTGTCCCGAAAGGTCCACCGTCGTCGGACCGTGTTCCCCGTACGCACCGGTATTGGATAATGTATGCAGATCGATGCCCTTGATGATGCCGTTTTCATCCGCCCCGATCCGGACATGCATTTCCATCTCATGACGCGGAGAGGAAGCAGTGAAGCATTCCTTCCTGCTGAACACCAGTTTGCAGGCCTTTCTTAATTTATAGCAGACAAAAGCCGGATAGACTTCCGCCACGGCTGTCTGTTTTGCGCCGAAGCCGCCGCCGACTCTGGGTTTACTGACCCGGATCATGGACTTCGGAATGTGCAGTGCCGTCGCAATGATATGACGCACGTGGAAGACGATCTGCGTGGAAGAAATCAGGTGCAGTCTTCCGTACGGGTCCATCTCGCAATATGTGGTAAACGGTTCCATGTACGCCTGCTGCGTCGCTTTGGTATGGTAAGTTTTGTCGATGACGTATTTACAGTGATTCAATACCTCATCGATATCTCCCATCGAATTCTCGTTTTTCGCCACCAGATTCCGCTTCACATCCGCTCCGGTATTTACCAGAATCTTCCAGTTGTCTTCCGGATGAATGATTGTCGGATTATCCAGTGCTTCATGGAAATCCAGTATAGCAGGCAGGACTTCATAGTCCACCTTGATTTTCTTCATCGCCTGATTGACTGCCTTTTCATTTTTGCCTACAACGATTGCCACGACATCACCGACGTGTCTTACGTGCCTGTCAATGATCAGTCTGTCGTAAGGCGAGAATTCCGGGAAGGTGGAGCCGGCTGTCGTATAGCGCTCCTGACTCTGGTCGATATCCTTATAGGTAAAGATGGCTTCCATTCCATCCACCTGCATGGCTTCGGCTATGTCAATCTCCCTGACGATCGCATTGGCATGCGGGGAGCGGAAAAGCTTGACGATCAGACATGGTTCCTTCACCAGATCATCCGTATAGACCGGCTGACCGGTCAACAGCTGCATCGCATCCTTTTTGCGGACCGGCTTATTTACCATCTTCAGCTCTTTCATTGTTTTCTCCTCGCATCGCGGTATTTGATAAATCCGCGCATCTGTCCTTCATATCCCGTACAGCGGCAGAGATTGCCGGAAAGCCAGATCCGGATTTCCTCATCGCTCGGATCGGGGTTCTGACGGAACAGCGCAATGGCGCTGATGATATAGCCCGGATTGCAGAAACCGCACTGGTCAGCTCCTTCATCTGCGATATATCCGCCGATTTCTTCCGCTTCTTCTCTTAATGCCTCGAGTGTTGTGATCTTATGTCCCTGTGCTCTGGCACTCAGAACACTGCAGGAAAGCACCGGTTTTTCATCCAGCAGTACGGTGCACGCACCGCAGTTGGAAGTTTCACAGCCGCACTTTACCGAATAATATCCTTCACTTCTGAGAAATTTCTGCAGTGTAAGATCCGCATCGATTTCCCGGATGATGGTTTCCCCATTGATGTTTAATTCTACCCGCATCATTCTTCCTCCAATTCCGCCAGAGCGCGCTTGCGCAGCACTTTGTATAGATGTTCCCTGTATTCCTTGCTTCCGCGCGGGTTAGAGCCAAAGGTGACTTCCTCCTCCGGACTCACCAGAATGGCCAGGTTCGGTCTGGCTCCTACCGCCAGCACGATCCCGTCTTCCTTTTTCAGTGCACAGAGATTGAGTATTGGCAAATCCGTATAGGTTTTCCGGACCGATTCAAACACCATCTTCTGCTTCACTTTCGGAAGATAGATGTATTTCAGAATCTCGCGCTGATTTCTGCTTTTCAGAAAAGAACTGAGGGGGATTTTCCCCTGCCCCTGAAATTCCAGAATGGGATCTAGCGGCAGTAACAGCGTTATGATGTCGGAAAATGCCAGCTTTGCCATGATGCTGCCGCCAAGCGTGGCACAGTTGCGGAACTGTACGCCCACGATATGTTTCAGACAGTCTTCCACGGCCGTACCGTAATACTCCTGAAACGGCGTGTAGCGTTCCAGCTCAGACAGCGTCACCATTGCACCGACTTTGAAAAAGTCCTCTTCCTCTTCGATCTGATCGAGATTCAAATCACACAGATCGATACAGGTGTCATATTCGGCATCCGATAGATGAAGCCACATCATGCCTCCGCCGACCACATTCCGGGTCGACTGATTCAGCTTGTAGGCTTCCTCTGCCGACTTTGCCCTTACATAGTTTTGAAATCGGATCATCGTTTTCCCCTTTCCATATAACGAATAAGATCCTCGATATATCTCAGATCATCTTTCTCATCCACATCCCAGATTTCCCAGGGAAACAGTGCCTCTACGGCATTTACTTCCACATCAGGATGTCTTTTGATCACACTGGAGCCACCCTCCTCGTTACTAAGCATTTTCAGCTCATCCATGTATTTTGCGGGGAAGAGCGTCGGTGACGCCTTTTTCCCTTCATAGGACAGCTTGTAGAATCTGTCCGGATTCTTATGGTATGCCTCTATGAGGGCAACAACGGAGGTAAGAGTCAAAAGCGGCTGATCCCCCGGGATAAACATGGAAGCGCATCCCTCTTTCAAATCGGACAGTCCGTAGCGCACCGAGGCGCTGCGTTCTTCCTCCGTATGTAAATTGTATGGATATCCTTCTTCCGCCGCAGTTTTCGCTACTTTCTCATGGATGGTGGAAACCATGCAGCTTTCCTTCAGGGGAGCGAGCGTTTTTAAAAGATACAGGATCAACGGTTTCCCGTCAACTTCATGCAGCAGCTTGTTTCCCTGAAATCGCTGTCCTTTTCCGCTGGCCATGATCACGATCCGTACATCATTCGCTGTGTCCGGTAAGATGAGATTTTCCAGATGCTTCTCCCCGAAGATCCTATTGGCGCTAGCATATTCCCTGTAAAGAGACAGAAAGAGCTTTCCTTTCTGGCTCAGCGTGGAAGAGCCTCCCTTACGCCCTCCGGAATGCGATTCCAGTAAAGGAAAACCGAGCGCTTCCTCCGCATGCCGGATCAGTTTATTCGCCTTGGAATAGGACATCTCCATGGCTTTGGCGGATGCGGAAAGAGAACCGTATTTTTCAACTCCCGTCAGGAGCGAAAGCGGCCCGTTCCCGAAAAACTTCTCATGATTTTCATCCACTAAGATCGAATTGATTTTCAACTGAAGCATGGTACGGAACACGCTCCTTTCCAACTCAGTAATCAACTTTTTTCTGCTTTTTATCCTGCATTCATGCAGTATTACAAAGAGCAGTGATATCAGAATATACATATTATATAGTAGAGCGAATCCCACCGTCAAAGCCATCATCTTCCGAGTACAGAAAAAGTATGATATAGTGTAACCGTGGTTATATTTTCAAAAATATAACGGTAACGAGGTAAATCATATGAAAAAAATCCTGGTCGTTATCCTCTCACTCTTTCTTGTAATCACCACGGTCGCATGTTCTTCCAAAAAGGAAGAAACGCCTGTGGAACCGGCCGTACAGACCATCGAAGTCACGGATCAGATCGGCCGCAAGGTAACACTGGAAAAACCGGCGGAAAAGGTGGTATCCACCTATTATCTCGTCACGGCATCCATGTTATGCCTCGGCCTGAAAGATAAGATCGTCGGCGTCGAAATGAAGGCAAACAGCCGGCAGTTATATAAGCTCGCCGCACCGGAAATGCTGAATCTTCCGGGAGTCGGATCCGGAAAGGAAATCAACGTGGAAGCGATTGCGGAGTTGGAGCCGGATATCGTCTTTCTGCCGAAAAAGCAGAAGGATGCGGCAGACATGCTTGCCGGTCTCGGTATTCCGAGCATCGTCGTCGATCCGGAAAGCTATGACCGCTTCAATGAGCTCGTCTTACTGATCGGCAAGGTCTGCGGTGTGGAAGATAAGGCAAAGGCACTCACGGATTACTATGACGGTGTGGTAACGGAAGTGTCCTCGCTGAGTGCGTCAGCCGATACGCCAGCGGTCTATATTGCGGGAGAAGCTTCCTGGCTGCGTACCTGCGGCGGCAATATGTACCAGCGTGAAATGGTGGAGATTGCCGGCGGAAACTGTGTCTCTGCCCCGCTGGAAGGCTCTTCCTGGGTGGACATCTCCGTAGAGCAGCTCTTAGCCTGGGATCCGGAATACATCTTTGTCGTAAATTATGCCGAATACTCCCTGGATGATCTGAAAAACGATGCCGCATTAAAAGATCTGCGTGCCGTAAAGGAAGGAAAGGTCTTCATGATTCCTTCCAAGATCGAAGCATGGGATTATCCTCAGCCGTCCAGCGTGCTGGGCTTATACTGGATGGCATCTATCCTGCACCCGGAACTTGTGGCACCGGAAAAGTATTCCTCTGAGGCAATTCAATTCTATAAAACCTATTACAATATCGATGTAACAAATGAAGACTTCTAAGAGACTCGCACTCACCTATGGCGTAATGTTTCTCTGTTTCATCCTGTCATTACTGCTGGGGCGCTATTCTCTTTCCCTGAAAGAGATTCTCGCGATCCTCACGGGAAAAGAAAGCGGCATGGCGGCGAACATCTTCTACAATGTCCGCCTCATCCGCAGCGCGGAAGTTCTGCTTGCCGGCATGGCTCTCGCCACCGCAGGGTATCTGTATCAGAGTGCCTTTCATAATGATCTGGTCTCTCCGGATACCTTAGGTGTCAGCGGCGGTGCTTCCGTCGGAGCCATCATTGCGATCCTGTCGTTTCATGACGGCTTTCTTTTGCGGCAGATTCTTTCATTTACCGGCGGCATTCTGGCAGTGCTTCTCTCGCTTTGCCTCTCCCGCTTCATCGGACAGAACAAGCGCATCTCGCTCTTACTGTCCGGGGTGATTACCGGTGCCTTGACCAATTCACTGATCATGGCATTAAAATATCTGGCTGATCCGAATACGCAGCTGGCGGTGATTGACTACTGGCTGATGGGCTCCTTTTCTCTGATCACAAAGGGAAAACTTATCTCCACAGCCGTCATCGCCATCCCTGCTCTGATTCTGACGATATTATTGCGGCACCGTTTCAAAGTGCTTCTGCTAGAGGAAGAGGAAGGCAGGACGCTCGGCGTGAACATGCAGGCTCTCTACTTTTTATGCATTGCTTTATCTACCCTTTTGAGTGCCTCTGTGGTCTCGGTCTCGGGAATCGTATCCTGGATCGGCTTACTGACACCGCACATCATCACGGCACTGTTTCACTCTTCCTTTGAAGAGACACTCTGTCTGTGTCTGCCAATCGGAGGCGCGATATTGTTGCTCTCCGATACGCTGGCGCGCACACTGACATCCGCTGAAATTCCGGTAAGCATCATAACATCGTTTGCCGGCGCTCTCATCCTGTTTGTTTTCCTGATTCGGAAGAGGAGGAAGTCCTAATGATACAGGCAGAACATCTCAGCTTTTCCTATGGGGATCTTACGGTACTGGATGACCTTTCATTTTGCGTGGATGACTTCAGCACCCTTGCGCTGCTTGGACAAAACGGGGAAGGAAAGACGACGCTTTTGAAACTGTTACTGGGACTATTGAAACCGCAAAGCGGCAGTATCCAAATTGATGGCAGAGACCCTTCCCGCTTAACGGAGCGCGAGCTTTCCCGCTTTCTCTCCTATGTCCCGCAGGAGTGTGACGACTCTCTGAACATGTCCGTCAGCGATTTTATCTGCATGGGCAGAATCAGCGAACAGGGATTTCTGCGCGGGCCGAAGGAACACGACCGTAAGGAAGCTGCCTCCATTTTGAAGCAGTTATCGCTTGAACAGTTATCCGCGCGCTCTTTGAAGGAGCTCTCCAGCGGACAGCGGCGCCTCATCTATCTGATCCGGGCTATCTATCAGAAAAGCAGCTACATCCTCATGGATGAACCCGTCAATTCCCTGGATCTGAAGCGCCAGCATGATTTCCTCTACTGGCTGAAAGACATCACGAAAGTAAAGGACCGCAGGATCATCATGAGCATTCATGATCCCGCATTGGCCTATACGTATGCGGATGCGTTCCTCTTTATGAAAAGCCATCAGGCTGTTTCCGTATTAAGCAAAAAGGATCCTGATTTCAAAAAGGAATTCCTGAGGCGGGTGGAAGAGCTGTATGAGCACTCTGTGAAAGCGGAATTCTATAACGAACAGCTGCTTTTATACTACCTAAAACCCTAAAGACAGAAAAAAACGTGGCAAGCCACGTTTTTTGTTTCATTTAGCGGAATTTCAGTTCCTTGATAAAGGTGAGATTCAGATCCTCCAGTTCGGAATAGGCATGCTCGATATCCTCGATCCGGATAATATCTTTCGGATCATGGGCATCGATTCCCAGAATGCACTTGATCGGATACTTTGCCATCACGCTCCAGAATTCATGGTTCGGATAGAAGTACTGATCTCCGTTTTCAAAATGATGTTTCCCGTGGATCGTTCCGCGGGCATTCACCTCAACCGGGGTATCGGTTTCCACCGCACACTTTGCGATCTCTTCCGCGGCTTTGCGGCAGACATCCGTAAATGCCGGCTGATAGTTCATGAAGACATCCGGATGGCAGAGATAACTGTACAGACCGCTGCGCATTCCCTCACAGACCATGCGGATATACTCTTCGATCTCCTCATCGCTGTTTCTCTTGAAATAGTTACAGACAGATCCGGTCGGCTCCGAGAAGTGCTGACCGAGAAGCAGATACTCCACCTTGCTGCGGAGCTCTTTCTTTTCTTCCAGTACATACGGATAATACTCCGTTTCCAGTCCGAGATGGATCTCAATCTGATCACGGTATTTCTCTTTCAAATACTCCACACTCTGAATATAATCTTCCAGCTGATCAAAGTTCATATGGGCCTTTGGAGCCGGATAGTCACGGTAAGGAGCATGATCGCTGAATCCCAGCACTTTATATCCCGCCTTGATTGCCGCAAGGACATACTCTTCGTCCGTACCGACGGCGTGTCCGCAGCGTGATGTATGGGTATGATAATTGAAGTTCTGAATCATCTCTCTTACCTCCGTCCTCTCACATACTACTTATCGAAACCCGTTTTGTCAAACGTTATTTTTTCGGTATCTGATGTAACAGTGCATCCATTGCCGCAATCTTTTCTTCAGGCAGTTTCATGGTATGCATCGTATCCCGCAGCGTGTTATTGCGGAAAGCACTGACCAGAAAACCGAGCCGGTTTCCCGTCTGTTTCGCGCCTTCTTCAATGGCGGCGCGGATCGGTTTCAAAGCCTCGATGAGTTCCTCCTTCTGAAGCAGGTAATCCATCGTGCAGTCCACGCTGTAATACGGTTTGCCGTTCTCGTTGAAAAAGACTTCTTCCCTGCGTGCATCAAAGCCGTTATACGTCAGCTCTCCCATCACTTCATTCAGCCAGCCGACGCTCTCATCCATCCAGTTTCTTAAACGGCTGGAACATGCGAATTCGTTGACCCAGCGTTCCCCGCTCGCAAACCCGTGGTGGCCATAGGAATAGATATGGCTTTCAAACGGAATCTGATGCCGCTCTAAGGCCAGTTCCATCTCTAGGCTATTCCGTACGTTAACCGTTCTGTCGTCTCTTGTGGCAACCAGAAAACACGGACAGGTCAGCTCATTCACCCATTCGGCAGGATTTGGCAGAGACGGTGCACAGACAGAGGCGATGTCTTCCAGAATCACCGGATACACCAGAACGGCAGCTGCCGGTTTATGCACACCCATCGTTGCCGCGCAGGCCGCCAGATGCCCTCCGGCAGAAAAGCCCATGACCGCGATCCGCTTTTCATCCACTCCGTACGCTTCCTGATTCTTTTCAATCAGCTCCATTGCGGCTTCATAATCTTCGAGCGGAGACGGCCATTTGCAGGCATCCGCTACGCCATACGTCAGAATGAAGACCTGATAGCCGGCTCTGAGATAGGCAAAGGAAACGGAATCCATCTCCCTGCGGGACACATGCTGATAGGCTCCTCCCGGAATTACCAGCATTCCTGGACGCTTTTCGAAATGGAATTCTGCTCCGACATCCTGCAGATAAGCTGTCAGGGATACCTTTCTGGATTCATCCATGATGATTGTTTCTGTTCTCATAGTGATTACCTCTGATTTCCTCTCCCATTATATCAAATCCGACTCCATTTTTCTTAGCGATAAAAAGAGATCCGCATTACGAATCTCTGTAGTGTTTTGTATAGGTCTGATATGCGGAAGGAATGGCGTAATCCTTTGCATTTTTTTCTTCCACCGCAATAATTCCTTCCGCTTCTTTTCTTGTTTCCAATTGAATTTCATATCCGCACATCTGCCATTCGAGATGTGAGAAGATATGCCTTGCGTCCGGCAGCTTCTTGATTCCCCTGATTCTGCCATACGTCTTTTCCACCGCTGAGCGTACTGCTTCTTCCGTCAGTTTGCCGCTCAGGCACGGATATTCATACATTCCTGCCAGTAAGCCGCTATCGGGCCGCCTGGTTAAAAGAATCTGATTCTCATAGCGCAGAATCAAAACGGTTTTCAGAACCACCGGCCGCGCGATTTTCGTCTTGCGGTTCGGAATCTCTTCCAGATGTCCCCTCTTTCTGGCCAGACAGTCCGCGCGCCAGGGACAGCTTTCGCATAGCGGATCACCGTTGGGCACACAGACGATGGCACCGAGTTCCATAAACGCCTGGGTCAGATCCGAGACTTCCTCCTGATTCAGATTAACGGACGCGTAATAATTCCGGATAACCTCTTCATACATCCGCTTCGTCTGTTCCTTATTGATATCGCTGAAATCATCAAAATAGCGCATCAGAATACGCAGCACATTCCCGTCCACCGCCGGAGTGGGTACCCCATAGGCAATGGAAGCAATTGCACCACTGGTATACGGACCGATTCCCGGGAGTTTTCTTAATTTCTGCGGATCTTCCGGCAGGATCCCGTCATGGTGTTCCATGACTTCCACGGCGCACTTTTTCAGATTGCGTGCCCGGGAATAATATCCCATCCCTTCCCAGAGCTTCAAGAGACGGTCATCTTCGCATTTTGCCAGAGCATCTATTGTCGGCAGTTCACGCAAAAAAAGAGCAAAGCGTTCCTTTACGGCTTCCACCCGTGTCTGCTGCAGCATGATCTCGCTGATCCATATTTCATACGGTGTGCACCTGTTGCGCCAGGGAAGATCCCGCTTATTTGCCCTGTACCATTCTAACAGATTCTGAATCTGCTCATTTGAGAGTTCCATGTCCCTATTGTCTCTCTTTTCCTCAAATTGTTCAAATCATTTATCAGGCAGCAGGAATACCTCTTTTTTTGAAGAGTGCTACAATGAAACTATGGGGAGATGAGGAAATATGCAATATTTAAGGGTTCATGGAAATGACTATGAGATGGGCCTGCAGATCGGGGAGCATTTTTCTTCCTATCTGAAGCAGGCAATCCTGCCTTACGAAGAAGAACTCGGCAATCAGGAACTTCTGAGGGAAGTCCGCCATCTGAAAGCGATGCTGAAAGAGGAATATCCCAACGGGCTGCGTGAGATTTACGGCCGTGCAGACGGTGCCGGAATCGACCGGGATGCGACTTTACTGATGTTTTTTCCGGAGATTCAAAAGCGCGTCGACGGATGCACTACTCTCTTTTTACGCAAACCGAACGGCCACCTTCTGTTTTCTCATAATGAAGATGACAAGAACTTCACGGAAGAGAATACCGCACTGATCCGCTATGAATATGAGGACTTCTGGGTCATCGGCTATACCATGGCGGAAAAGCTTCTGGGCAGCTCCTACGCCTTTAACTCCGCAGGGCTGATCTTTTCCACAAACTATATCTATCCGGTGGAAACGCATCTGGAATACCTTTCCCGCTACGTGCTTTCCCGCCGCTTAATGAATGCGAAAAGCATTTCAGAGGTATTTGAGATTCTCAATGAGATGAAAGTCGCCTCTCCGTTCTCACTGAATGTGCTTTCCCGAAAAACACTGGAGGCATGGAATATCGAGAAGGATAACGAGCGCCTGTACGCGCATAAGATCACGGACCGTTTAGGTAGGGCAAACCACTTCCTGATGCGGCCGTTCGATGAGCTTTCCGCACATCCGTCCACCGCTTTCCGCACCGAATACGTGCAGACGGAAGTGGCGAAGCTGGATGCAGAGACGGCAAAGCTTGAGGACTTAAAGAAGATTCTTTCCTATCACGAAGAGGACTATAACCGCTGCGTTTACAAGCAGCCGGGACTGTTCACGGTACTCAGCGTGACCGTATCGAACTTCAGCTATGATTCGGAAACGGATACGATTGAGATTTATGATTATCTGAACAATACAAGCATTAAAAAAGGTTATTCGGAATTCGAATAACCCTTTTCTTTTTACGTTTTGTACTCTTTAGAATCCGAGCAGCTGGCTCAGAACGGAGAAGAGTCCGCTGGAGCTGACGACGCCGTTATTGTTGACGGCATTTCCGGCCGCATTGGAGAGAATATTGTAGAGCATGTTGTACTGGGAGTTGTTATTATAGTTCCCGTTGACAAAGTTCAGTAAATTCTGCAGGCCGCTGTTATTGCTGCTGCCAAGCCCCAGGAAGTTGCTCAGGCCGCTGCCGCCGCTGTAGTAGTTATTGGAATAGCCGTTGCCGAATAACCCGCCGCCATAGGAGTTTCCGCCTAAAAGCGAGTTGAACAGTCCGCCGCCGGAATAGCCGGAGTAATTGTTTCCGCCTAAGAGAGTGGAGAACAGGTTGTTGGAATAGGAATTCGTATTGAAGCCGAGAAGCGAGCCGAGTAAGCCGATAGCCGAGTTATTGTATGTATTGGCATTTTTTCTCTTGAACAACTTCAGCAAGACGATAATCAGAAGGATATCCTTCAGATCAAGTCTTCCGTCAAACAGCGCACGTACCGCCTGATTGTTACCGGCACGGGTTCCGTTGACTCCGCCGACATAGCGGACGAGATCTTCTGCATCCAGTGAACCGCTTGCCGCGTTGTAGAGCTGGATGACCGGATTCTGCGAGAGCTCATAGCTGACCGCGTTCAGATCATCGTGGGAAACATTTGTTCCGAGCACTTTCGTTAACGGGCTGGCACCGCCGCGGGTGACTTCCCCGTTCCCCTGCAGTAACTCTTCCAGCAGTTTCGGATTCTCATCGATGGAACGCAACACCTGATTCGTATAATTATTTGTGATCATTTTTCTTTTCTCCTTACCTATATTATATTTCAAACCGTTCTCTGATCAGTGAATAAGCAACGGTTTTTTAATAGAACTTTTCAACTTCTTCACGGAATTCCGTCGTGATCTTCTCTCTGTCCAGTGTCAGGTATTCCCCGTTTTCATACAGGATCCTTCCATCCACCATCGTCATTACCACGTCGCTTGCCTGGGTGCTCTTCGTCAGAATGGCTTCATAGTCCAGAATCGGGTACATGTGGACTCCCTTAAGACTGACGGCTATAATATCCGCATCTCTTCCGACTTCCAGAATTCCTGTATTCTCTCTACCCTGACTGAGTGCACCGTTGCGCGTTGCCATATCCAGCACCTGATGGTTATAGATCTTAGTGGCATCGAGATGGAACCCGTTGTGGATGACGGACGCCAGATGCATCTCTTCCATCATGTTCAGATTATTATTCGACGCCGTGCCGTCCGTGCCGAGACAGACATTAATGCCGAGATCTAGCATCTTTCTCACCGGCGCAAAGCCGCTTCCGATGGACATGTTGCTGCTGGGACAGTGAGCCACGCTTACGTTATGGCGTTTCAGAATCTCCAGATCGTTTTTCATCGGCCAGACCACATGTGCTGCCAGCGTCGGGGAATCGAAGGTCCCCATCTCTTCAAACCATTCCACCGGTGTCTTCCCGTATCTTTCAATGCACTCTTCTACTTCCTTGCGCGATTCGCTCAGGTGGATGTGCATCCTGCCTCCGTATTCTTTGCAGAGTCTGGAATACTCTCTTACGATATGCGGCTGATTGGTATATTCCGCGTGGATCGAGAAATCCGCCTTCAGTCTTCCCTCTGCCGCATTGTCATAGGTTCTGATGTATTCCAGAGAAGCGGGAATCATGCTGTCTTCAATCGACTGGTTCGGATCGAAGCAGAGCAGATACTTATTCAGATTCGCCTTGATTCCGCTCTGGATCACCGCTTCTGCCGTCTCTTCCGAGAAGAAGTACATGTCGGTAAAGCTCGTTACACCGCTTGCCAACAGTTCCAAAATCGCATAGTAGCTCGAAGCCCTTATGATTTCCTTTGTCAGCTTTGCTTCAGTCGGGAACACCCTGTCATACAGCCAGTTCTGTAACGGCAGACCTTCCGCGATTCCCCGCATGAATACCATCGGGATATGCGTATGGGCATTGACAAGACCCGGCATCAGCAACAGATCCGTTGCGTCTTTTACCGTCTCATATGTTTTGAGCGGCATTTCCTTTCCGATATAATCAATTGTTTTTCCGCTTACCCCAAGAAAGGCATCCTTGAGTGCTTCATAGCCGTTTTCTTTTCTCAGTAAAACGGTGGCATGTTTGAACAGAACTGACATAGGCTCCTCCGGATTGATGATGATTTCAAATGTATCGTTATATTTATTATACAGCATAAAAAAGTGAAGGAGAAATCCTTCACTGAAATGTTATTTACGTCAGCTGATTCAGCCAGACACCCTTGCGGTAGAGATAGAATCCGATGCCGCTTTTTACGATATTCATACCGTCCACAATACCGAAGGCAATCACAAACGGGAACGGAATCAGAAGGCATACCACGAAGCTGACTGCCATCGGGCATACCAATGAAAAGACGCCGTCAAATAAGAAGACATACTTGGATGCTCCGCCGATGCGCAGGATATTGTAGAAGGCGTTGCCGTATCCGCCGAATAACCCGAATACCGCCTTGATGATCAGCATCTGCGTACAGACTCTTGCGACATCCCCTTCGAGTGAGAAGAAGCGCGGGATCACTCCGCTCAGCGCAATCAGCAGGGCGCCGAAGAAAATATGGATCCAGAAGACAATCAGAAGAATGTCATTGCCGCCCTGTTTCGCCTGCTCGTAATTATGGTTGCCAAGCTCTTTCCCGATCAGGGCGCCGACAGCCGGACTCAGACCGTATGCCGCCGCATAGAACAGCTTGTTGCAATTATTGGTTATGGTATAGCAGGCTAAGTAGCGCTCATTCAGCGTACTGTAGTTTTTCACGATTATCAGAAACGCCAGGGCATAGCAGGTTTCATTCATGATCAGCGGAAGCGCTGTCCGGATGACCCTTGCCATGACATCTCCCTCCAGTTTCGGCAGTTTCTCAAAGAGATTGAAGTCGGAATTCTTTCTCACCATACAGAGAATGAGATAAAGGAATTCCGCCACTCTGCCGAGAAGAATGGCCGTGGCTGCTCCCGCAACGCCCATCGACGGAATGCCGAAGCGTCCGTAGACCAATACATAGCTGAAGAAGAGGCTGACGATACAGTTGATTGTTCCGGAATGCATTGCCCTGACAGCCTGACCGATAATGGAATAGGCCCCGCTCAGCATCAGATTGACTCCGTAGAAGAGGTGGCTGAATGCATAGATTCTCAGATATTCCACCCCGTAACGGATCATTTCCGCATCCTTGATGAAGAGGCGGATGAACGGTGTGGCAAAAAGGCTCATTCCCAGTGAGTAAAGCAAACCGACACCGAAGGTGACCAGTAAGCCGAGGCGTAACACCTGGTTATAGCGCTGGTGGTCCTTTTTCCCGTAAAGCTGTGAGATATACACATGGAATCCTCCGCTGAGTCCGAGTGCCAGCATCGAATAGATGTCAAAGGACTGATTGGCAATCGTGTATCCGCTGATTGCCTTGTCACTGAGGGTTCCCAGGATGGCGACATTCAGATTGTCGACCACGAAAACAACCAGCTGTGCGATGATTGCCGGCAATGTCAGCCGGAGGTAGGTTTTTACAAAACCTTTTGACATGTGCATATGAAGTATCTTCCCCTTTCAGATATCGTTTAGTTGAAACGCTCCATCTCGACCTTTCTCGGTACTTTACTGGATTTGATTCCAACTTTGTCACGGAACTGGTTGCAGAGAACATGGCGCTCCGCTTTCAGTTCGTTGGATGCGAAGTTTGCCAGAATCGGGCAGACTGCCAGATACGCTAACGGCATGACTTCATCCATCAGCGCCACTTTCGTGCTGATGGTATTCTCATCCTTGGCTTCTCCGCATTTCACCAGGCATAAGCGGTCCGTGACGATGCCTACGCCTTCATAGATCTCTTCGATCCGTTCATTGACTTTCGCATTGCCTGTCTCCATGGCGATTACCATGTATTCCGGATTGATCGGGAAGACAGGACCGTGCAGGAATTCTTCGGATTCATATGCTGTCGCATGAATGTGGACCGTTTCACCGATCTTTAAGGCTCCTTCCATAATCGTTCCGAGATTCGCTCCCGAAGAGATCAGGAAGATATTGCTTAAGGACAGTAAATCCTTCTGATGTTTTTCAACATAAGCTGCAGCAGATGCCTGCAGTTCTTTATGGGCTTCCATCGCCTTGCGGAATTCGTTCTTATAGCACTCTGCTTCCTCTTCGCTGATTTCACCCTTTGCAAGCTGTGCTTCCACACCGAACAGCATGAAGAACAGTGCGATCGTAACAACGCCCTTCGTGACGAAGCCGACCTTTTCCACGCCGACACCCCAGTCAACCGTTAAGTCGCAGAGTTCCTTGAAATCGGAATCCACATCGCCCGTTAAGCCGATCGTACGATGTCCCTTTTCCTTTAAGAGGTCAATTGCCTCAATGGAGTTGGTGCTTCTTCCGCTCTGGGAAGCGACGATGACAAAATCGTCTTCTCTGACATCGTTCTTAAAGTTGACGAATGTAAACGGCGGAATCACCTTGACGTCTTTCTTCAGGATTTTCTGTAAGAACGGTTTGCCGCAGACGGAGCCGTTGTAGCTGGATCCGCTGGCGACGATGATGACTCTGCGGTATTCTCTTTTGAGATATTCTTCCACCAGAGAACGTGTCAGTTCTCTGGATCTGTCGATATTTGCCAGTACGGCTTCCGGTGTTTCCCGGACATAGTTAATCATGGTTAATCTTTCCGACATGTGATTTTCCCCTTTCGTTTCCATCAGATTAAAACAATCTTACCATTCACCGAAGTTCTTCGGATATTTCTTACTCTTCGTCGAAACCTTTTCGTCGAATTTCTTTAACAGCGGATGTTCCGGCAGGGACAGTTTTCTGCTGGCGAAGTTTGCGAGCATCGGCGCAACTGCCAGATAGGCCAGCGGCATGACCTGGTCGATGAGTTCCACTTTTGTACAGATGACATCCGGATCATTGCTTTCACCGCATTTGACTAAAATGACCTGGCTGGCAATTTCCTTTGCGGCATCGGCGATCTGTTCAATACGCTCATTCGCTGCAGCATTGCCTGTTTCATAGGCAATCACCGTGTATCTCGGTGCGATCGGATAGACCGGTCCGTGCAGGAACTCCTCGCATTCCCATGCCGTCGCATGAATCATGACTGTCTCGGAGATCTTCAGAGCTGCTTCAATGGCAGTTCCCAGGTTGGCGCCTGCGGAGATCGTGTAGACTTCCTGCAGATTGTAAAGATCCTTGACATGGGATTCAATATAGCGGTTGGCAGAAGCCTGTAATTCTTCATGAGCATCCATTGCCTTTAAGAATTCCTGTTTGTAACATGCGGCCTCATCTTCCGTGATTTCGCCTTTGGCAAGCTGAGCTTCCACGCCGAACAGCATGAAGTAAAGTGCCAGTGTCACAACACCCTTGGTGACATAGCCGACTTTCTCAACGCCGACACCCCAGTTGATCGTCAGATCACAGATGTCCTTGAAGTCGCTGTTGACATCGCTCGTAATACCGATGGTTCTGTGTCCTCTTGCCTTTAAGAGTTCCAGTGCCTCGATCGCGTTTGTGCTCCTTCCGCTCTGGGAAACGACGACGATGAAGTCATCGTCATCGAACTCATCCTGGAAATGAACGAAGTTGAACGGCGGGATGACCTTGACTTCTTTCTTCAGAATCATATGAAGGAACGGCTGGCCGCAGACGGAACCGTTATGGGAAGATCCGCAGGCAACAATAATGACCCGTTTGTAATCTCTCTTCAGATATTCCTCTACCAGGGACTGTGTCAGTTCTTTGGAATTTTCCACATTGTGGCGTACCTGGGCCGGTGTTTCCACAACGTAGTCGATCATGGTTAATTTTGTTTCTTCTGCCATTTGTTAAATCTCCTTTTTATTCATCCTCATTATAAAATTTCGCCACTGGGGCGACAAGTATACCAGTAGTTATGGTGGATGAATGAATCTTTTTTGAAAAACAATTCATTTTATTCACAAAAAAAGGAGAAAGCTTTTCTGCTTTCTCCCTGACGTATCTCTGTTTTGCGGTATTAATACATTCCGCCCATCTGCGGCTGTACGGCCGGCTGCGGTTCTTTCTTGATACCGACCGCTGCTTCCGTTGTGATGAACATACCGGCGATGCTCGCCGCGTTCAGTAATGCCGTACGGGTCACCTTTGTCGGGTCGACAACACCGTTCTTGAACATGTCTTCCCACTTGCCTGTCAGGGCGTTGAAGCCGATGTTCTTCCGCTGTGTCAGCTGTTTTTCAACGATTTCCCTTCCGTCATATCCTGCGTTTTCCGCAATCTGATAAAGCGGTACCGTCAGGCTTTCCAGAACGATGTTGATACCTTTCTGTTCATCGAGGTTCTCACTCTTTAAAGTGCCTTTCAGTTTCTTCTGAATTGCCGCAAGTGCTGCACCGCCACCGACGACGATACCTTCCGCTACGGCTGCCTTTGTGGCATTCAGGGCATCTTCGATTCTCAGTTTCTTTTCCTTGAGCTCGCTTTCCGTTGTGGCACCGACTTTGATGACCGCTACGCCGTTGGTCAGTTTGCCTAAGCGTTCCAGCATTCTCTTCTTATCGTATTCACTCTTGGTGTTTTCAATCTGCTGTCTGAGTTCCTTGACTCTCTGCTCTGCGGCTGCGGCATTCTTTTTGCCGTCGATGATCGTTGTATTGTCTTTGGCGACAATGATCTTACGGGCGCTGCCCAGATCATCGATCGTCGCTGTCTTCAGATCCATATTCAGATCCTTTGCAAAGAAGCGGGCACCTGTCATAACGCAGATATCCTGTAACATTTCCTTCTGACTGTCACCAAATCCCGGAGCTTTTGTTGCGACTACGTTGAACGTTCCGCGCAGTTTATTCACGATCAGAGTGGATACCACTTCATTTTCAATGTCATCCGCAACGATGAGTAACGGTTTGGAAGCCTGGACGATCTGTTCCAGTACCGGCAGGATCTCCTGAATGCTGGTGATCTTCTGGTCAGTTACCAGAACATAGCCGCCTTCCAGTTCCGTCTGCATCTTTTCACGGTCGCTTGCCATGTATGGGGAAATATAACCCTTGTCATACTGCATGCCTTCAACGACTTCCAGGGAAGTATCGAATCCCTTGGATTCATCGACGTTGATCACGCCGTCGTTTCCGACTTTATCCATTGCCTCGGCGATAATCCTGCCGATTTCTTCCGAGCCGCTGGAAACCTTTGCGACGTTGGCAATCTCCTCGCTCTTTTCCACTTTGTGGCTGCTTGCCAGGAGCTCTTCCGCAACCGCCTTGGCTGCCTTTTCAATACCGTTTCTCATTAAGACCGGATTGTTGCCCTTATCCACGGCACGGATACCTTCATGGATCATGGCCTGTGCCAGAACCGTGGCTGTTGTGGTACCGTCACCGGCCGCATCATTCGTATTGCTTGCGGCTTCGTAGACGATTTTCGCGCCCATATTTTCAAACGGATCTTCCAGCTCAATTTCCTTTGCGATGGTAACACCGTCGTTGACGATCATCGGAGAACCGTATTCCTTATCCAGTACGACATTGCGTCCTTTCGGGCCAAGTGTGATCTTCACGGCATCTGCCAGTGTATCCACACCTTTGACCATTGCCTCACGGGCATCTTTACTGTATTTGATTTCCTTCATGATTCACTGCCTCCTATTCAACCACTGCCAGGATATCATCCTCGCTGAGTACGAGATATTCTTTTTTATCCAGTTCCACTTCCGTGGTTCCGTATTTCTTATAAATAACTCTGTCGCCGACTTTTACCGTCGTCTTCACAAATGTACCGTTGGTATATTTTCCTTCGCCTACGGCAACAACCCTGCCAACCTGCTGGTCATTCTCTTTTTCGGAGAGAATGATGCCGCTGGATGTTCTTGCTTCCTGTTTTTCCTTTTCTAATACAACATTATTATGTAATGGTTTCAGCATAACTCTAAGCCTCCTTTAGCACTCTAACCATCTAAGTGCTAACACAATTATATTATAGTCAGTTTCCCATGCTTGTCAATCATTCCCCTTCATCTTTTTCCGCTTTCTCTGAGAGGGAGAAATCATTTTCAACACCGGGAAAAAACGATATAATAAAGAAAAGAAAACAAAAGGAGAATTACAAATGAAAAAGATATTCCGTTTACTGATGGTTGCTTTCCTGTTTGTCAGCATGGTTGCCTGCAGCAAGAAACCGCAGGAAGATGAGGTCGTGGATCCGCTTGCCGATTATGATAAGTTCACTTACGAGACGTTGGAATTCTACGTACCGAAGAGCATCGGAGCACAGGAAACGACCCTGGAAAACTACAAATTTGCCGTCGACTCCAACCAGATTGCCGTATTCGTCAACCAGTTCATGCATGAAGACCTTGAAAAAGCCAACTATACCGTTGAGGATGTCAAGGCACTCGTCTTTGAAGGAATGGAACAGAAAGATCTGAACGGAGTTGCCTATACGACATACACCAATGCGGGATCGGATGGCGTGGATTACTTCTATGTCTACGGATTCCTGGAAGGATCTGACCGGGTCTGGGATTTCAACATTGCCTGCCGTGCAGCGGAACGGGAAACCAATGAACCGATCATGATGGATATCCTCGCGAAAGCCGTCGCTCATTAAGAAACGCAGACGGATCGGACAATCGTCCGATCCGTTTTTTATTCTTTTCTTTTTTCTCTTTTTTTATTTCAGAATTGCGCGTACCTGTTCGGCAATCTTCCCTGCCGTCAGGCCGTATTTTTCCAGAACATCCGAGCTCTTGCCGCTTTCGCCGAACACATCCTGCATGCCGATCATCGCAAGCTGATGCGGGCACTTTTTCACTAAGACTTCCGCAATCGCGCTGCCCAGACCGCCGATGACATTATGCTCTTCCACGCTGACGAGTACCTCATGCGTCTTTGCCAGCTCGACGATCAGATCCTCATCGATTGGCTTGATGGAAGCGAAGTTTGTCACCGTAACATCCAGTCCGTCTTCTTTCAGCATCTCTGCTGCCTTCAGACTTTCCTGTACCTCAAGACCCGTTGCCAAAAGCGCAACCTTTTTGCCCTGACGGAGCACTTCGGCTTTTCCCAATACAAACTGATAGGATTCATCATGTACGTCTTCCACGGCGGCTCTGCCCATACGGACATAGCACGGTCCCGGTATTTCCGCAATCGCATTGATGATTGCCTTGGTTTCGATGGAATCCGACGGCTGGAACACTTTCATGTTCGGAATCGCCCGCATGATGGCGATGTCTTCAATTGCCTGATGGCTTGCGCCGTCTTCCCCGACGGAGATACCGGCGTGTGTCGCGCAGATCTTGACATTTAAACGCGGATAGCAGATGGAATTGCGGATCTGCTCAAACGCTCTTCCGGAAGCGAACATGGCGAAGCTGGAGGCATAGACGATCTTGCCGCTGGCGGCTAAGCCCGCGCCGACGGCCATCATATTGCCTTCCGCAATGCCCATGTTGAAGTGACGTTCCGGACAGGCTGCCTTGGCTTCGTTGGTCATGGTGCTCTTGGTTAAGTCGGCATCCAGAACAACAACATTTTCATTCTTTACGATCAGTTCTGCCAGCGCTTTTCCATACGCCTGGCGGGTTGCCATTTTTGCCATTATTCTTCACCTCCGAGGTCCTTCATTGCGATGTGATACTGCTCTTCATTCGGTGCCTTTCCGTGCCAGCCTGCCTGACCTTCCATAAAGGAAACACCTTTTCCCTTTAAGGTATGAGCCAGAATCAGTGTCGGCTGACCCTTGGTTTTTCTGGCTTCCTGAAATGCCGCTTCGATCTGGTTGTAGTCATGTCCGTCGATCTGGATGACATGCCAGCCGAAGGCTTCGAATTTCTTATCCAGCGGTGTCGGATTCATGACATCCGTGATCTTCCCGTCGATCTGCAGTCCGTTGAAGTCGAGAATCGCGCAGAGATTATCCAGTTTGTAATGAGCTGCAGACATCGCTGCTTCCCAGATCTGTCCCTCTTCACTTTCGCCGTCTCCGACCAATACGTAGATTCTGTGATCGTTCTGATCCAGCTTGTTCGCAATTGCCATGCCGACGCCGGCACTTAATCCCTGTCCCAGAGATCCGGTGGACATATCCACACCCGGTGTCAGGTTCATGTTCGGATGACCCTGGATTTTGGAATTGATCTTACGGAAAGTCAGGATATCTTCCTGCGTGATAAAGCCCTTCTCGCATAAGGTTCCGTATAAAAGCGGAGATGCGTGCCCCTTGCTTAAAACAAAGCGGTCACGGTCCGTGGTATTGACATTTGTTTCATTGATATCCATCTCTTCGAAGAAAAGATAGGAAAGAATATCTGCCGAAGAGAGACTTCCGCCCGGATGTCCGCTCTGTGCAGAATAGACCATGCGGATGATATTCTGACGAATATGACGCGCATGTTCCTGTAATTCCATGATGTTCATGATGATTCCTCCATAGTTATCTATATTATAGCACCCCGGCGGAAACAATAGAATGGAATATCCGGCTGTAAGAATAGTAAACATACGTTTACTTTTTACCCGTCTCCTTTTATAATAACAGTGAACAGGAGTTCATTATTATGGCACAGATACTGAAAGAAGAAGTCCGGGACCGCATCATCTCTTCTGCCAGGGAAGAGTTTTTAAAGCGGGACTACGAACAGGCCAACATGCGCAGCATTGCTCTGCGCTCCAGAATGACGGTCGGAAATCTCTACCGCTATTTCCGTTCCAAGGAAGAGCTGAGCCGTTTCATCGTCGCGCCGGCTTACGAAAAGATCAATCAGCTGATCAAGGACCTTACCGCTCAGCAGATTTCCCTCGAGGAGCTTCACGGCCCGCTGAATCTCAGCGTGGAAGAGCTGAAACAGATGCTGGATACGCTGGGAGACCGGCTTGTGGATATCTTCGAAGAACATCACACCGAGTTTCTGATTCTGATGATGCACTCGAACCTGAACCAGTCCATCCGCTCCTGGTTTGCGGATGCCATTCATGATCTGATCCTGCCCCGCTTCCCCTTTGAAAGCGAAGAGGCAAGCCGGACCATCTCCCTCGCCTATGCGACCAGTATTTTCGAGGGGTTAAAGAAAATGTTTACGGATCAGCCGCTGCCTTCCAGTACGCTGAAGCGGCTGGTGAAAATCTATCTGGACTCCTATATCCAGATTCTGGAGAAAGCCGATTTCTCCCGCTTCCATAAGGAGACACTATGAGTTTTATTCAGTTTGAAAATGTATCCAAAATCTACCAGATGGGTGAAGTCGAGATCCGTGCGCTGGACCACATTTCCTTTGAAATCGAAAAAGGAGAATTCGTGGTCGTTTTAGGCGCCAGCGGAGCCGGCAAGACCACCATTCTGAATATTCTGGGCGGCATGGATACCGCCACGGAAGGACGGATCGTTGTTGACGGGAAGGATATTTCCCGCGTCAGCGAAAGAGAACTGACGGATTACCGCCGCTTTGATATCGGCTTCGTCTTCCAGTTCTACAATCTGGTACAGAATCTGACCGCGAAGGAAAACGTGGATCTGGCGCTGCAGATCTGCAAGGATCCCATGGATTCCCGCTTTGTTCTGAAAATGGTCGGGCTGGAAGAGAGGATGGACAACTTCCCTTCCCAGCTTTCCGGCGGGGAGCAGCAGCGTGTCGCCATTGCCAGAGCCGTTGCGAAAAATCCGAAGCTGCTTCTTTGCGATGAGCCGACCGGGGCTTTGGACTACAAGACCGGCAAACAGGTTCTGAAAGTATTGCAGGATATGTGCTACAAGCAGAACATGACTGTCGTCATGATTACGCATAACTCCGCTCTGGCCGATATGGGCCAGAAGATCATCCGCGTCAAGAGCGGACAGATCGAATCCGTAACGATCAACGAACATCCGAAGGATGTTGAGGAAATTGAGTATTAGTATGTTCCATCTTGATACCTTCCGTCTGATAAGAAAAACCTTCAACCGCTTTTTCTCCCTGTTTATGATCGTTCTCATCGGGGTTTCTTTCATGATGGGTTTATTCTCCACAAGAGCGAATATGGAGCAGAATGTCGACCGCTACAATGACGAGATGCGGCTGCAGGACATTCAGCTGTATTCCTCCTACGGCTTCCGCGAGGAAGATGTGGATGAGATCCGGAAACAGGAATTCGCGGAACACGTCTTCGCTTCCAAAATGATCGATGTCTTTTCGCGTAACGAAGCGAGCGAAGTTGCCGTGACCCGCGTGGAGGAAATCGAGCGGGATGTCAATCAGTTTGAACTCTTGGAAGGAAGGCTGCCGTTTAACGACAGGGAAGCCGTGGTCCTCAATAACTCCATTAATCCGGAGGCCTATCACATCGGGGATCAGCTGGAGCTCTATCTGGATGATGAGGATCTGAGCGAGAAGCTGCACTATACGACGCTTCAGATCGTCGGGATTGCCAAATCCCCGGCCTATCTGGCCAAGACACTCGGCACTTCCACGCTGAAAAACCTTGAGCTGGAACTGGTGCTCTTTACCCACCCTCTCGCCTTTAAGAGCGAGTATTATACAACCGTCTATCTGACACTGAAAGATGCGGCGCAGTTCGATGCCTTCCAGAAGCAGTATGCCTCTTTTATGGAAGAGAAGAAAACGGATGTGGAAGTCTTCGCCATGCGCCAGCAGGAGGAATTCAAGGAATACCTCTTGGAAACCTATACCAATGATATCCGCTATGCGGAAGAAAAGCTGGAAAGCGAAAAGGAAAAGGCCGAGAAGGAATTTGCGGACGCCAAGCAGAAACTGGATGATGCGCAGATTCAGATCCTCGCCAATCAGAGCAACATCGATTCCCTGAATGCCCTGATTTCCACCGGGGAACAGCGTATTGATTCCTTAAAGCGGCAGTACGAGAACACTTCCGCCCTTTCCGCCCAGAAGATCCGCGAGATCGAAGCGCAGGATCCTTCCCACCGCTCCTTTGAAGCCATCATGGCTCAGCTGAGCACGGACTACGCCACATACAATGCCTTAAAGACACTGGACCAGCAGGGAGGAAGCGCCTCCTATGAAGAACTGGAGAAACAGACTGCTGCCCTGCGCGAGAGGCTGAATAATGAGCTGCAGAAGGAAAAGGAGCGCATCGAAGCGGAACTTGCCAACAGTGAGCTCTCGGAAGAAGAGCGTGCCGCCCTTCTGGAACAGCTCAGCGAGATCAACCGCCAGATGGAGGAACTCCGCGCCCAGATTGAAGCGAACGAGCGCGTCATTGAACAGCTGAAACAGTATGCTGAAAGCTCCCAGCGCGACACCAAAACCGCCATGAAAGCACTGGATGACCAGTACGGCGGCGATATTACCGCCACCTTCCAGTCCTACTCCCGCCTGGCCCAGGATAAGCTTGTCGCAGACGCCTTAAGCGAAGAGATTTCCCTTGCGGAAGAGGCCGTCAAGCGCGCCAAGCAGGAGATTTCCTCTGCCCAGAAGCAGATCAATGACGGTAAGCGTCAGTATGAAAAGGGATTGCGCGAGTACCAGGAAAACCTCGTCACTTACCAGGACACCATTGAAAAAGCCGAAGCGGATATCCGCAAGGCCTATCAGGATCTGGAGGAGCTGCCGGAAGCCAAGTGGATGATTCTGGACCGTGATTCGCACTATTCCTCCTATATGTTTTCCAGTAACGCCAAGCAGATGGGTGCCATCGGCATCTCATTGCCGTTTTTGTTCTATCTGGTTGCGGCACTTGTCTGCATGACGACGATGACGCGTTTAATCGATGAGCAGCGCGGACAGATCGGTATCTTCCGTGCCCTCGGTTTCTCCAAGGCCAAAATCACTTCCAAGTATCTGATCTATGCCCTCTCGGCTTCCCTTTTAGGAAGCGTGTTTGGCATTATCTTCGGAATGCTGATCTTCCCGACGGTCATCTATAACACGTGGAGGCTGATGTACGATCTGCCGCCGATGAAAATGATCGTGCCATTACAGAATATCATTATCTGCATCCTGGCGTTCTCGCTTCTGATGATGCTTGTTACATATACCGTTTTACAGAAAACACTGAAAGAATCCCCGAGCCAGTTACTGCGCCCGAAAGCGCCGAAGAATGCCCGGAAAGTCTTTCTGGAATATATTCCGCTCTTATGGAACCATCTGAGCTTTACCGGCAAGATCACCGCCAGAAACCTGATCCGCTACAAGAGCCGCTTCTTCATGACCGTGATCGGCGTTGCCGGATGCACGGGCCTGCTGGTTGTCGGCTGGGGTGTCAAGGATTCCATCCGCGATGTCGTCGCCCTGCAGTTCGGTGAACTCTTCAACCACAATTATGTCGTCAATCTGAAAAATGACCATCAGCTGAATGATATGCTCGATGTGCTGGATAAGGACCTCAGCCATGAGTTCGTCACGCCGTACTTCTCCTACGCCTCCAAAGTCTATGAGACGGAAGGAGAGAAAGTCATTCAGGTGTATGTCATGGATGCCAGAGAAGGCAACGACGTCTTCCATCTGCGCAAGACGGACCATAAGACGGAATTGAAGATCAACAATACCGGAGTGCTTGTCTCCGAGAAATTTGCCAGAAACCACAAAATAAAAAAAGGTGATTACATCACCATCGAATCCATCAACGGAATCAAGCGGGAAGTCAAGGTTGCCGACATCACCGAGATGTACTTCCAGCACTACCTCTTTATTTCCAACGACTATTACCAGGCTATCTTCGAAGAGCCGATCCACCCGAATGCCATTGCCGTGCGGTCTGTCGATAAGGATGCCCTTGTGGACGAGCTGGAGAATTATGACAGTTATGAGAGCGTTGTCGACTTTGACAGCATCACCGAGCAGTTCAACATCATGATTCAGGCACTCGATTTCATCATCCTGGTCATTATTCTGACAGCAGGATCGCTGGCCTTCGTCGTTCTGATCAACCTGACCCAGGTGAACATCTCCGAGCGGATCCGTGAAATTGCGACATTAAAGGTTCTCGGCTTCCGCCGCAATGAAGTCAACTCCTATATCTTCAAGGAGATCTTACTGCTCACCATCATCGGCGGTCTGATCGGCCTGCCGCTGGGAATTCTGGAGCATCACTTCATCATGAACGTGATCAATATGGAAATGATCATGTTCGGCATGAATGTCAAATGGCAGAGTCTGCTCTACGCCTATCTGCTCACCATCATCTTTACCGTCATCGTCCTCTTTATGACAAGGAAGACGCTGCGGAACATCGAAATGATCGAATCACTGAAGTCCGTGGAATAATCTATTGTTTCCTTTTGCGCATATACAGAAGGATACCTGTCAGTATCAACAGGGAAGCCGTCACGCAGATTGCGGCTTCCTTTTTATGATGCGCAAGGTAATCCATGAAATCAAATTCCTGCTCTTTAGCCAGGATAACAGGAAAACGGTCGACTGTCTCATCGTTATGGATGACACTCACTTCTCCCAGAAGTTCCCCGGCTTTCATTTTATGCGTGATCACTTCCGTGCCTTCATACTGTAACGTCACATCTTCTTTCTCAAAGCTGTTTTCCAGATAGCGGTTCACGCTGTGATCCGCATAAAAGCTCACTTCTTTCTCCTTGCAGTAAAGGGTCGGTAAACTCAGCAGCAGCTCCCCTTCGCTCACCATATCCTGATAGCTGTAGTGTTCCATGTAGTACTCGTAGAGCTCTTTGGAATCCAGGATCTGATACGGGGTATCGGACCAGTACGAAGCTCCGGCCACCACGCAGAGATAGCCGACGCCGTCTTTTTCCGCCACGCTGGCATAGCAGATTCCCGCCTGCGGAGTGGAGCCGGTCTTTCCGCCGATCAGATAATCCATATCGATTTTTAACCGTCTCAGATACATCTCCGTCGTGCTCAACAGCGTCAGTCTGCCGCTGCTTGTCGTATAGACGCGCGTGGAAAGCACTTCGTAGAGTAGCGGATCCTTTAAGACTTCTTCCAGAATCATGCCGACTTCCCTCAGCGTGGAGTAGTTTTCCGGATTATCCAGGCCGGTCGTATTCGCAAAATGGGTATGCGTCAGTCCCATCTCTTCCGCCTTTTCGTTCATCAGCTGAACAAACTCGCTTACGCCTCCCGCAATCTCATAAGCCAATACCTGGGCTGCATCGGCGCCGCTGGGCAGTAAGAGTCCGTATAAAAGATCTTCGTAAGTAACGCTCTCCCCAGCGTAAAAACCCGCCACGGACGCATTCGCCTCAATCAGCCCTTCCAGCTCATACCATTTCACCGTGACGCTCTCTTGCGCATCCGCAATGTGCTCTCTGGCTACCAGCGCAGTCATCAGCTTCGTCATGGATGCGATGGAAATCTCTTTCTCACTGTCTTTTTCATACAGTATTGCATCTTCATTCCGATTGATCAGAAGGACATAAGGGCTTTCCAGCTCCAGCGCAAAACACTCCGTCACAAGCAGAGCAAACAGCATGAAGAGCGATAATGCAATATGGATGAGGCGTTTCATATTCCTATTATAACTGTTTCTCACTGAAGTAAAAAGAACCGGCATTCACCGGTTCTTATATCACATATGGAGCAAGCAAGGGGAATCGAACCCCCATACTCAGCTTGGGAAGCTGATGTTCTGCCATTGAACTATGCCTGCACTTAAAGAAGTGTCCTCAACTATTATAGCACACTCCTCTTTGAATGATAAACGAATTATTCTGTCCTGAGCGCCTCCACAGGGTTCTTGTTGGAAGCCGAACGGGACGGGATCAGGCCTGAGAACAGGGTCAGAATGACACTGATCAGGATCAGGATCAGCCCGCTTCTGAGCGGCAGAATTGCCTTCAGAGAGGCGATGGAAGTCAGATGATATAACAGGGCATTGATTGGGATCAACAGCAGCCTTGAGACCCCTACCCCGATCAGTCCGCTGAGCAGACCGATGATGAAGGTCTCGGCATTGAAGATATGCCCGACATCGCGCTTGGACGCACCGATGGCGCGTAATATACCGATTTCCTTTGTCCGTTCCATGACGGAGATCAGCGTGATCACGCCGATCATGATGGAGGAGACGATCAGGGAGATCGATACGAAGGCAATCAGAACATACGTTACCGCATTGACGATCGTCTTGACGCTTCCCATTAAAAGCCCCGTAATATCGGTATAGCGGATTTCCTTGGATTCCTCCTCTGCCGCTTCATTGTAGTTATCGATAAACTTCAAAGCGTTTTCCTTGCCGTCGAAGTTTTTAAAATACAGTGAGATGGAAGTCGGTTCTTCCAGATCCTGATAGCCGAGTTTCAGAAGGTTGTTTGCGGCGGTCTTGTCTTCCGGATTGCTCATCATCGTCTCCATCAGCCGGTTGAGTTCTTCTTCGTTATAATCGAAACGGAACGCTTCCGCAAGTTTGGAGGCATCCACCGTGAGCACATCCTTTCCCATCATACTGGAAAGAGGTTCCAGCACTTTCGCCAGGGCTTCCCCCAGTCCCTGCGCCACAAAGAGTGTGGAGAACGATTTTGCCAGCTCCGTGGCATTGACCGTATTCTGGCTCTTGATCTCCTTATCTTCCAGGGCACTTAAGATGATTTGATTCTTATCGAGTTTCTCTAAGTCCTCCACTAAAACATTGGCGCTCGTGGCTGAAATAAGCTCTGCCAGCTGTTCTCCATAGGTTTCCTTCATCTGCTCCACATAAGAGCGCAGCGTCTGATCCAGCTCTTCTCTTGAGAGTTCCGGATAGAGGGTGCTCAGCTGATCCAGCACGTTCTGATAGACTTCCGAATTGAAAATCGTATTCTCGATATCGGTGATTCCCGCCTGGCTGTTCTGCATTTTTGCCTGCTGTACGTAGGCGTTGAAGCCGTGGCGGACCGCATCCTGAACCAGCGCACTCAAGTCTTCGGCACTCACTCCCACCAGATTCATATTCTTCATGACCTGGGAGAGGATCCCGTCAAAGATGTCACCGGAGAAGAACGCTTCCTGATACATGGCAATCGTCGCATCGTTAAAGGATACGCTCTTCAGATAGCCAGATTCATTATGGATAAAGACACCTTCGGAAACTTCCGTATAGGCAGCCTCTTCCCCTTCCGGGACTCTGCAGCCCAGAGCGCGGTTTTCCGAATCGACATATTCCGGACAGTTCGGGATATTGCTGTCAGAGGCAAAGGCAGTCTCATAGCCCTGAATCATGGCCAGTGTCAGACTCTTTTCCATTTCCGTTAATAGCTGATACATGCCCTCTGTGGAGTTTTCGATATTCTCCACGACTTTCTCTGACGTCCCCATGACCAGATCCTTCATCTGGTTCTCATCCATCAGATTGCCCATCTCCAGATTGATCTGAAAGGCACTGGCCAGTTTTTCCTGGTCGATGGAAATCATATCGGAGAAGTTCATCTCGCTTCTCTCTTCTTCCTCATCAAACCGCTTGCCGGAGAAAACGTCCACTTCCGTATTGGCTTTCTGACGCTTCACGATGGCATTGTTTTCCGCCTGACGGATCACGTATTCCGTTAAGGCATGGGTATAGTTCACCCCGGAAGAAAGCGCCATGGAATTGCTGCCATCCTTCGCACAGACGATGCCAACCACCTTTAAGCGTTCTGCTTCGTCGTAGGCTTTCTGAATGAACTCCGCATTATCGCGCATATCTTCGTAGATATCGTATTTTTCATTGTAGGAATACAGATCCGAGGCATCGATCAGCCGCAGATCCAGATTCAAAAGTTCATCGTAAGTGATGGAGAGCGGAGTGCTCTTGATACTGCTCTCTTCATTATTCATCGCTTCCGCAATGATTGTCCTCAATTGGGAAGTGTCCTTTAACCCCAGGTTGTAAGCCAGTAAATCGGAGATGCTGTTCGGTTCGCTTAACACAATGATCAGTTCATTGTAGGCTGTTGGCCATCTGCCCTTAAGCACATCATAGTTTTCCACCAGCATATCCGTATCATTCAGCATTTCATTGAAGACTCCGCCCCGCCCGGCACTTAAAAGAGAATTGCCGGACATCATTCTGCCCATGGAGGAGTTCGGATTCAGCTGAACGATTTTCTCTGCCGCATCCACCGTGTAAATCACCGGGGATACGCTGTAGGTATAGGTGATCAGCGTGACATCATCCCGTATTTCTTCCACATGCTCTTCCAGATGGCGCTTGAATGATTTGAGGTCATTATTGCCGATGGAAGAGAACATATTGGTCATATACTGCTTCTCGCGTACCGTTTCAGAGCCTTCCACCTTCTTGACTTCTTCATTATCCGAAACCATTCCCAGAATCGCCGCAGTGGCATCCACCGTCTCTTTGGTGATCGTGAGCGGATAGGAACTCATGGTATCCTCTTCAATCTTGTCGATATATGCCTGGAATCCCGTCGAGACCGCCAGGATCAGGGCAATTCCCATGATGCCGATCGATCCCGCGAAGGATGTCATGAAGGTTCTCAGTTTCTTCGTCATCAGATTGTTCAGCGACAGCATAAAGGAAGTCAGAAAAGACATGGAACGGTTCTTGACCCGCTTCACCTTTGTCTTATCTTCCGTTTGAGAAACGTACGGATTGCTGTCTTCCGTGATTTTGCCATCCACTAAGCGGACAATACGGTTGGCATATTCATAGGCCAGCTCCGGATTGTGCGTAACCATGATCACCAGCCGGTCGCTGGCAATCTCCTTGAGAATATTCATGACCTGAACACTCGTATCACTGTCTAGGGCACCGGTCGGTTCATCTGCCAGTAAGATCTCCGGATTATTGATTAAAGCACGCGCAATGGCAACACGCTGCATCTGTCCGCCGGAGAGCTGATTCGGTTTTTTATAAACGTGTTCCCCCAGTCCGACCTGCTCCAGCGCTTTCTTTGCCCGTTCCTTGCGTTCCGCACTGGAGACACCGGACAGAGTTAATGCCAGCTCGACGTTGGAAAGAATCGTCTGATGCGGAATCAGGTTATAGCTCTGGAACACAAAGCCGATGGAATGATTTCGATAGGCGTCCCAGTCACGGTCCTTGTATTTCTTTGTGGAAACTCCGTTAATGACCAGATCTCCGCTTGTATACTGATCCAGTCCGCCGATGATATTGAGCATCGTTGTCTTTCCGCTGCCGCTGTGACCAAGGATTGCCACAAATTCATTCGGCCGAAAAGAGATGCTGATATCTTTCAAGGCATCCTGTTTCAATTCTCCCGTAATGTATGTTTTGGTTATATTTCTCAGTTGTAACATAATACTACTTATTCCCGCATCAAATGCTCCTGTGCCAGATCGCAGATCTCCTGCAGTGTATCCACAAACAGATTCAGACGCTCCGTACCGATGGACTCGATCAGTTCATTCATCACTTCCAGCAAGCCTTCATACAGCTCTTCGGTATGTTTCACACCTTTTTCCGTGATGCGCACCAGAGTCTTACGGCGATCATGAGGATCGTGATATTTTTCCGCCAGCCCCTTCTCTTCTAAAGAGGAAAGAATCACGGCAATGCGGGCCGTGCTCATTTTCAGTTCAGCGGAAATGCTTCCTGCCGTAACGTCACGGCGCTTTTCATACAGCATTCCCAGCACCTTGTTCTCCCCTTCGGAAGACTTATCGATCTTCGAGAGCAGAAGGCAGGATTTCATATCTTTCAGTTTGTTTAAAAGGTTCTTTGCGTCTTCGTTCATCATTTTACCTAACACCGTTAGATTTTATCATTGACCCCTTTCCACTGTCAATCAAACCGCTCCCGTTTCCCCTCTCAATAACATAAAATCTATTGATACATTTCGGTTATGGAAACGACAAAAAAGACCGGTTTCCCGGTCTTTGCTTTTCAATGGTGCACCGAACGAGACTTGAACTCGTACGAATAAATCACACGCCCCTCAAACGTGCGCGTCTGCCTATTCCGCCACCGGTGCATCAGTCCGCTTTATTATTATAGAAGATTCCCTCAAATTATTCAACAGGAAAAAAGCGGAAAAGAAATTCCCCTTCCCGTTTCATCGATCGTACTCAGAAACACGGGATTCCGGATATTATCTCTGAGGTGAGGACAGAAAAAGCAGCCCGATGGGCTGCCTGATTTCATATTAAGCTTCAAGGTTAAGGCTTTCGGCAATATTAATGATGTGGTCCCCGATCCGCTCAAGATCGATTAACAGCTCCGTGAAGAGAACACTCGCTTCCACGTCATCGTTCTCTACCGTCTTGATTCTCTCAATTTCATCCTTACGGTAACGGCGGCAGTAGTCATCCAGTTTTTCCTCGTTACGGACAATGTCTTCATAGTGCTCAGTGTTTCCGAAAAGGACGATCTGACTGACAGCCTCCAGAGATTCGTTGAGGTTGTTATAGATCCTGGCCAACTGATCATACGTATCCGTACTGAAGGATTTATCCGCGCGTAAGAGATTGTCCCCGCTCTGCGCGAGGTTGATGGCATGGTCTCCCATCCGCTCTAAATCCACATTGATGGAGAAGAGCTGAGATGCCTGCGTGGATTCCTCCATGGTCAGATTGGAGGTCATCAGAATGGAAAGGTTTTTGGAAATACCCTTATTGATCTGGTTGATTTCCTGCTCCACTTCCTCAATTTCCTGCAGATTGCTGACATGTTCCAGAATTGCTTCAATCGAGCTGCTGACGTTGGTCTTGACGAGTTCAAACATGTGATCCATTTCAACCGTCAGACCATACAGAACGATTGCGGAGTTGCTTTCGGCCTTGGCAGGCTGCGTGATCTCCGGCTGCATTTTCTTTTCCGATCCCTGATCCGGAATGATCATATAGGCAATCTTGACAAACAGTTTGTTGATTGGCAGGAAAATAAGCGTGCCAACCACGTTGACGAATGTATGCATCGTAGCGATCTGGGCAACCGGGTTATCCGGAGAGATTGCCATATACAGCTTATGCAGCGGGAAGATGGAGTACAGGATTCCGAACAGAACCGTTACCAGGAAGTTGAACGAGAAGTTGATGATGGCAACCCGTTTGGAGTCACGGTTGAAACCCAGCGAAGCCAGTAATGCCGTGGATGTCGTACCGATATTCTGTCCCAGGTTAAAGTAGAGAACATCCTGGATTCCCAGTAATCCGCCTTTTGCCATTGTCTGGATAATACCGAGCGAGGCAGAGGAACTCTGAATCATCGCCGTGAAAAGAGCACCGACCAGAATACCGAGGATTGGATTTCTGAGGCTCACGATCAGATTCAGAAAGAACGGGGAAGACTGCAGCGGCTGCAGAGATTCTCCCATCGTGGACATACCGATAAAGAGGAAGCCGAAACCGGCAAGGATCTCACCGAGCGCCTTGACGCGGTCTTTTGCGGAGAAGAACATGATCAGACAGACGCCCGCAAAGGCGAAGATCGGAGCGATTGCTTCCAGATTCAGTGCCATGAGCTGACCGGTAACCGTCGTACCGACATTCGTACCCATGATGACACTGACTGTCTGCGCAACATTCATGATGCCTGCATTAACGAAGCCAACCAGCATGCTGGTGACAGCGGAAGAAGACTGAATAATGGCGGTGACCACGATACCGGCAAACAGCCCGACAATCGGTTTGCTGGTCAGTTTTTCGAGGATTGACTGAAGCTTGCTGCCGGCCATATGCTTGAAACCGTCTCCCATGATTTCCATTCCATAGAGGAAGATTGCCAGGCCCGTAAACAGTAATAAGACATCCGAAAATTGCATAACATTTACCTCTTCCCGGTTTCATTCATCATTTTAAGCAGACGGAATTGCATTCCCTGCCGAAAACAGTGAATTCACCGCTTCACTCTTTCCATTATAACGAAAAATAATCGGCGGATAAATGAAAATTGTACTTATAAATACCTATTCCGCCATAAAATAAAAAAAGCAGCCGTGCCATAGGGCACGACTGCATTTTACGATTACAGTTCTTTCTTCCAGAGACCGTGCAGATTGCAGTATTCGTAAACTCTCTTGACATCCTTTAAAGCGACATCAAAAGCTGCGCATGCCGGCTGATCAACCGGGAGATATTTTAAGATACCACCGTCATTCAGCTCCACGTAGAGCCAGGCGATATGGTGTTCCGGTAACATCGGATGAGCGACATCTCCGACTTTGACAATGACCTTGCCGTCTTCTTCGTAAACGACAGGAACATGTTTTTCAACTGCTGCATCAGTGGTATTTCCTTCCAGAAGTTCCATTGCTTCTCCGCAGCAATGCGGAATACAGACCTTTTCATCAATCATTGCGACCAGGTTTCCGCACTTCTTACAACGATAGAATTTCATGATAATTCCTCCTATGACTACCCTTATTATAAAGGATATTCTTTTTACTTTCCATATTTACAAAACGAATCGAATCTTATATAATATGTAAGCACATGGCGGTTGTGGTGAAGTTGGTTAACACACTAGATTGTGGCTCTAGCATTCCGTGGGTTCGAGTCCCATCAATCGCCCCATTTGAAAGTACAGGGTTCTGATGATTCAGAACCCTTTTTTCTTATTGAAAAAGGAGAGCGCAGGCTCTCCCGTATTTCTATTCATCTTTATTATTATCTTTTATAACAGCGGCGAGAACAGGCGCATTACATTGATAATAAAACGCTTGAAGAGCGAAAGGCGGGCTTCCTCTGCCGTATAGCAGTGCGAAACCTCAAACATGCTCTTCATGTCATCCCGTACATCCTGAACGACCTTGGAGTTAAAGATATAAGTGCCGTTTTCAAAGTGCAAATAAAGCGAACGGTAGTCCAGATTGATCGTTCCCACCGTGCACAGGATATCATCCGCCACGAAGATCTTCGAATGGACAAAGCCCGGCGTGTATTCATAAATCTTGACACCGCCTTCAATCAGCTGGGAATAGAAGGATTTCGTGATCTGCCAGATCACCTTTTTATCCGGAATCCCCGGCGTCACAATGCGGACATCCACGCCCCGCTTCGCCGCAAGAATCAGCGCATTGATGAATTCGGCATCAATGATCAGATACGGTGTGGCGATGTAGACGTAATCCCTGGCCTGGTTGATGATATTCATGTAGATATACTGACCGACAAGTTCATCATCCAGCGGGGTATCCGCATAAGGTGAGATGTACCCATCCGCCTTGTCAACCGTTGTGATATGGCGGTATCTCGTATAATCGTAGTCTTCCTTGCGCAGCGCATTCCAGTTGCTTAAGAAGGTAATGGTCATGCTCCAGACGGCGTTTCCTCTGATCATCAGGCAGTTGTCTTTCCATACGCCGAAGCGCTTCTTGATATTCAGATATTCATCCGCCAGATTGATTCCGCCCGTAAAGCCGACCTTTCCGTCGATTACCAGGATCTTGCGGTGGTCACGGTGGTTCATGATGACATTGATGAACGGGTTCACGCGGTTAAACGTCACGCATTTGATTCCCTTCGCTTCCAGAACATCCGCATAGCTCTGGGAGAGCGTCATGATGCTGCCGACGTCATCGTACATGACACGGACTTCAACTCCCTGCTGCACCTTTTCTTCCAGAATCTCCAGGATACTGTTCCACATGTACCCTTCTTCGATAATGAAATACTCCATGAAGATATAGCGCTCCGCCTTGCGCAGCTCCTGCAGCATGACGGAAAAACTCTCTTCACCAAAGCCGAAATAACGGCATTCGTTATTGCGATAGAACGGATAGCCGGCAATATCAGAGATGTAATGGAACTGCCCTTTATAATCATCAAAGCGCTGATCCATCTCGCTCTGCACTGCCTCATCTTCCATGAAATACTGATGGGAGCTGTGGGCTTCCCACTGGATATTACGGTAGGTACGGCTGAGGAACAGGTTCCCGCCGATCAGAAGGTAGGTGATGGTTCCGAAGATCGGAGAGATGACGATCATGATGATCCAGATCATATCCGAAGAAAGGTGATGGGAATAATTCACGATTTCCAGCACCACGATCACACTGATGATACGTAAAGCTCCTTCGATCCAGGAAGCGCGCTCGTTAAAGTATTTAAAAAGGAAATAAATAAACAAAAGCTCCAGAACCGCCGCCAGCGCAAGAAAAACAATTCTGCTGAGGGTTCCCTTATGGACTTTTCTTATTTTATTTCCCGTTTTCGAATTCAAAACAAACACTCCTTTAACTTCCGCTAAAGTTTATTTTATCTTTTTTATGATGATATGCCAAGGTTCTCTTGTCCCGATATTATAGGCTTTTGCGAAGTTACCCTGATTGATGGCAACTCCCAGATGATCCATGGAATTAATATAGCAGAGCGCCTCACCGATCTGCACTTCCGCAAAGGTGTGAACATATGTCATAAACGAATGATAGACACACGTCTTATCGCGGTAGATTGCCACATCGATCAAAGAATTGGCAGAAACCTCCAGCTCTTCAAAAAGATCCCTGCTGATATTGGTCCACAAAGATCCGAAGCGGACATCCAGCGTTTCGATCGTTCCGTATAATGTGTCGTCTTCCCGTTTGGCAGCTCTGACATTCAGTTCCACAACATCCTGCGGATCAACGGAAGTGCCGATCTCTTCAAAGGAGATCTTCCCGCTTGCCAATAGTGCACCGGTATAGGCATAGACATCTCTTCCGTGGAAGGTATAGGAGCCTTCCGAATTCTTCCGTCTGCCGACCTTTTCCGAAATCTGGCGTACCTCCTCAATGCCGAGGACACGCTTGATATGCGTCAGAGTCCCGTTGTCCGGAGTGACGATATACTGCCCGCTTTTCAGCTTTGCGACAACGCTCGGACGGCTTGAGCCGACACCCGGGTCCACCACGGAGACAAACACCGATCCTTCCGGCCAGTACGGTACCGCCTGAAGCAGCCGGTAGGATGCCTCAAACGTATCAAACGGCGGAATATTATGCGTCAGATCATATATCTTCAATTCTTCATCCACACTGAGTGCCACTCCGGTCATGGCGGCAACGGCGCCATCCACTAAACCGAAGTCACTCTGAAATACGAGTAATTTCTTCATTTTTCACCTCTGATCGAAATGGTCCAGTCCATTCCGAAATCTATCTGATACCGCTCCATGAAGCTGTCCTGATTGCAGTCCAGCGACAGATAGCGGGAAGAACCGCAGTAAAGAATCGGCTCTTTCAGCGCAACACAGGAGAAGCTGTGATCAAAGCGTACCGGGCGGTAGAAGACTTCCTTGCCCTGAAAGCAGATCGTCACATCCACCATCTCCCCTTCAGTAAAGCCGCAGCGATGGAATTCCTCATTGGTAACATTGATTTCCACGCCGCCGTAGTGCTTCAGACCGGTAAAGATGATACCGCTGACTTCTCTTTGGTTCAATTGCGGCCGCATGTTTGCGAGTTCACATTCAACCACTTCCGCAACATCATATTTCTCCCCGATTTTCTCAAAACTCTTCTGTCCGCTTGCCAATAGCGCCGCCGCATAGGCAAAGATATCCCTGCCGTGGAAAACGCTGACCTCTTCCTTTGCGGGGAAGCGGATCTCCTTATGAATTTCGCGGATCTCAGCGATTCCGACTTCTCTTTTCAGATGTGTCAAAGAGCCGTTATCCGGGGAGATGACGATATTGCCGTCATTCAATAGTGCCGCGGAAGCACGGCGCGCGGAGCCGACCGTCGGATCCACGACCGAAACAAAGATGGTCCCCTCTGGCCAGTATGGTTCACTTGTAACCAGCGAAAGGGATGCTTCAAACGGATTAAACTTCCGGATATCGTGGGTCAGATCCAGAATTTCCAGCTCAGGATCCACCGTCTTGATGACACCTTTCATCGTGGCAACCGCACTCCAGGTATTGGAAAAATCCGTCTGCAGTACAATGATCGGTTTTTTCATGGTTTATACCTCCAGCAATTTCAGAATTGCCTTGTGATAGATTTCCAGTGCCTGTGCGGCACTCTTCAGAGAGATTCTTTCATCTTTTTCGTGGAAGAGCCTCTCTTCTTGCGGAAACACCGGTCCGAAGGAGACGCAGTGTCCGAAAACTTTCGAATAGGAGACACCTCCGGAAACAAACATGGTTGCTTCCTCGCCTCTGACTTCCTCATATGCCTCTGCCAATGCCTTGATATAGGGATCCTCCGGTGAATTCCAGGTTGGCGGATCATCATATGGCAGTTCCACCTCAAAGTGCGGCAGTGCCTTTCTCATTTTCTCTGTCAGCTCACCTGAAGTGATCCCCAGCGGATAACGGCAGTCGACCTGCCCTTTGAAAACTCCGTTTTCAAGATTCAGCACGCCAAGATTCAATGTAAGCTCACCCATTTCCTCCGTTGTGATAGCGCAGTCAGCTCCTTTTCCATAAGGATCCGCAAACGCCTTATTCAGTAAGAGGAATTCTCCTTCCCCGCTAAGCGCTACGATCAGCTTTAAGAGGTCAGAAGTGGCACTGTGTCCGCCGGAAGGTCTTGAGGCATGGGTGCTCTTCCCATGCACGATAATTCTGACGCGTCCGTTTTCTTCTTTCACTTCCGCGTCCATTCCTTCTGCTTCCGCTATGTGGCAAACACGCTCTGCGTCTTTTATTTCCAGCAGGGCTTCCGCTCTGTCCGGGACGATATTGCACTGCGTTCCGCACTGAAGCTCTGAAACCATGCCGCGATACTTTTTATTCAGTGTCCACATTAAGGCGCCTTTTTCCCCGATGCAGAGAGGGAAATCTCCGTCCGGGGTAAACGCAAATGCCGGTGGCGTTACGCAGGAGTAATAGTATTTCATATCCTCCATCGTGCGCTCTTCATCGCTTCCGTAAACCAGCCGGATTTCCTTATTCACATCTTTTCCGCTCTCTTTGATCAGATTGCAGGCAAGATACACCAGATACGCGCTGGTTTTCATATCCTGCGCGCCTCTGCCGTAAAGATATTCTCCGTCGCACTCTCCGGAGAACGGATCCCTCTGCCAGCCGGAGGAAACCGAAACGACATCCAGATGACTGGCGATATCGATCCGCTCGCTTCCCTTGCCGAATGAGCCGGAGATGGCTTTATGGCCGTACTCCTTCACATCGTATCCTTCTTTCAGAAGCAGTGATTTCATCTTTTCGAGTGCCCTGAGAGAAAAAATGCCAAAAGGCGCTGTTTCAGAAACGCTTTCGGCATCATAAACGGAAGGAATCCGAATCAATTCCTGCAGGTCAGAGAGATGTTGGATCAGATATTCATAATAGTTTAACGAATCCATGGGCACCATACCTCATGCACGGCAGGATGAATTCTGTGATAGATCAGTAAGAAGATATAGAATGCCAGAAAAGCCAGATAAACATACATCATGATTTTGTCTCCCGGCGTATCCTCGTGTTCGGAATAATAGGTTCTTGTTTTCTTCTTTCCGTATCCTCTGAGATCCATGGCATTCGAAATATTCCCTACCCTGTCAAAGGAAGAGATGATCAGCGGTGCCAGGATGTATACATTCTGTTTTAAGCGGGAAAGTAAACTCGCTTTTTTCGGATCGAGTTCCATTCCCCTTGCCTGCATGGAAATCTTGATATTCTGGAAATCACGCGTGATGTCCGGAATATAGCGGAAGGCGATGGAAACGACCGTACAGACCTTATACGGAACACCGATCGAGCGCAGCCCGGCTGCGAGTTCACTCGGTGTAATGGACTGAATAAATGTCAGCGACAGTAAGAAAGTCGCCATGAATTTCGAGAAGCGCACTAAGAAATACCAGAGCGTTTCCGCAGTGACGATATGGAAGCTGTTCACACGGAATAACAGTGTGGATCCTCCGCACATGTTCAAACCGTAATCCGGCTCCACAAGCCACAGTAACAGCAGGTTAAACAGATTCATGATCACCGTAAACCAGATCAGCCCGCTGATCTGCTTCCAGTTTGGCTTCACGGATAAAAGCGCGAAGATAAACAGGACCAATAGCGGCGCAATGACGCGGAAGTCCCATGTCGCGATCAGAAGGAAGATCAGAATCAGGAAGGTACGGACTTTGGTCTTCCCCGTCAGCCGGTCCAGAAAGGTGGTTCCCGGTTTCACGTTAATGAATAAGCGGTTATCCATTTTCCCTCTCCTTTCTCTCCTCCTCAATAAACGCGTGAATGAACTGTTCCGGATCCAAACCGGCCGCTTTGGCCAGATGGACCAAGGAAGTCTGCTTCAGATTGGCGCGCTGAATGATGGAGTCATCCGAAAGGATCTTAATGACGTAGTCGTCCCCGATCTTTTCCCCATCCGCAAATACAATTGCCCTGTCGGTATATTCAATCGCCAGATGCATGTCATGCGTGATGAACAGGATTGTAATCCCGTAATTGGTATTGAGGTCTTCCAGAAAGCGCATGATTTCCGTGTAGTGCTCGTAATCCTGTCCTGCCGTCGGTTCATCTACGATGATGATTTCCGGCCGTAAGCTCAGAATGGATGCAATGGTAACACGCTTGCGCTGCCCGTAGGAAAGCACGCTGGTCGGCCAGTTGCGCATGCCGTACAGATCGCACATCCGTAAGACTTCCTCACTGTTTTTCTGAAGTTCCTCCTGCGGATACTGATTGAGGACCATCGCCAGTTCGACTTCATCCTTGATGATGTCCTTCACCAACATCTGATTCGGGTTCTGCATGACATAACCGATCAGTTTGCCTAAATCACGGATGGTATACTGCAGGCAATTCTGTCCGCGGAAAAGAATCTCGCCGCTTTTCGGACGGATGATTCCGCATAAAAGCTTCGCCATTGTACTCTTTCCGGCGCCATTCTTTCCGACGATGGAGATTTTTTCTCCTTTATACACGTCAAAAGAGACGTGCTTCAAAGCTTCAAAGCTGCCATAGGAAAAACTTACATCCTTCACTTCCAGAAGTTTCTCGGAAGAGACGGACGGTGATTTCAGCTTTGTCTTGTTTTCTTCAAAATGAGCGATCAGCTTATCACGGTAAAGATTCATGTCTAACGCATGAACATCGCATAAGTGATCGTGTTTATCAAAGCGGATTCCGGCATGCTTGAGTGCACTGAGGTACAGCGGTTCCCGGATTCCCATTTCTTTTAATACATTCTCGGAAAGCAGCTCATCCGGTGTGCAGTCCAGCGTGATCCGGCCTTCATGTACCAGAATGATTCTGTCCACATGACGGTAGAGCACATCTTCGAGACGGTGCTCGATGATGATGATGGTCTTGTGTTTATTCCGGTAGATCTGATCGATCAGGTCGACTGCCGTCATTCCCATCGCCGGATCCAGTGCAGCCAGAGGCTCATCGAAAAGAAGGATCTCCTCTTCGTCATGAATAACCCCTGCCAGAGCTACTTTCTGTTTCTGTCCGCCGGAGAGATCGTAAGGTACTTCTTCCAGGAAGTCCTCCATCCCTACCGTTTTCGCAGCCTCCAGCACCTTGATGAGCATGGTCGGACGGTCCATGGCATCATTTTCCAGCGCAAAGGCAATATCTTCGCCAACAGAAAGGCCGATAAACTGGGCATCGGTATCCTGCTGGACAGTTCCTACGTGATTGCTGAGAGTAAAAATATCGGCCTCTTTGGTCTCAATACCTGCGACCTTAAGAGAACCGGTGATTTCTCCTTCATAAGAGAACGGAATCAAACCGTTAATGCAGTTTCCGAGTGTGCTTTTCCCGGATCCGCTAGGTCCCAGAATCAGAACTTTCTCTCCCTGATTGATCGTCAGGTTGATATGTTTCAGTGTATCCTCATTCTGGGACTTATAGCGAAATGAAAAGTCTTTAAACTCGATTACCGGGTCAGACATTCTTAGTCTTCCTTGCTCAGATTTGTGCTGCGTGCGTTACGCTTTGCCAATAAGAACAGTAACGGAATACCGACAATGATCTGTACCGATGCGTTAGACGCAAAAGCGGACAGGCACTGGCTCCAGGTAATTGTTAACTCATTGGAGTACCATAAATAAGTTAATAACGGAGTAACAACACCAAATGCAACCAGGTTGCCGACGATGACAGTGATCGCATAGATCACAGCCTGTTTTGTAGTAAAGACGCCGTCATTGATTCTTGCGCCATACAGCGGCAGTAAACCAACGAAGAAAGCCAGGACGCCGTTGCCGACGGACCAGTCAAACCAGAAGCCCCAACCACCGATCAGGTCAGCAATCACGTTTCCGCAGAATGCCATTAATGCGGCAGGCAGCGGACCGAATAAGGCACCGACGATAACATCGATGACCATTGCTGTCGTGAGGGATGTGTTCGTGAAGACTCTGATACCGCCGTAATTCATTAAAACACCGTACAGTGCTGCACCGATGGCAACACCGACAACTGTTTTCGTGTCCCACTTACCGACGATCATCTTTCCTACGGATTCTTTTCTCTGTGTCATGATTTTTCTCCCCCTTATCACTAGGATAAAATATGGTAAAAACGAAAAAAGCCTCGCCAGAGGACGAAGTCTTTCGTTGTACCAGCTTATCTGATCTGTTTCCAGATATCTGCATGTAACGGATGCCACCGCCTTCTTTCAAAGGAGCTCAGAGCATCCATTTTTTACCCCTCTCTCAAAAAGACAACAGGAAAAGGCAGATCCTCTTCTTCGCTTATATGCCTATTATAAAGCCCTCCCCCTGATTTTTCAACCGCACCCGATTCACGAAAAAAGCAGATCAGCGTAGCGATGCTGCCGTATCTGCCTTTCTTTTTATAATCTGAGTTCGCCTAGTCCGCTTTTTTTCAGCAACACTGCCCCATAGAGGAAAGCCGACTGCCCTACAATATTGATGAGCTGGGCAATCCAGTTCATGTAGCTTTGTGTAAAGTCCTTACTGGAAAGATACCCCATGCACAGACTGAGCAGGAAGGAAACGATGAAACAGATTACCGCACCGTTCTGCTTCAGCTTCCGGCTGAGTTTGACAAGGATGAAATCCATTGCACCAAGTCCCAGACACATCATGCTGACAAAGATCATGGTTCCCTTAAACAGGACTGGGGCTGCAACCTCATAAAGCGCACCCTGCGGATGATACCACATGGCAATCAAGGCGATTCCGCATAAGAGGAAGCCCAGTGCCTGCGTCGGAAACATCAGGCTGTTCAGCACTTCAAAGTCACAGACTCCCGCCGCATACAGCAGTTTATAGGTTGCCTTGGAGAAACCGGCAATAAACACATTGATGCTGCCTGCGGAGAACAGAGCGAATGCCCCTTTTGACATTTTGTTATACAGCGCTCTCTGTAGTTTCACTGCTCCGAAAAGAAACAGGACGACAGGGATATAATCCACAAGCGCCATCGGAATACTGAAATGCTTCATGAGAATCACGCTGTTCTGTTATTTGCGTTCCACTTTATTCAAATGGTACAGCGGTAAGAGCGGGAACAGGATCGGAGTGCTGTCCGCATAACGAATATATTCCGGATCGTTTCCATAGTTTTTCTCATGACGTTTTTCCAGTCTCTGCGCACCGTTGATCATGACCACAAGGATCAGAAGATAGCCGAGAGCGACTACGATCCACTGTGCTCCGCTCACTGCACCGAAGCCGGAGACGAATAAGCCGGTCCAGACCAGAATTTCAGAGAAATAGTTCGGGCAGCGCACAAACCTATAGAGACCCGTATCGCAGAAGCGCTTCGGATTGATTTTCTTCGCATCGCTCTTCTGCTTGTCGGCAAGAGCTTCGCCCAATACACCGAGTAATGTAATCAGTAAGCCGAGATAAAGCGCAACATTATCTTTCGCACCGTTCACAACACGGTACGTCAGAGCCGCCGTCTGAGCATCGTACATTGCCGCGCAGTAGATCCACATGAATAAGGACACAAAGATCGGAACTTTCTTGGTGGATCCCGTGGAATCCAGAATCTTCTTGTAGTTGGCATTCTTCAGCTCACGCATGAGCAGGAAGTAACCCAAACGGAAACCGTAAACCACTAGGACCAGATCAAAGAGTTTTACGATCAGGCTGGATGTTTTGAAAAACATGACGAGCTGTGCCAGACCGATTCCCATGACCGCAAAACCGTATCCTACGGACATGAACCAGACCAGCTCCTTAAAGCCGAAGCTGCAGCAGACTAAAGCCACCACAAACAGAATTTTAATCGCATTCGGGAAGACCATTATTTCTTACCCCCGAAATATTTGCCGATGTATTCCTTGAAAGAAGCATCTCCCGTGACATCCTTGCCAACCAGATCGTGGGAGAGTGTCCACTTGGAGAACAGAATAATATCGTGTTTTCCTTCCTTCTTGATCTTCGGCAGATTCGCCAGGATACCGAACAGCCAGATCGGTGCCCATTTGATCTTCACCGGTTTACCGGCAGCGTCAAAGCACAGTTTGGCCATTTCCTCATATGTATAGGTTTCCTTGCCGCCAACTTCATATGTCTTGTTGGTATCCAGCATATGCTCCACCACAAAGGCCGCAAAATCCGGACAGTCAACGACGTTCGCCTTGACATTGCCATAGCCTTTTAACAGCTGCATTTCGCCTTTTTCCACATACGGTTTGAACACCTTGGCAATATCGTAGAAGTAGCCGGTCGGACGGTAGATGACATATTCCATATTTCCCTTCTTCAGCTCTTCTTCCACCATATACTTCGCATGCAGCATCGGGACCTTCTCTGCTCCCGGCTCATCACAGGCGATAACGGAGATGTAATTGAATTTCTTCACATTTGCGCGTTTCGCTTCTTCATAAAGATTGATATTTCCCTGATAGTCGATATCATAGGCTGTAAAGCGGGTGGATGCACCGGTCAGACCCATGGTCGTAATGACAACGTCCGCACCGTCGCATAAGCCTTTCAGTGTGTCCTTCTTTGTCGCATCAATGCTGACAAAGCGGTAGTCTGTTTTGTTGAGTCCTTCGACATCTCTCTCCTTCAGATCCGCTGCGATGACTTCATGTTTTTTCGCAACCAGAACTTTCAGGATCTCCGCACCGAGATTGCCGAATGCCCCTGCTAATACTACTTTCATAACTCCTCCTTATTATCTCTCACGTAAGCTGTTGAACCACCTTTGCGAAGCAGCACTACGTGAAATCTTTCACATAGTGAAAGTACAATATTATTGTATCGCTCCTTCATGTAAAATTCAAACAAGCAAAAAGCCGGAGATTCCTCCGGCTTCGCCTTATTTGATATCCAGACTTCCGAGGCTGATGTACTTCCCGTTCTTTCTGGAGAACAGCAGCACATTGTTTCCCTTGAATTCAATATTCGTCTTGTCGCCGATCTTATAGACAACTCCGCCGAACATGACGCCGGTCAGAATATAGTTGCCGATGGCAACACGGACTGTCGTTTCCATACCGGTCGGCATGGAGGAGTAGATTTCCCCTTCCAGACCGCCTTCCTTGCTGATCTTGATCAGTTCCGGACGGACACCGAGGACAAAGTCTTCTTCCCCCAGAACGATCTCATCGCCGTAGTCTTCTTTTTCATCGACCTGGGCAATGTGATATTTGAATACCGTGTCCTTGTTTCCTTTTTCCACATAGCCCTTCTGTGCGGCTTTGCGTTTCTTTTCTTCCAACAGTTCCGCTTCCAGAGCGGCATCATCTTCATACCACTTCTTGATATCGAATTTCTTCCGCGGATGGAATGTGACCGTCTTATCGTCAAAGACCGTTAAACTGAAGGATCCGTCTTCATTCTGTGTACCCTTGGCATCAATGAAGTTGATGGACGGATTTCCGACGAAGTCCGCAACAAACAGATTAGCAGGAGTATCATAAACCGTTAACGGTGCTTCATACTGCTGTAATACACCGTTATCGATCAAGCAGATCTTGGTTGCCAGCGTCATGGCTTCCATCTGGTCATGCGTGACATAGACAAATGTACTGCCTGTTTCCAGGTGTAGACGCTGTAATTCCGAACGCATCTCCAGACGGAGTTTCGCATCCAGGTTACTTAACGGTTCATCCATGAACAGTACGGACGGTTCCGGTGCCAGTGTACGGGCAATGGCCACACGCTGCTGCTGGCCGCCGGAGAGTTCTGCCGGATAGCGGTCCATGAACATTCCGATCTTTACGATACGGGAGACACGGCGGACACTCAGATCGATTTCCTCTTTGGAAAGCTTGCGGACCTTGCGGACCGGAGCTCCGTTTTTCATATAGACGAAGTTCTCATCCAGCGTCATTCCGTTGGAAGCGGCTTTGGAGCGGATCGCTTCGATTTCCTTCTTCAGCTGCTCACTCTTTTCCTTTGCGAGGCCACGCAGATCTTTTGTATCCTGAAGCTTTAAGCCCATCAAAGCCTTTGCGGTATAGGTCGAGATTTCAAAGCGGTCGATCAGTTTGATGTTCAGCTTGTTCTCGTCCAGTTTGCCTTTTCTGTCGTAGCACTCTTCCACGACCTTTATGACTTCTTCCGGACGTTCCAGTATTTTGACAAGTGCGGCTTTTGTTCTGCCGTCAAAGTCGATTTCATTCATTTCCTCTTTGACGTTGGTCAAACCGAAGGAAATGTTCTGATAGACCGTCATATTCGGCCATAAGGCATAGTTCTGGAACAGGAATCCCACTTTCCGTTTATTGGCCGGAATATTGATTCCTTCTTCCGAGTCGAATACCACGCGGTCTCCGATGGTGATCTTGCCGCTGGTCGGGGTCTCCAAACCCGCGATCATACGTAAGGTTGTTGTTTTTCCGCAGCCGGACGGGCCTAACAGGGTAACGAAGGCATTGTCTTCAATGACCATGTTCAGGTCTTCCACGGCGTAGAATTTATCCCAGCGTTTGGTAACATGTTCTAATGTAATTTTTGGCATTGTTTTTATCCTCCGATTCCTTCATCCAGACTGGCACCCGTGACCTTGTTTACGATCGTATTACTGATTAAGATCGTAACGATCAGGATCAGATTGATGCCGCTGGAGAATGCGTATAATCCCATTTCGTCAAAGTAGTCCAGTGTGGTAGACAGGATGAATCCCTGCGTACACAGCAGCATGAATAAGCTCAGCTCTCTCAAGCACGTCATAAACGGTAAGAGGAAGCCGCTGATGATACTGGACTTCTGAATCGGAATGATGATCCTCGTCATCCGCTTGATCCACGGAACATCCTGAATAATGGCCGATTCCTCAATTTCTCCAGACAGCTGCAGCATGGAGTTCAAAGCACTACGGGAGGCGAACGGAATGTATTTGACCGTACCGACAATGATCAGAGCCGTATAGGTGTTGAACAGGTTGATCTTATCGCCGGAGAACAGGATGAAGTAGGCAACGCCGACCGCAACGGACGGCATCAGATACGGCAGGAAGGCCATGGAGTTGACATATCCCGCCAGCTTGCCCTTTCGATTCTTACTGACCGCATAACCGATCAGAGTCCCGATGGTTCCGGCAAACAGGCAGCAGCACACCGCAACCAGGATCGTTCCCTTGAAGGCGGACCAGATGGTCTTGTTGTAGAGGATACCGAACTGACCGTACATGCCGTTTTCCGTAACGTTTTCCGAAGTGATCCACCACTTTGTCGTCAGGTTATTGACATTGTGGGTATACAGGAAGGAATAGTCGCCCGGGTTCGGCAGGAATGTTTCAAATGCGAACGAGATGATCGGGAAAATGGATGTGAAGAAGGTAATGAATACCAGTACGATCGCAATCGCATATTTTCCGACTTTGCCGAGGTTGACCTTGGAGATCTGGCCGCTCTTGCCGGTGACTGTCGTATAGTTCTTCCGGGAGTGCAGGCTCATCTGGTTTAAGAACATGATGGCCACGCCGAAAAGCATCATGATGATGGCCAGGATACTGGCCTCTCCGGCATATTTGTCATTCATGGAGACATATTTGGTAGCCAGTGTGGTCAGGCCCAGATAATGCGGTACCGGGTAGGAACCGATGGCACTTCCGACGACTAACAGAATCGTCGAGAGGATGGCCGGCTTGATCATCGGCAGCGTCACTCTGGTAAGAATCTTCCATGGCGGCGTATCCAGGATGGTTGCCGCTTCTTCCAGGTTGGCGTCCATATTCTTGAAGATGCCGCCGATCAGAATGTAGGCAAACGGAGCATAGTGCAGTCCCAGAATCAGAATGGACGGGAAGAGTCCCTTGCACCACCATAACGGCATATTGATATGGAACAAGGTCGCAAAGAGACCGTTCGATGTTCCGGTTATGGCATTGGAGTTAAACAGGTTCTGCCATACGACCGCCAGTGTCCACTGCGGCATGATATACGGGAAAATAAAGATTGAACTCAGATACTTCCGGAACGCCATATTGGTCCGGGTAATCAGGTAGGCAAAGGATCCGCCGAAGATGATGGCAATGGCACATGATCCGATTGCCAGCAGCACTGTATTCCAGAGCGGAACCCAGAGGTTGTTCTTTGCCATGGAACTGGTAAATAAGTCCACATAGTTTACAATGCTGTACCCTGAGGTTTTCCCGGTCAGATACGCATCAATGGTCCCCGGATGGATCTTGAAGGTATCTTCCACAATGGCGATGATTGGCGCAATTGTCGTAAAGGTAACTAAGATCCCCGTTAAAACCAGGATCGTATTGTACGGCTTGGAGAAGAATGTGCGGACATTATTCCACATGATTTTCATTTTTTTGTTGTTCATACAAACTCCTCTTCTCTGTTAAGGAAAGTGCCCTTATAGAATCTACTCCTATAAGGGCACTTCAATTCCTGTATGTTATGAAATATGGTTGTTTCTAAAGATTTTTAACCTTTATACTTTGTCAGCGTTTCAATCCAGCTGCCGACCGTGAATGCGACGGATGCGCAGTATTCCGGATCTTCGACAACCAGTTTGCCTTCCTTGATCCACCATTCATAACCGCGGTCGTTCTTGGCTTCAAATACTGTCACGCCATCGACGACGCCGCCCTGGGAATGATGATATTTTTCTTCGTTCGCTGCTAAGACCTGCGGATTGGAAGAATAACCGCCCATATCCTTGCCCCATGCGGAGAAGCCGTCAACTGTTTCGACCATGTAGGCGATAAAGGCACATGCTGTCCACGGTAACGGAGAGTTGTCTGTGACAAAGAGGTAATGGCAATATGCATAGCCGCCCATACCCTGATAACCGTCCTGATATGCCGCAACCTTAATGTTGTTTACGGAGACGGAGTCACTTTCTTCAACGGAACGCAGTTTGGAGTAAACCAGTAAACCGAACTGGTCTGTGGCACTCTTATCAACTAAAGTGTTGCAGATCGGGCCGTCATCTGTCTGTGCGGAATAGCTTTCCACCCAGAGTTTGATCCATGCCAGAGCGTATTTGCCGTTTTCACCTAAACCGAGGTCTTTGGCATCTGCTTCCATGGCAGTGATTGTCGGTTCGAAGTATGCCTTTTCAGCATCACTTAATTTGTCATATGCATCTTTCAGATTTGCTGCATATTCGTCTTTGGTTAACATGTACAGGAAGTTCTTACCGACGATTTCAGAGTCGATATCCATGAATAAGCCATGTTCACCTTCAGCGACGAAGTCCCAGCAGTTGTCATATGTCTTGGAACCTGTGCAGTTGTATTCGAAGACTTTGTTTAATGTCTGCAGCGGCAGGTATCCTTTATAGTCTGCAGCTGTTGTTCCGTTTGCTTCAGCCCATTCTTTCGGGATGAATCTGTCCAGAATACCCGTCTGTACCATCTTGGATTCGATCTGGTTACCATCCTGAATCAGAGTCATGGCGAATGTGCCTGTTTCCTTTAAGCTGTCGGCTGTCAGCTGATCGAAGATTTTGTTGTTCTTCGGCTGCTGCCATTCGAAATCCATACTGTAGTTCGGATCGATTGTCTTCAGATAATCAATAAATAACGGTAATGCGGATTTACCACGGCTGGAGTTGCCCAGTCCATAGAATGTCTTGCCATTGGATTCTTCGATAGCCTTCTTGGCCAGTTCTTCCAATGTCATGCCCTGTGCTTCCGCAATAATCTGCTGGACTGCGGATTTTTCTTCTGCAGGTTTGTCCGGTGTGTTGTTATTGCTGCAACCCGTGAAGGAGAGCACCATCAACGCACTTAAAATGACGATCAAAAGTTTTTTCATAATTGTTTTTCAGCTCCTTAAGAATTATTTATGAAACTTCTTTCTTTAACTTGATTATAGCACCGTTTTCACAAAAAATTCACATAGTTTGATGAAATCTGTCATTTTGTTTTTATTGTCAAAAAAACTCCCGCAGTTACCTGCGGGAGTGATAATGCCGTTATTTGCGGTATAGTTCATTGCGGAAAGCACAGTTTTCCTTGTCGCAGCAGCTGCATCCGCCTTTCTGCTTCCTGTGAAGTGAGAGGCTGAAAAAGACAAGTGCAATCAGGCCGGCGGTGATGATAAAGTCCCAGAGGTTCATCGCAATTCTCCTACCCAAGCCGCAAGAGGATCCCAAGTCCCTTTGCGATCAAAGCAATCAGATAGGCAACGGTGCATTGATACATGACCACGTAGACTGCCCACTTCGAGCCGAGTTCCCGCTTGATGGAGGCGATTGCCGCAACGCAGGGCGTATATAAGAGACTGAAGACAAGCAATGCCAGGCCGGAAGCCCGCGAGAAATCAAGAACCGTTTCCCCTCCTGCCTTAAACAGCACTTCCATGGTCGCAACGACGCTTTCCTTTGCCAGAAAACCGCTGATCAGAGAAGTGACGATGCGCCAGTCCTTTAAGCCCAGCGGCGCAAAGAGCGGAGCGATAAAGCTCGCAACCGTCGCCAGAATACTGCTGTGCGAATCCGTCACGAAGTTGAAATGGAAGTCAAAGCTCTTTAGGAACCAGACCGCCATGGTGGCTAAAAGAATGACGGAGAAGGCTCTCTGCAAAAAGTCCTTTGACTTATCCCATAACAGCTGCATGACATTGCGCCATGATGGCAGACGGTAGTTCGGCAGTTCCATGACAAACGGAACCGCTTCCCCGCTGAACAGCGTCTTTTTATAGATGAGGGCTGCCAGAATTCCCGTCACGACGCCAATCACATAGATCAGAATCATCATAAGCGCCTTATTGTGCGGGAAGAAATAGTTCACAAAGAAGCCGTAGATCGGCAGCTTTGCCGTACAGCTCATAAACGGTGTCAGTAAGATCGTCATCTTTCTGTCCCGTTCACTCGGCAGAGTTCTTGTGGACATGACGGCAGGCACCGTGCAGCCGAAGCCGATCAATAGCGGAACAATGCTTCTGCCGGACAGGCCAATCTTCCGTAAGAGCTTATCCATAAAGAAGGCAACACGGGCAATGTAGCCGCTGTCTTCCAGCATGGAAAGGAAGAAGAACATCGTGACGATAATCGGCAAGAAGCTTAATACGCTTCCCACCCCTTCGAAGATACCTTCAATGATCAGCCGGTGCAGTACCTCGTTGACCTGTAATGTGCTTAAAAGCGCATCCACCTGTTCCGTTAATACACCGATTCCCGCTGCCAAAAGATCCTGCAGGAAGGCTCCGATCACATTAAACGTCAGATAGAAAACCAGTCCCATGATGGCAATAAAGAGCGGAATCGCACTGTATTTCCCGATCAGGATATGGTCGATTTTCTGACTTCTCTCATATTCCGCACTCTTGTGCGGTTTATGCACACTGGCATCACATACCTTCTGGATAAAGGTGAAGCGCATGTCCGCAATCGCTGCGCTGCAATCCAGCTCCCTCTCCTTTTCCATCTGCAGTACGATATGTTCCAGCATCTCTTTTTCATTCTGGTCGAGCTTCAGCTCTTCCAGTACCGCTTCATCCCCTTCGATCAGTTTGGAAGCGCAGAAGCGCTGCGGCAGCCCGGCCGCCTGGGCATGGTCCTCAATGAGGTGACGCACCGCATGCAGTGCTCTGTGCACCGCCCCTTTATGGTCCTCTGCCGAGCAGAAATCCTGACGGACAGGTGCTTCCTGATATTTGGCGATATGCACCGCATGGCGGATCAGTTCATCAACGCCCTGATTCTTCGCGGCGGAAATCGGCACCACCGGTACTCCCAGGGAAGCTTCCATCGCATTGACGTCGATGCCGCCACCGTTTCCCGTCAGCTCATCCATCATGTTCAGTGCAACAACCATCGGGACATCCATTTCCAATAACTGCATCGTCAGATACAGATTTCTCTCGATATTGGTTACATCAACGATGTTGATGATTGCCTTCGGTTTCTCCTTTAAGACGAAATCGCGGCTGACCATCTCCTCGCTGGAGTACGGGGACATGGAATAGATTCCCGGCAAATCCGTGATCATCGTATTCTTATAACCGCGGATCACGCCGTCCTTCCGGTCAACCGTGACACCCGGGAAGTTACCGACATGCTGATTCGAACCGGTCAGCTGATTGAACAGCGTCGTTTTCCCGCTGTTCTGGTTGCCCACTAACGCAAAAGTGAGCACCGTTCCTTCCGGTAGCGGATTCCCGCTGTTCTTCGGATGGAACTTTCCTTCCTCCCCAAGACCCGGATGGTCATACTTCCGGCGGGTCTTCGGCTTTGGCGTGCTTTCGTGTGCCTCGATCTTTTCAATCGTAATCTTATCGGCATCCTCGAGCCGCATCGTCAGCTCATACCCGTGGATCCGGATCTCCATCGGATCTCCGAGCGGCGCAAAACGCACCACGCTCAGTTCTGCTCCGGGGATGACCCCCATGTCCAGAAAATGCTGGCGCAGAGCACCTTCCCCGCCGACTTCCGTAATTCTTGCGGATTCTTCCAGCTTCAGTTCACTCAGTTTCATATATTTACGTATCATATATTTAGGCTAGAAATATATGCATTCTCCTTTCTGGCCCAAGATATTTTATTAGGCAAACAGTAGGCCAAACTGTTATGCTTAAACTGTACTGTGGATTTGTGTTTCATATATACAGCTGTCCGTCAGGAT
>JAZQFH010000038.1:0-133141 GCA_045539425.1 Erysipelotrichaceae bacterium
GATATCTTCCAGCAACCAGTCGATCAGTGTCGGCCAGTATTTCACTGTCAGATCAAATAGCAGTTTGATGAAATAAAGAGCCAGCAGTGCACTGAAGATGATCAGCTCCAGATTCGTCTCTTCCTTTGTCTCCATGATTGGTGTCACTTCCACATATTTCGGGTACTCTTCCGGAAAGATCAGTTCATCAGCCGACACATGGTAGTATTTGGCAATCGTTCCCAACATCATCACATCCGGATACCGCTTGCTTCTTTCCCAGTTGGAAACGGCTTCCCGGCTGACATGCAGATCGCTGGCAACTTCTTCCTGTGTCAGGTTTCTGCTCTGTCGTAGTTCAATCAGTTTATTTCCTAACGTCCTCATACTTTTATAATAACTGCTCCTTCTTCCAGCTTACGTAACAATCTGTTACATCCGCATATTTCCACACAGAAAAAAACTCCCCGCAGCACTTCCGTTTTGGCAAAAATGCTTTGTTGAGTTTCTTTTTTTTACTTTTCTTTCGGTGCTCTGCCGTAGCGCTCCGTGACTTCCGCAATCTGCTCTGAGAGCTCTATTGTCAGCTGATCTTTGCAGAGGCGCCACTGCCAGTTTCCGACAGCCGTTCCCGGCGTGTTGATCCGGCTTTCCTCTCCCAGTCCCAGATAATCCTGAATCTGAGCGACGAAAAGGTTGGAAACCGAAGACATTCCGCCGCGGATGAAGCCGTTATGGAATCCTTCTTTCCAGTTTAAGCCGAGATACTTCCGGGCAAAACGGACTTCTTTCGGATCGGCCGTCACTTTCCAGCCCATGATCGGTGAGTTGTCATGGGTGGAGATATAACAGACCGAGTTTGGCTCATGGTTATGCGGAGTATGGTTGTTGGCCTCTTTCGGCCCCATGCCGAATTCCAGCACTTTCATGCCCGGGAAACCGGAAGCTTTTAAGAGTTCCGTGACGTCTTCCGAGATGATCCCCAGATCTTCCGCAATGAAGTCGATATTGCTGAACCAGTCACGCAGAATCTTCACAAAGTTCAAAGACGGACCGTCGATCCATTTCCCGTTTTTGGCCGTCTTGGCGCCGTACGGCACCGCCCAGTACTGCTGGAAGCCGCGGAAGTGGTCGATACGGATCACATCGTAATATCTGGCTGCCCCGCCGATGCGGCGGATCCAGAACTGGTAACCGTTTTTCTTCATTGTTTCCCAGTCATAGAGCGGATTGCCCCAGAGCTGTCCGTCTTCAGAGAAATAATCCGGCGGTACACCGGCCACACATTCCGGATAGTTTTCCTTATCCAGCTGGAACTCTTTCGGATTTGCCCAGACGTCTGCGGAATCCAGAGCCACATAGATCGGGACATCTCCGATGATCTTAATGCCGTTTTCATGAGCATATTCCTTTAAGGTGGCATACTGCTCAAAGAAGAGGTACTGCAGGAATTCGTAGAATTCCACGTCTTCTTTTAATTCTTCCTGCACTTCCTTTAATGCCTGCGGCTTTCTGAGACGGATCTCTTCATCCGGCCATTCCAGCCAGGATTTCATTTCATATTTTTTCTTTAATGCCATAAATAAGGCATAGTCTTTGACCCAGTCGGCATTCTCCTCCACAAAGGATTCCAGTTCCTTTTGCAGGGTTACCTTTCCCTTCTGATAAGCTTTGTGCAAGATATCAAATCTTGTCTCGTAGATATAACCGTAGTCCACATAGGACGGATTTTCGACCTTAAGGTCCGCCACATCTTCCTTTTCCAAGAGCCCTTCTTCGATCAGCTTATCCAGATCGATGAAATACGGGTTACCGGCATAGGAAGAGAAGCTCTGGTACGGGGAATCCCCGTAGCTGGTCGGCCCGATTGGCAGAATCTGCCAGTAGGACTGCTTCGCTTTCTTTAAGAAATCAATGAAACGGAAGGCTTCTTTGCCGAGCGTTCCGATCCCGTAGTCGGACGGGAGGGAAAAGATCGGTAAGAGAATTCCGGCACGTCTTTCATTTTTCATGATATTGTCTCCTGCATCTGTATTTAATCTAATTCTATCACGTTTCCCAATAAAACCTACAGTTCCTTTATGGTATCCAGAACAGGCAGCGCTTCGCCTGTATAGTCAAAGACCGCCTGGTTGGCCCATTCGTTTCCGCCCGGGCCCTTTTCTTCCATATATTCAATGGCCTTCTCTGTTCCCCAGGAGCTGCCCTTGCGCGGGATCATGTCCCCGCCCCAGTAGACAAAGCCAAGACCCCGGTTATTCTTTACGCCGGAAATCACTTCAGAGAGTGCTTTGATAAAGTCGCACTGCCCCTTCGGTGAGATCTCAAAGGGCAGATTTTCCACTAGGTGCGGCTTGAGTGCCATGCCCTTGGTGGTTTCTTTGCTCAGACCTTCATAGGCATAGTATTCTTCCATGCTGAAAACATAAGAGGTTTCCACCACGATCATATCCTTGTGATATGTATCCTCCAGGTAATCCATCGTCCGCTTTAAGTCCGAAAGACTGCCGTGCCAGAACGGATAGTAGCTTAAACCGAAAAGATCAAAGTCCTTTCCTCCCTGTTCAAAGTAAGAGGTGAACCAGTTCCGGTACATTTCCGTATTCCCGCCGTTATCCAGATGGATCATGACTTTACTGTCCGGAGCGACTTCCCTGCAGGCAGTAATACCCGCACTTATCAAAAGCGCAATGGACGCAAAGTCCGGAGTCTTCCCGATCGGCCACAGTAAGCCGTTAGTGATCTCGTTTCCGACGGAGATGATACCAGGCAGAAGGTCCTTTTCCTTTAAGGCGGTTAATACCTCTTTGGTATAGTCATAAACAGCATTGACCAGTTCTTCCCTGTTTTTGTTGCGCCACGCTTTCGGCACTCTCTGCTTGCCCGGATCGGCCCAGCAGTCAGAGTAGTGAAAATCGAGATAGGTATCCACTCCGAGTTTTTTCGCCCGCGTAAAAAGCGCAATGCAGGTATTCAGATCATTACTCCCGGCGCCGTAGGAAATCCCCTCTTCATCGTACGGGTCATTCCAGAGCCGCACGCGGAAGAGATTGATACCGTAGCCTTTCAGGATCTTCAGCACATCTTCTGTTTTCCCGTGATCCAGGTATTCTCCGCCGTACTTCTCGATTTCCCATACGTTGGAGATATCCATCCCCTTTACGCAGGGCTTATTTGTCATCGGAAAAATCCTCAAAGTCCGTGAAGCGGCGGTACATATCCTTATACTTCAGCCGGATTACTTCGTTTTCCTTTAATACTTCCTCTTCGCTTCCATGGAAGGAACACCGCAAGCAGTAGTATTCCTTTTTGATTGGATCATAGAACATATCCATGTCGATATCCCGCTTGAAGCAGCTGGGACAGCGGTAATTTAATCTGCCTTTTGTAGCCTGAGCCATACGGATTCCTCCTCATTCTCACTTAATTCCACTTCATAACCCAATGTGAACATCGGGCTGAAGGCATAGCCTTCCTTGATGTATCCGCTCTTTGTTTTCGCATCGGCGGTCATTTCCACTCTTGTTTCAATCGGCGGCAAAACGCAGCTGACGCTCGCTGCCCCTTCCTTGTGGATCTCACGGCACTTGTATTCATACGGCAGACTTTCCTCATCCACATGCAGCGTGAGAGATGTCATGTCTTCGGAATACTCCGTGGTACCGTAACAGCCGACCATGTATTCATTGATGGTGACCTTTGCGTTCGGATCACTCATCTTTAAGATCTTACGCGTGATGACGATCTTGCTCTTACCTTCCGGGAAGCGGATGATGCTCTGAATCGTCACATCCAGACCGTCAAAATTGATTTCCACCGGATCCAGTGTCAGGATACGGTCATCTCCCTCTTTCGAGAAGTGGGCTTTGGTGCGGCATAAACACAGATCCACTTCTTCCCCGTTGTAACAGACCTTCGCCGAGCGGATCGTTCCTTCCCCGGCGTAATGGGTAAAGTAACCCGCTCTGTATTTTTCCTGAATCAGGAACGGATAGGAGACATCCTGCACGTGTTTGGTGCCGATGCCGTAGTTCCAGTCCAGTTTGGAGACATACGGACGCAGATCCACGATGGCTCCGCCCTGATCCATATTCACGCAGGCTCTTAAATACGGGTCGCAGTACCAGAACAGCTGCTTGTTGCTGCCATAAAGGATATCGCGCCATAAAGCGCATTCCGGTTCCGTGTAGTGTTTCTTATGGCGGTAATAGTCCGCAAACTCGCTCATCGTCATGTCGATGAGCTTGCCTTCCTTCTTCAGATTACCGTAATAGGCGCATCCGTCTTCATAGGATTTCAGAAGCAGTTCATACGGTGCTTCCCATCTTCCCATCTTATTCATCCAGCCCGGTCCCACAAACATCATGTTGTAGGCATAGCCGTTATTGAACTTCTCCAGATAACGGTACTGGTCGATCAGGTTGTACAGATACGGCATCTCCCATGTCTTGGAGTTGTAGATCATGCCGCGCAGAACATTCTGCGGATGCGTTCCGAAGTTGGAACCGTTACCGTCATAACAGGCCAAAAGGTCTCTGGAGAGATGCGGGATCGCCACGATGCCGCTGTCTTCCGCTTCATTGGCTGCCGGCGCATGGGTGTTCTGTTTGGACGGGATCCACGGTGCCCACGGTCCGCCATCCATTAAGGTGTACCAGCTGTTATTGCAGGTATGATAGGCTTTCGGTCCTTCTTCCCAGCAGGTTGCCACGGCACACTTGACACTCGGGTATTCTTCCTTGATGTAATTGATTAAAGCGGCATCCATGTAGTAGGAACCCGTGGACTCCGGATAGAAGCCGAAACATTCATGGAACTTCTCAAAGACATCCTTCACGATGGCTTTCTTATCTTCCATGGAGAACATCCAGATACAGAAATCCTTGGTTTTGTATTTCTCGCGGAACTGCTCGCACGGCAGTCCCAGTAAGGTAAGACCAATCTCATCTCCGTATGTTTCGTGATGTTCCTTCGCAAGCGCAACGGCTTCCTCATTGAACAGACTCGCATACGTCATCTGAATGGTGGTCTTTAAACCGTTCTTATGGGCACATTCCTGCTGGATCTTGAAGATATCCAGACTCTCCGTTAAGAGCGCCTTTCTTCCGAGATCCTCCGCCTTACCGTGTCCCGTAACTTTCTCCGCATACTCCGGAACCATCTCCGGGCGGTGAATGATATTGACAATAAATTCACTCATAATATTTCCCTCAATTCGTGACTACCTTTATTATAATGGATTCCGCAGAATTCCTCTCCCCTGATTTTGATTTCCGCTTCAGTCAGTTTTCTGTTAAAGCCGCAAAAAAAGATGATAAAAGTACTCGAAAAACCGTGCGTTTTTTGATAAAATATTTAATCGAGGTAAAAGATATTTTTAAATTGTAATAATTTATTAATCTGTTTTACACAAATCGTCTTATAATATATGGGTGAGGGTTACAGTATGGAAGAAAAAAAATTTATGACAAAAGAAGAACTGGTGGAAAAGGCCAAAGAGCTTGCCGAAAAGGAAGATCTCAAAAACATGGCAGGCGAAGTCGCCAACCTGAGAAAACAGTGGCGCAGGGGTTACGATGAAGAAGAATCTCTGTATGACCGTGAGATGGCAGATGCTTTCCACCGTTATTTAGATAAAATCAATGCCAAGGAATCCGAAATCCTGGCATCCGTCGAAGACACCAAGAAAGAGATCATCAACAAGGCCAAGGAAGTTCTGAACGTCAAGAACTTCAAGAAAGCTACCAATGCCATGAACGACTTAATGGAAGAATGGAAGGCAGCCGGTCGCGCCAGCAAGGAAGTCGATGATTCCTTATGGGCAGAATTCAAGGAAGTCCGCGATCAGTTCTTCGCCAACAAGAAGAATTACTTCGCTGAATTAAGAGAAAGCTTCGCACAGAACAAGGAAGGCAAGGAAGCCTTAATTGAAAAAGCCAAAGAAGCCAACCAGCTGACAAACTTCAAGGAAATCGGTTCTATCATGGACGGTTTAATGGAAGAATGGAAGAAACTCGGCAGTGCCGGAAGAGAAAATGATGACGCATTATGGAAAGCATTCAGCGATGAAAGAAAAGCGTTCTTCGCAAAGAGAAATGCCTACTTCGATGGTTTAAAGGAAACTTACAACCAGAGAGCGGAAGCCAAACGTGAAATCATTGCTCAGGCAAAGAAATGCCTGGCTCACTCCGAATTCACGGACGAAGAAGTCGAAACGATGAAGAAGCTCAGAAACGACTGGAAAGCAGTCGGAAATGCCGGCAGAGACAACGAAGAAAATCTCTGGAAGGAATTCAACGAAGTCATGAGCATCTACTTCGAAAACATGAAATACTACCGTTAATTCAAATAATCCGAACATAAACAGGGCTGCAGAATCATCTGCAGCCTTTCTTTTTACCTGTCTTTGCGCTTCGGCACATAGTCCGCACTTTCCATATACCACTCTAACATGCGCTCCTTCAGCTCATTTAGCTGAGCGGCATAAAGCGGATTGTTGATTTCATTGATGAGTTCCTGCGGATCCTTTTTTAGATCGTAGAATTCATCCTCTTCATATAAGCGCATGACATATTTCAGATTTCCCATGCGGATCATCGCCGCCTTGGTATGTTGCGCTCCCTCTTTCTGCTGTACGCTTAAGCGCGGCCAGTAAGGATCTTCCGGATCGTTGTGTCCCTGTTCCATGGCCTGCGTCTCCCCGTGGATCCTGCCGCCCTCCGCAAATACGGCATCTTTTCCTTCCTCGCTTCCCGCAATCACCGGAAGCAGGCTCTTTCCGTAACTGACATAATTCAGAGGAGTCTCCGTCATTTCGCTGACGGTTGCCGAGAGGTCCGTCAGTTCTGCCAGAGCTTCCGTAATGCGCGGCTTTACTTCAAACTGTTTTGCCGGCTTGATGATCAGAGGAATATTGGTTAAAGAGTTCTCAAAGCAGTTCTGTACCTTTTCCACCAGGTCGTAATCTCCCGTATAATCCCCGTGATCCGCAAAGACAAAGAGGGATGTATCATCATAAACCCCGGTTTCCTTCAGTTTATTTATGACTTCTCCCAGCTGATGGTCCACCTTAGCCACCATGCCGAGATACACGGCACGCAATTCATTCCACTTCTCTTCGCTGTAGTCATGCAGATCCATGTTGTCTGCCGTTTCCGTCATCATGGAAGGCTTCCCTGTCACATAAGGTTTCCTCTTCCATTTGTTTGAGCGCTCAATCAGAGAGTACCAGGGTTCCGTGCAGCCATACGGCGGATGCGGGAAATTCAGACTGCAGTAGAGGAAGAACGGTTTCTCACTCCCCTCTTTTTTTCTGCGTTCCAGATAGTCAAGTGCTGCCTGAATGCAGCCGTTATCACTCTGCCCCATGCGGATCTCGTTTTCCAGCTTTCCGATGCAGAACGAATACATGTCTTTGGTAAACGGCATCTTCGGACGCATGGGTCCGTGATGTTGTAACGCGGAAGGATCAGGGATATAGTCCGCCCGGTTCTCCGCATGAATCCCGTCATAGTATTCATCGCAGTACGAAAGCTTACTGATAGAGGAAGGAATCACGTCATTGGTGCCGATCCAGATCACTTCATATCCGGCTTCCTTCATAATGCGCAGAATGTTTGGCTCATCACTGTTCTGCAGAAAGTGCATCGTGCGGTGTCCCAATGTATGCGGATAAAGGCCGCTCAGAAAGCTACAGCGGCTCGGAACGCAGACCGGATTCTGACAGTAGGCATTCCGGAAGGAGACACCCTCCTGAAGAAGCGCATCCATGTTCGGTGTTTTACTGATGGGATTTCCGAGGTGAGAGAGTGCATCCGCACGCATCTGATCTCCTAAAAACCATACGATATTCGGTTTCTTACTCATGCGCTCACCTTCCTTTATTCTTCTTTCTGTTTACGCTGACAACTTTCCGCTGCACGCGTTCCACTCTGTCACGGTATTTTGCGGCAAGTTCCTTTACCGCTCCGATATAGTCAATCACTTTGATTTTCTTCTCTTTTGTCTCAAAGACGATGCTCCAGCCGCTTACCGTGATATTGGTAATCTCTTTCGCATCATGGATCTTCAGAAGAATCATCAGTTTTTTATCTCCTGCAATGATGATCCGTACAAGTAAAAGAAACAGTATCAGCATCCCCGCGAGATTGACGCCCCAGCTTGCCAGTTTTGTCTCTTCCGTATAGCGGCTGTAAAGACCGAGAAAGCTGAGCAGAATGGAGATCCACAGTTGGATAAGGACCCCGAAGTTGACGCCGAACTTCATGCTCGGATCTTCTTTTTTTGCCTGAAACAGCCGATAGAAAAAGATGATAATCAGGGCAACATAAACCAGCTTGCTGATATAAAACAGAGTCTTCATTCTCATATTCTCCTGGACAGATCTCTCTGCTATTACTTTGACGATATTCTCTAATTCAAGGGTAATACCACAAAGATCTTCTTTTCAATACCTTTTTTGAGAAAACAGGACAGTGCCGAAGCACTATCCTGTTTCTTTTGTTCAATTGTGATGCTTCTTATTTCGCTGCTTCCAGATCTTCTCTGTTCTTTGCATTTTCGTACATTCTTAAGAAAATGCTCCAGACAAAGACTTCAAGGACGTAGACAAAGATGTTGTAGATGACAGCACTGATGCCGCCCATGGCGAAGGCACCGACGAAGACAGGCAGACCGAATTCATACGGAATACGAGGTCTTGCCAGTAAGCCGATCTTGCATAAGAAGTAACCTACTGTTTCCATGAATGGCGGATAGAGAACTGCCGGAACAAACAGATACGGGTTCAATACGATCGGCAGACCGAAACGCAGCGGTTCGGAAATGCTGAAGAACGCAGGAGCCAAAGCAATCTTACCGACAGCTTTCAAGTCTTCGCGTTTGCAGAAAATCAATAACGCCGTAACGCAGGCCAGCTGATGGACGGAGCCACCGCAGAGTTCCGCGAAACCGCCCGTGATGATGTTCGGTAACGGCAGACCCTGTGCACCTGCAGCGATGTTTTCGATTGTCGGCTGCATGAACAGGATTCTCTGGATCTGACCTACCGTCATACCGCCGTGAATACCGAACCACCAGAAGAGGTTATTCAGGATGGACAGGAATTCACCTGTGAGGAAGTTGCTGGTGAGTGCACGGAGCGGAACACCGAGCGTTCCCATGATAAGTTCCGACAGACACATGAATCCCGCCAGATTGCAGAGCTTGTTGATGATGACACCGCAGATGACAATGACAAATCCCGTCGGGATACCCTTGAAGGAATCCGCAACAAAGTCCGGTACGGAATCCGGAAGGCGCAGAGTCAGACCTTTACTTGTTAAAAGCTTATAGAGCGGCGGTACCGTCAGGCCGATGATGATGGCTGTAATTAAGCCTGCAGCACCGAAGTAAAGGTGTAAGAATCCTCCGCCCGGCATCGGTGTAAGAATCAGGAAAGCCAGAAGTGTCAAAAAGCCGACGACTCTCGCTTCACTTTCTTCCACAAAGTCACGTGCCCGGATAATGCCCAGGGCAATGACCAGATACAGTGCCATGCAGTTGATCGTTACATTGACAATCAGAGTAACGGCATCGGTAATACCGATGGCAGCGAATGTGTCCTGAAGATTGCCGATTTTAATGTAATTGATCAGAGACACCAGAGAGCCGGTCATGGTCACCGGCAACAGAGCCGTAAATGCTTTGGATACTGCCCGGATACTGTTGTTTGCCGCAATTCGCGCAGCAATTGGACCGACTTTTTCTTCCATCCAATTCGTAAACTTCTCCATAATTTCTCCTTTCCATTTTGTCTAATTATGATTCTGTTAAGTCCCCTTAACAATTATGGATCAAACTGATTCTTTATCTTCTTCCTTATCCCCCAGCGTTTCACGGACCTGTTCCACAAAGAAGTCCGCCTGCTGGGTTCCGTATTCTCTCATATTCATTAAGATCAGCGGAGTATTCTCCGGAAGGAATTTCCGGATGTTCTTCTCCGCAAAGCGGATCTGCGGACCTAATAAGACAACGTCCGCTCCCGGAATCTTCTCCTTTGCCATGGTCTGATTGTATGCCTCGATTTCACAGTCGTAGCCGATCTCCTTGGCATACTCCTTCATCTTCTTGACGATCATTCCGGATGTCAGTCCCATTGCACAGAACATTACGATTCTTCTCATAGTAATAAACCTCCCTAAACAAGATCAATGCACTTATCCCATGTAATTACAGTCATGTGAGATATTATGGTATTATGCTGAAAAAAACCGAAAGCATACTTAAGACATATCCGTAACGAAATATGAATTAAGGATAAGCCTTCGGAACCCAAAGTAACAAACCTTATAACCTATAAATCTAAATTTATTATATCGACAGCCGGAGAATCTTGTCAATATATCACGCTTTTCTGTGTATAATGATAATAACCTGAGCGAGTAAGGAGTCTTATGAACCGTCCCAAAACAGCATCATCCGACATCGTCAAACTTCTGGCCATCCTCTGCCCGATGGTTTATTTTGCGAGTTATCTGACCCGCAAGGACTATTCCATCGTCATGGAAGCCATCATTCAGAGTGAAGGCATCAGCAAGAATGCCGCCGGTTTTGTGGAGACGCTGAGCGTCATCTCCTATGGTGCGGGACAGGTGATTTCCGGCTTCCTCGGAGACCGCATCAAACCGCATCATATGATCGCCACGGGACTCTCCGTTACGATTCTCATCAACTTCGCGATGCCCTTCTCGCCAGCCTCGCTGCGCGCAGCGCTCTGGTTTGTCAACGGCTTCGCGCAGTCCATGTTGTGGCCGCCGCTCTTGCGCATCCTAACGACATTAATGGATTCGAAGACCTATGAGGATACTGCCGTCAATACCAATATTGCCGGGATCTTCTCCACGATTCTAATCTATCTTTCCTCTTCCCTCTTATGGATCGGCATCTTTCATAACTGGAAGCTGACCTTTTTGATGGATGCTGCGGTTGCTTTAGTTGTTCTTTTATTCTGGCTCTTCAGTATGAAGAAAATCGATGCGGCACTTTCCGCAGGTGAAGAGAGTCATAGGGAAGAGAAACACGAAAGCCCGCTGCTCAGCGGCCGCTTTCTCTTCACTTCCGGCTTCTTCCTGATCGCTTTGGGCATTATCCTGCAGGGAATGCTCAGGGACGGCATTACCGACTGGGTCCCGTCCTTTATCGCCAACACCTTTGATCTTCCGAGCGGAAGCGCCATCTTCAAATCCGTGGTTCTCCCGCTGATCGGAGTCATCAGCTTAAAAGTCACCGGTGAGATCAACCGCCGCTTTGTCAAAGAAGAAGTCCGGGCTGCCGGATGGATCTTCATTCTCGGCGCTGCGCTGTGTCTGCTTCTTTTCGGCATCTATACCAGGAATCAGTATATCACGCTGTTTACGGCCTCCTTTATCGTCGGCTGCATGCATGCCGTGAATCTCTTCCTTGTCAGTATTCTGCCGAACCGCTTTGCGAAATACGGTATTGTCTCCACCATGTCCGGCATCATCAACTCCCTGACTTACGTGGGTTCCGCTCTTGCCATCTACGGCTTCGGCTTTATTTCCGAAAAGTTCGGCTGGAGTGCCTGCGTACTCTCCTGGATCATCATTGCATCTCTTGGCGCCCTGGTCTGCTTTCTGGCAATCCCGTCATGGCAGCGCTTCAAAAAACAGTAAACTGACTGCCGATTGGCAGTTTTTTTATGAATAATTATCCACAATTCCCATACAGTATAAAGAAATATATTATAATAATCATATATTGTTTTACAGGGAACTGTAATCATCATTAGAAGTATAAGGAGAACCAAAACTATGTCAACATTCCCGAAAGATTTTTTATGGGGCGGCGCTACGGCAGCCAATCAGTATGAAGGCGGCTGGAACGAAGGCGGAAAAGGACCAAGCGTTCCGGACCATATCCGCGGCGGAACGGTCTCTGCACCGAGATTATGGGACAAGGAAATTGACCCGAACATCTACTATCCGAGCCATCAGGCAGTCGACTTCTATCACAGATACGAAGAAGATATCGATTTAATGGGTGAAATGGGCTTCAAGGTCTTCCGTATGTCCATCAACTGGTCCCGTATTTTCCCGACCGGCATGGAAAAAGAGCCGAACAAAGAAGGTCTTGAATTCTACCACAAAGTATTCCAAAGATTAAAACAGAACGGTATTGAACCGTTAGTCACGCTTTCTCACTATGAACTGCCATGGGGCTTAAGCGAAACGTATGACGGCTGGTACGGCAGAGAAGTCATCGATCACTTTGTCCGCTATGCCACAACGTGCTTCAGGGAATATAAAGACGAAGTTAAATACTGGCTGACATTCAACGAGATCAATATCGGCATGAACCCGTTCGGCAAAATCATGGGTTTAGGCATGCAGGGGAATGACCATCAGCCGATGTTCTCCATGGAGAACTCTGCTGAAGCCAAGAGCAGATGCATGCAGGCGCTGCATCATCAGTTCGTCGCTTCCGCAAAGGCAGTTGTGATCGGACATGAGATCAATCCGGAATTCAAGATCGGTAACATGATCGCCGGAAGTCTGGCGTATGGCTACACTTGCAACCCGGCTGATGTCAAGGCAAGCGATGATGCCATGAATATGGGCAACTTCTTCTGCGGTGACGTCCAGGTCCGAGGACACTATCCGTACTATGCCAAACGTTACTTCAAAGACAACGGCATCGAATTCCATATGGAACCGGAAGATGAAGAGATCCTTGCCAAAGGAACAGTCGACTTCTATTCCTTCTCCTACTACATGTCTTCCTGCGTCTCCACTGATCCGAGCGTAACGGAAAAAGCTGCCGGCAATATGTTCAGCGGCATTAAGAATCCGTATCTGAAGAGCAGTGACTGGGGCTGGCAGATTGACCCGGAAGGCTTACGTATCTATCTCAACCGCATCTACGGCAGATATGAAGTTCCTCTCATGGTCGTGGAAAACGGCTTAGGCGCCAACGATGTCCGCTCGGATGACGGCAAGTTCCACGATGACTACCGTATCGACTACCTCCGCAAACATATCGAGGCAATGAGAGAAGCCGTCAAAGACGGTGTTGACCTCATGGGTTATACGATGTGGGGCTGCGTCGACCTGGTCTCCGCTTCCACAGGTGAAATGAAGAAACGTTACGGTTTCATCTATGTCGACAGAGACAACGACGGCAACGGTGACTTCCACAGAGAAAGAAAAGATTCCTTCGAATGGTATAAGAAAGTCATCGCCACAAACGGTGAAGATTTAGATTAATCTCTTCCATTTATAAATGCAAACAACGGCTAATTGGCCGTTGTTTTTTGTCTCTATACTTTTTCCAGCTTCCCCGTTTGGGCGCTCTTCTCAATTGCTCCGATCATGCCGGTCACAAGCGGTTTATGAATCATAATTATATCCTCATCTTTTCAACTTCATTATAACCCATATCAAAACAAAAGCCGGATTGCTCCGGCTTTATTCCCCTTTTCTTGTTTATTTTTTCTTTTTCAGTTTATCGTACAGTTTCTGGGTGATTTCCTGCTTGGTGAGAGGAACATAGATTTGTTTCTGTTCATCCTTTTTGGTTTTCACCACCAGGAAGACAACTTTCGGAAATGCATCCTTCAGATCTTTGTAGGCATAGGATCTGCCCTGAATCAGTACGTTGTCTTTTGCCGCAATCAGTAGACGGTATCTCTGAAAATTCACAATTGCCAGTGCCGCTGCCATGATGATCAGAGTGAACGTAAAGGCAGACGGGTCAATCCTGGCAAATAAGCCGATCACACTCAGCAGGATTCCGAGACACAGATCCAGTGACGACAACATGTCGAAGCCCATCTGTACTTCCGTGTTTTCCTGATAGAACTTCACTACCATGGCGATGGTGAGAGCCCAGCTGGCAATGATGCATATTTTCAGAAGAATAAGAATTGCGGTCATAGTATTTACTTTCTAAGAATTATTTCGCTTCGAGTGCCTGTTCTTCCGCTAATAACTTTCTGTCATATTTGCGGATTGTAGGAATCAGGATGGCTAAGCATAATGCAGCGTTGACTAAGTAGACAACAACTGCTCTCCAGTCCATGCTCATTAAGAAGACCTTGATGATGGCCGGAACCGTGAACGGTACGGAAACATACGGAATGTTCATCAGACCGAATTTACATGCAAGGTACGGAATTAAACCGTTTAATGCGAAGACCAAGATATACGGTACGAAGATATCGAAGTTCAGAACCAGCGGTAAACCGAATGTGATCGGCTCACCGATGTTGCATAATGCCGGAACCAAAGCGATACGGCTTAATGTCTTTAACTGTTCGCTCTTCGCAACGATTAAGATGGCCAGGACGATGAAGAGGATACCCTGTGTCGTCCAGTTCTGGAATGCGCTGTTGAAGATGTACGGAGCTTTCTGTCCTGCCTGAATGGCTTCTACGTCAGCAACCAGGTTCTGTGTCAGGATGACGTTGACCACTGCACCGGCAACGTTGTTACCATGGATACCGAAGAACCACAGGATACGGACGATGATGCAGTATGCGAGAACTGCCCATAATGTATCGGCACCGCTGAATAACGGAGCGAATAAACCGTTAACGAATGCACCTAATGTTGTATTGAATGCGGCGAAGATCAGCTTCACGATAACGACAACGATCGCAACACCGAAGGAAGAGAAGATTTCTTCCAACTGTCCGGAAATGAACGGTGGAACGGATTCCGGCATCTTAACCTTAATGCCGTGTTTCTTGAAGAAGATGTTCAGTACCGGTACGAAGTAGCCGATCAATAAAGCAGCCATCATACCCTTGGCACCGAAGAATCCGACATCCAGTCCGCCGCCTTCCAGGAAGGAGCACTGTAACATGACAAATGCGAATACGGATAAGACCAGGTTGTTTAACAGCGGAGCTTTCTCTTCATGGCAGATTGCCTGAACCATACCGAAGATGATATAGAAGCCGGCGAAGTTCAAACCTGCCTGATAGCCGAGGTTCAGCCAGCCTGCATTTGCGGCTGCGAAAGCACGCCATGCATCAACGATACCGCCGCTGGCTGTTGCCGGGAATGGCGGACTCATTAATAACATGAAAACGGAACCGATCATAGTGGCGTTCATACATGCGACAACACCCTGCTGCATGCAACGAACGAACTTGAAACTGGTAAATTTGGATACGATTGGAACGATTTTTTCCTGTACCCAGTTCGTTAAGGACTCTTTATTCATTACAAATTTACCCTCCTCTCCTTAACTTTACTTATGAAATCCCATGCGCTCAAACTGCCAGGAAGGCGCACCGGTTTCTTTCATTAATTTTTCCAGCAGGTCATCCATCTGCTTTCTGATTTCTTCATCATCAATCGGATGCAGCTGCTGAGGATCTTCTTTTTTGTCATATAACGCTTCCGGAAGCGGGAAGATGCTTCCCGTGGCGTGGAAGGCCGGAATCTGCATGACCGGTAAGCCGTTGGAATAGCTTCCGCCATCCACAAGTTCCGTCTGTGCGAGTTCTTCTCTTGCGAAATAGCCGCGCATGTTGGTCGGCATCATCGTCATGTTATAGACTTTGTTTTCTGCGACCGGATTTTTCATGTAGCAGTATCTGCCGTCATAGACATCCACCTGTCCGCCATGCACACCGAAGAGAATTCCTTCATGGATCTTCGCATCGCTTTCCATGACCGGACAGAGGTCTTTCCCGTCCATGTTTTCAAACGGTGTGACACCGAAGTAGTTCATCAGTGTCGGGACAATGTCCACTGTCTGACAGAGAGCACTCCTTCTTTCTCCGTCATGTTCCGCATAGCGCGGGTCATGGAGGAAGAACGGGGTATGAATGACTTCATCGAACATCGGCGGGAAGTTCTTGCCGATATAGTCGTGTTCTCCGAGGAAGAAGCCGTGGTCGGTATTGACGATCAGCATCGTATCCTTCCAGAGATCCAGCTTACTCATCTTATCCAGCACTCTGCCCAGCTGTGCATCGCACATGGACAGTAACGCGCAGTATTCTTTTCTTAAATTGCGGATATCCTCATCCGTATATTTATCCCCGACTGCGGTATAGGCAGGGAAGTTGAAGGCATCCGTGCTCTCGCAGCACTCATAGAGTTTCCGGTAGGTATCGGGAACGTAGAACGGTTCATGCGGATCGAAACATTCAATCTGAACGAACCAGTTATCCTTGTCGTAATAATGATCCAGGAAGTCCAGTCCTGCCGAGACCGTCTGCACGCTTGGCATATCCTTCTCTTCCACGATCCGGGTGCGGTTGGCCAAGTGCTGAATCGCCGACAGATTCTTCTTGTTCAGCTTATTGGTATTCAGGGAAAGATCCGCCTCACCCTGCGGTACCCATCTGTCACCTTCCTGTCCGCGGAAACCTTCCCAGGTGGAATAGCGTCCGTGGTACGTGCAGCCGCCGTCTTCAAAGTAATGGGAATGATCCGTTGCCAGATGGCAGTAGACCCCGTTTTTGACTAACTCCGCAATGCAGGAGTTGTCAAACGGTTCCAGCGGTCCCCAGCCGCGATGCAGGAAGTTGTATTTACCGGTGTGCATTTCGCGTCTTGCCGGCATGCATGGCATGCTGCCGCCATAGAACTCATCAAAGGTCACCGTGCGTTCGGCCAGCCGTTTGAAGTTCGGCATGATCGTGACATCACATCCGTAATTGGGAAGATAGTTTCGTGTTAAGGTGTCAAACATTAACATCACAGCTTTCATCGCTTCGCTCCTCCTTTTTCCATGGCACTCAGTGCCAGTTTCCATACCTTTGCGGCATTCATCATACCGTAATCCTGATAGTTGATGACTACAGCCGGTGTATCCGGTATTTTTTCGTTAATTGTCTTCAGAAAGTAACCTGCCTGCGGTCCGACCAGAATCAGATCACAGGGTTCATTCTGTCTTAAAATGGTTTCGACTGCGTTGGCATGACAATCTACCTCATAGCCGTCTTTTTCGCCTTCCGCAATCAGTTTTCTGACAAGCATGCTGGTGGAAAAACCGCCAACACAGGCTAAGAGGATTTTGATTTTTTTCATAAGAGTCCCATACTTCTTTCCAGAATATTGATTCTCTTATATAATCTTATTTCCCGCTCGGCATTGTCAACCATTACCGTTGCCATGGAAATATGATCCTGTGCATGAACGGAGATGATATTCATCTCATTGCTTTCTCCCTGCGCTTCCGCTTTCAGCATCTCCAGCTCCAGAGAATGCGCCTTGCATAGCAGCTCGCGTGCTTCCTCAGCCAGCTTCGTTGCCTCATCAAAAACACCGGTTTCTGCCTGTTCCAACGCCTTTAAAGCCCGGCTTCTGGCTTCTCCTGCGGATGCGATGATCTGAAAGTGAATAAGATACTTGCTTTCGTCCATACCTTTCTCCCTGTCTATACTATAAAAGAGTCTGCATACAGACTCCATGACGGCTTTTTCCATTTTAAATATGGAAAAAAGTGGAAGAGTCTATTCTTCCACTTTCATTTCAAATAATTCTTTCAGCTTCTTCAGCTTCGGCGTCTGAATGAACTCTTCCACCTTCTGCTTATTGGTGATAAATTCTCCCAGTGCCTCATAGAACTCCTGGATCTCGTAGAGTTCCCCATCCGCCAAAGAGACTAAGAAGAGTACCTGTACCTTCATTTCTTCCCCGCCCAGCGTTGTAAACCAGCTGACCGGTTCCTTTAAGACCGTTACAGACGCAAAGCTCAGATCGGTGTTCATGAAGTATGGATGCAGGAGTGCACAGTGATAGCCGCAGGCCGTCGTCATGAATTCATCTCTCTGTATGACGCTTTCCGCAAAGTTCTGCGGCAGCTTTACGCTCTTGGAGATCTCGTTACAGACCTCGTGAATCAGCTGATGCTTGTTTTCAAAGGACAGATCCGTAAAGAGCAGTTCCTTCTTGTAATAGTAGTCAAAGAAGCCCGCACTCTGCTTCCGTAAAACATTCCGGACTTCATCCAGCCCTTCATTATAGCTGAGGGAGACATTGATCAGCGGTAACGGGACACTGAAGTGCACCGGTACCGTAGTCAGAATCACATCATAGTTTCCGAAATCCGTTTCCTTCAGCTTTTCCAGCGAACAGATTTCAAAGGTATCGATATATTTCTCAAATTCACGCCGGTATTTGATGGCAACCAGCTGCGCTGTCAGATTGCCGCTGTTGCAGACAAACAGGATACGGTTTTTTCTGGTTTCCCGCTTTTCCTGTTCCAGTGCCAGCGCAAAGAGAATGGCGAAATACGAAACTTCATCCTCGCTGATTTCGCAGTGATACTCCCGGTTGATCACCCGCGTTGCACACTTGGCAACCAGGAAGGCAAAGGAGTAGTTTTCCTTGATCTCCTCCAGCATCGGATTCTTCATGGAGAGCCCGTACTGAATGCGGATATCCAGAGGCATCAGATGTTCGTACATCCGGATGCGCAGATCCAGGTTATCCCTGAGATCGATTTTCATTGTCTCATAGATTTCCAGCAGCATCTGGTCAGCGAGAGAGATGATCTGCTCACTGATGATCAGGTTGCCGCTCTCATTTTCGTGCAGCGACTGCTTCCCCATAAAGTGCAATGCGATGTATTTGTTTTCCGGTTCCGTAAAGCGGACGCCGAGTTCTTCGCCGATCTCTTCCGTCAGTTCCCTGACAATTTTGATGTATTTCTCCTCCACGCTCATGCTGTCCGTAATCTGGGAGGTGATAGCGAAGCCTCGCTCGATCCGCTGCAATGAGATCAGCAAATGGACCACGACATTCTGGAAGGAGAATTCCGAGAAATGCAGATGATACTTTTCCACAACGGAACGCAATGCCTTCCCGATGATTTCCCGGCGGTTTCTCTCATTTTCCGCGATTGGCCGGTTCATCTCATTGCGGTAAAGAACCTTGCGTTTATTCCCTTCGTTTCCCACTAAATGAATGCCGTATCCCGGCTTGCTTTCCAGAAAGAGAGAGTAGGAACTTAACTGCTGTGAGACTTTTTTCAGATCCGCGGAGATCGTGTTGCGTGAGATGAACATCTCCTCCGCCAGATCATCCAGTTTCAGATAACCGCTCTCGGAACAGAAGCGCTTGATGATGTAATTCACCCGTTCATCCGAACTGACCGGAATCACTTTCTCGCCGTACTCCGTCATATACCGGTGATACTCTTCGGGATTCAGAACTTCCATGCGGACTCCCATGCGGGCTTTCCGCTCGATGCGGATGCAGTTTTCCATGGCTTCTTCCAGCTCCGTTAAGCGGCTGCGTACCGTTTTATCACTGACATTGAGCTGCTCCGCAAGCCAAAAAGCAGTATGGTATTGTCCATCCTGCAGGTAATTGGCTATTTTTTTGAGTTCCATGTTCAGCATGTATATTTATTATATCATGTTTCACTGTGCTATACTTGAAAGAGAAAAGAAGGTGAATATATGTATCGCGAACAGATTCCGCTGATGAAAATCCTGAGTTACGGGCTTCAGCTGGCAATTGCCATGTACAGCGGTTGGAATATGGGCATGGTCGTCTTTGAGGCGCAAACCGCATCGCAGGCGCTGTTCCGCTATGTGCTGATGGTGATCTTCTTTTTGGTCTCCATGATCTTACAGACCATCATCCATGAAGGAGGACATCTTGTGTTCGGCTTATTGACCGGATACAGATTTGTTTCCTTCCGGGTGTTATCCTTCTTATGGATCAAAACAGGCGGAAAGATTCAGCTCAAGCGCTATAATCTGGCCGGTACGCTGGGTCAGTGTCTTCTGGATCCTCCGGTTTATTCCGAAAAGATGCCGGTCGTTCTTTATAATCTCGGCGGAGTGATTGCCAATATCATCACTTCCCTGATTGCCTATATTCTTTACTTCTTTACTTCTTCCTATGTTCTGCGCATCTTCCTTTTGGCCTTCGGCATGTACGGGATGATGTTCGCCGTTGCCAACTGGTTGCCGCTGCGCACTAAAAATGTCTCCAATGACGGCATGAACCTGGCGGAACTCTTACGTGAAAAGGATGCCCGCAGAGCTATGTGGCAGCAGCTGAAAGCCTCTGCCCTCATGGCACAGGGTTGCCGCATCAAGGACATGCCGGAAGAGATCTTCGGAGTGGATGACATGCTGGCAAGAGTTACGACTTTAGGCAGCTACATCAAGCTCATCGAGGAAAACCGCCTGGTAGACGCCCATCAGTTTTTAGAGGCCAACGATGCCATTGAAGAGCTCTTAAGCGGAAAGTATATGCTGGACGGCAACAGCCGCTACTTCCTGATGATGGATCGCTACTATATTGATTCACTCAACTACCGTCAGAGTGAAATTGATGATAAGGACTTCAACAGATTCGTCAAAGCCATGAAGGAATTCCCGAGCATCATGCGCTACGAATACACCAAAGCCATCAACGCCAACGACACCAGAGCCGCGGAAGAAATCCGCAAACGCTTTGATGACAAAAAGAAAACCCACCCTTACAGTGGGGAAGTTGAAAGCGAGGAAGAACTGCTGGATCTGATCCGTGCCCGCGGTTAATCCGCAATTAAGGCAACCATCAGATCATTCACATTGGTTCCCGTCGGACCGGTCATAATCAGTCCGTCAATCTGACTTAACGCATGATAGGAATCGTTTTCTGCCAGTACTTTGGCAGGATCGATTCCTTTTTCTTTTAAGCGGGAGAAACTCTCACCGTCCACATATCCGCCGGCCGCATCCGTCGGTCCGTCAGTCCCGTCTGAGCCAAACGCAAAGAGGCAGATATCTCTGCCGTTGATCACTTCCGCCGCACTCAGGGCAAACTCCTGGCTTCTGCCGCCCAGTCCGTCTCCCTCTACAACTACGACGCACTCCCCGCCCATCAGATAGGCGTGTCCTTTTTCTCCGTATCTGAGGACATATTCCGCAAAGGCTCTGCCTTCCTCTCTGGCAATGCCCGTTACTTCTTCCTTTACGATCACTGGAGTATACCCTAAAGCTCTGCAGGTACCGCTTGCCGCTTCCATGAGCATCTTCAGATTGCCGCAGATTTCCACCATCACATGATCAAAGGACCCTTCGATTTCCCTTGTCAGTAGCTGTTTCTCTTCTTCATTCAGTTCAATCCGGTATTTCTCAATGATATGCAGAACATCTTTTACCGTGGCGCTGTCTTTGACGCACGGTCCGCTGCCGATCATATCCAGCGGATCGCCCAGTACGTCACTTAAGATCAGATTATAAACACGGGCCGGAGAGCACCATGCTGCAAACTTTCCGCCTTTCACCTTGGAGAAGCGCTTCCGGATGGGATTGATCTCCGTAATGGAGGCACCGCTTTTTAATAAGGCTTCATTGATTCTCTGCCATTCTTTCAAAGAGATCTCCGGTACTTCAAATAAGGCACTGGCTCCTCCGGATAACAGGAAAAGCACCGTGTCATCTTCTGTCAGATTCTCCGTCAGCTTTAAGACTTCCCTGCTGGCCAGAATGCCGTTTTCATCACTCACGGGATGCGCCGCTTCATAAATGCGCACATGTTCGATTTCTCCTTCCGCGTGTCCGTACTTGGTGATGACAATGCCTTCCGTAATATTCACGCATTCGCTTGCGGCTTTCGCCATGCGCCAGGCGGCTTTCCCGACGGAGATCAGGATCAGTCTTCCCTTGGGCATGACGAAAGACTCCAGTGCTCTCTTCACTGCCTTCTCCGGCAGTACATCGGCAATGGAGGAAGTGATTACCTGATTCGCATCTTCCCTGAGTGTGTTTTTTCTCATAATGTGATATCTTTCATGACATCAAAACAGATTGCCATGGCCTTTTCCCAGACGCTTTTGCCAAAGCCGCGGATATCGTAGTTATCCAGATCCGCTAAAGAATCCGCCGTAAACAGCAGCTGTCCGTATTTCACGTTGCGGTGCTTCGCAATCGCCAGAAGAGCGGAGCACTCCATATCCACCACGCAGCACCCTTCTTCCTTGCGCAGCTGAACTTTATCCTGTGTTTCCCGGAAGAAGGCATCCGTCGTCCAGGTTGTTCCCTTCTGATAGTGATATCCTTTTCTCTGCAGTGCTTCTTCCAGTTTTGCGTTATACGCTTCATCCGCCAAAACAAAGCGGGAGGCCGGCAGATAATGACAGGATGTTCCTTCATCCCGCAGGGCTTTCTCTACCAGCACAAAGTCATTTTCCTCGATCTCTTCCAGGCTGCCGCAGGAACCGCAGGCAAGAATATGCGTCACCCCGCAGCCGATCAAAAGCTCCATGACCATACCCGCTGCCGGTGCTCCGGCCGGGGCATGACAGACGGCAATCTTCTCTTTGCCCGTATCAATCGTATAAGCGGTAAAAGTCTTGGTGATGGATTCAAAAGACACCACGGGCTCTGCGTTGTTCTCTTTCAGAAACTCATTGATTTTCTCTTCGCTCAGAAAGAGAAACAAACATTTTTCCGGAAGGCATCCTTCCCTGGCTTCCCAGTGTGTATCGATCATTTCTCTGGAGAAGGCATCAAATTCCAATAAGGGGAGCTCTTTTTTTTCTAACATACTAACCTCTCCTCTCTTCCCTGAGCGGTTTCTCCCAGAGAACACGGCAGTTCAAAGGTACGGAGATCCTGTCGATCACTTCCCGGAACTCTTTCAGATAACCTTCTTCCTTCTTTTTCGAGCGTCTGCCTTTGGCATCATATAATACTTCCGTTACAACGGCATCATACGTAATCCCGTAATCCTCTTCATCCCGGTGCGGGAAGTAGACCGCCTGCGCTTCATAGCGGATATTGCCTTCTTCACTTGTCGCAATCAGTTCCACCTTCACGCCCTTGCGCTCAATTTCGTTATATTCTCCCTCAGCGCTGAAATACTGCTCATATACATCGATAACTTTCATAATGATAATCCTGCCTTTTTCTATATTATATACGACAATGAAAAAAAGAGCATTTCTGCTCTTCAGACAATTTCCTTTTCAAACGGAATGTATTCCTTTCCCTGCGCGGCACACAGGGCTTTGACGATCAGACGGTGGTCATTGCCTTCCATCAAACCGCTCAAACCGATCACGGCTTCCATTTCCCCTTTGACAAAGACAGGATAGGCACCGGCTGCCTGAATCATCTCCATCCCCGGGAAGAGACGTTCAGTATGATTGTCGACAATCTCCTTCACAAAGGCATAGAAGCTGCTGTGCCCGTAAGAGAGGCAGGCATTCACCTTTCCCTGAGCGAACTGGGCATTCCGTTCTCCCTTATCATCGGAAGTATACTCCACCATAGTCACATCGTCTTTCAAACGCCGTATTCTAACATAGATTCCGCTCTGATATTCCGCTTCGGCAATCTCTATGATCTTTTCCGTCAGTGCCAGTGCTTCTTTGGCACCGAAAGATTCATAACCAAGCCGCTGTTCCTCTTCTTTTAGAAAGAGAAGGTCTTCCTCTGTGTAATGATACTTGCTGTAATCTCTCATAATGCAAAACTCCTGCCTTTTGTTTATTATAACAAATGCATGCAACAAAAAAGCCCCGGAATTCCGAGGCCTTCTGTAAAGATTATCCTTCGATCATGATGGTGTGGTTTTCGACCTTCTTCGGTTCCTCTTTCTTCGGAACATTCAAAGTCAGTACACCGTTTTCAAATTTCGCCTTGATGTCTTCATGCGTCATTTCTTCGCCGACATAATAGCTTCTCTGCATGACACCGGCATAACGTTCCTGACGGACGATCTTGCCCTTCTTGTCTTCTTCGTTTTCATCTAAGCCTTTCGAAGCAGTGATGGTAAGATAACCGTCAGTCAGTTCGATATTGATTTCGTCTTTCTTGAATCCCGGCAGATCAATCAGAACTTCATAGTGATCTTCATGTTCCTTGATATCTGTCAGCATTTCCCTGCTGCTGTGTTTGCCATACAGCTTGCGGTCGACATTGTTCAGAGTACGGAATGGGAAATCATCCATCCAATCATCAAATAAGTTTTCTGTAAAAATTCTAGGTGTTAACATAGTACATTTACCTCCTTTACTTTCTTCATTGTTCTTTCTAACGAATGAACTATGTTTCAGTAAGGGAATGGAGGGTTTGGATTCCAGTTTCTACCTTCAGAATCTTCTCTGATTCTCTTTACAATTATGTTATACACCCGTACTTTAGCACTGTCAACACTTGAGTGCTAAAATTTCACAAATATTTTTGGACAGTTTTAATGATCTGCTCAGCCGCTTCCACCATATCGGAAAGCTCCATTCCGAACACGCCCGGCTTTTCCTCCACCTGCTCTTTCAGGTAGGGAACATGGACAAATCCGGCCGGAATCGACCGGTTTTCCTTTCTTAATTCATGCAGAACGGCATACATCAGATGATTGCAGACGTAGGTTCCGGCCGTATTGGAGATCCTGGCGGGAATGCCTTTTGCCTGAATCGCCTCCATGATTGCTTTAACGGGAAGCGTGGAGAAATAGGCTGCGGGTCCCTCTTTGTCAATGGGTTTCTCCTGCGTAGTGTTTCCCGCGTTATCCGCCATACGCGCATCGTCCAGATTAATGGCGACCCTCTCAGGAGTGATCGCATCTCTTCCGCCGGCCTGTCCGAACATGATGACGGCATCCGGTTCTTCCTTATGAATTGCGTCAGTGACGGCAGCGCAGCATCTGTCAAATTCCACCGGTACGCTGACCTTGATCAGCTGTACTCCCTCCAGCTCATCCGGCAGACACGCTAAAATCTTCTGCGTCGGATTGATCATTTCGCCTCCGAAGGGTTCAAAGGCACTCAGAAGTATCTTCATAAGCTCACTCCATTTCTTTTCTGCATTTTAACATAAAAGAGCCTGTCACACTCGACAGACTCTCTCCGGTTTTGTTAATGGTTGCTTGCGGCGGACGCTGCGGCATTATTGGAGTCGGACTTGTCTTTTAAGAAGATTCCCAGCATGACAAGCAAGATCAGCTCTTCATTCTCCTCATCGTAGATATTCAGCACAAAGTGTTTGGTCCAGTGCCAGAGTTCCTCATCCATCTGGGCAATCAGGTTCCCCTGTGCATCGATGATATCATAGTCCCAATGCATGAAGTCTCCCTGTACCGTCCAGCCTTTTTCTTCCAGAATCAGACGCGGACGGAATAATGTCAGCTCCTGCTGTAAACGGTCCACATAATTCCCGTTCAGATACAGATCGTATTTGTTCAGAAACCAGGCGAAGCGGGTCTGTACCATGCCGATTTCGCCATAGCGGCCGTACAGATGAATTTCCGGGAACATGATTGTTGTAGACTGGAATGTATATGCGGTATTTCCTGCCTCATCATACAGTTCCCCTTTGTCATAGAAGAACGTGAAGTTTTCCTTGAAATAGTATTTCATAAGTGTTCCCTCCTGTACTTATACCATAGCAGATTTTCCCGCTTTGTGTCCATTTCTGCCGTATCCTGCCTGTTTTTAAGGCTTATTTACCAAAAAAGACAGCCCGCAGGCTGTCTTTCAATATTAATTTCCGGCAATCCGGCCGTAGGTTTCCTCCCGTCTGTCACGGAAGAGACCCCAGGCGGTCCGTTCTGATTTAAGTTCATCCAGATCATACGTGTAAAGCAGTACTTCCTCTTTGTCTCTGGAAGCACTCACGACGATTTCCCCCGTCGCATCCGTCAGGAAGGAAGAGCCGTAGAAGTTCAGCGAAGAGGTCTGGTTGTTATTCTCCCTGCAAGGTGTAACATCCTCCAGCCCGATGCGGTTGGCAGCTGCCACCGGCATAAGATTGCAGGCGGAATGTCCCTGCATGGCACGTCTCCAGTGCGGCATGGAATCCACTTCCAGAATCGGTTCGGAGCCGATGGCTGTCGGATAGAGGATGATCTCCGCTCCGTTCAGTGCCAGACACCGTGCCGTTTCCGGGAACCACTGATCCCAGCAGATGCCGACACCGATCTTGCCGTATGCCGTATCGAAGACTTTGAAGCCCGTGTTGCCCGGCGTAAAGTAGAACTTTTCCTGATAGAAGTGGTCATCCGGAATATGCGTCTTGCGGTAGACCCCGAGGCACTCGCCATTCGCATCGATCATGGCAACACTGTTATAGGGAACATTTCCGTCCAGCTCATAGAAACTGACAGGCAGTACCACATGCAGCTCTCTGGCCAGACGCATTCCCATCAGGACGGAAGGATGTTCATTCAGCGGTTTGGCATATTCATAGTATTCATAGCGCTTTTCCTGGCAGAAGTACCAGCGGTCGAATAATTCCGGCAGTAAAATCACGTTCGCGCCTTTTGCGGCAAGCTCACGGATGTATTTCTCTGCCTTGCATAAATTCTTTTGCTGTTCCTTTTCGCACTTCATCTGCACTAAGCCAATCGTTACCTTACGCATATTGTTTCTCCTCTTTGAAATATGACACCCGAAGGTGTCATATTCTTTTCTTTTATTATCTGAATTAGTTGAACATGACCTGGTTCCAGAGTTCGGCCAGTCTTGTCTTTAAGATGTTGTCATCATGATATTCTTCATCGAGTTCATAGCCGACTCTCGGTTTGTAGGCGTTGATGCCTGCGAATTCCGTTTCGGACAGTTCATCGATGACACTCTGAACATCGGAAGTATAGCCGACATATAAGGAGTTGGCTTTGGCGACTTCCGGTTCGAGGCAGAAGTTGATCCAGGCATGAGCCAGTTTCTGGCTTGTGGATGTGGACGGGATGCACATGGCGTCACTCCAGACGTTTGTGCCCTGTTTCGGTTCATAGTATCCCATGTCTTCGTTTTCGCTCATGATGTAAGTTGCGGCACCGCTGTATGCGACAGCCAGTGTCTTTTCACCGTTGATCATGATGTCGTTGACTTCGTCTGTGACATATGCCGGGTTCATTGTCTTCTTCTGCTGTAAGAGCCATTCGTAGGCTTTCTGAATGTTTTCTTCGTTATTGTCGTTGACGGAGAAGCCTAACGCCTTGATGGCCGGCAGGAAGTTGTCTCTGTCCGCATTGTACATGCAGATCTCTCCTGCATATTTTGTGTCAAGCAGGATGTTCCAGCCTTTTTCTTCCAGTTCCGCTTCCGTGACCTTTGTCGTATCGTAGACGATACCGATGGAGCCCTGGAAATAAGGAACGGAATAGGCATGAGTCGGGTCATAGTCCGGGGATTTTAAGCCGTCTGCCAGGTTGCCCAGGTTTGTGATGAGGCTGAGATCCAGCGGCTGAATCATGTTTTCCTTGATCAGACGTTCGACCATGTAGTCGGACGGAACGATGATGTCGTATTTGTCACCGCCGACAATGGCTGTATACATTTCTTCGTTGGAGTCAAATGTCTTGTAGAAGACCTTGACATTGTATCTGTTTTCGAATTCAGCGATATTGGCTTCATCGATATATTCGCCCCAGTTAAAGACATATAATTCATTGGTTCCGAATTCCGCAATCGGATCGAAATCCTTGTTGCCCTCTTCTTTCTTGCCGCAGCCTGTGAAAGTGCAGAGCAGTAAGACACTTAAGAGTAATACCATTAATTTTTTCATTGTGCAATCTCCTTTAATTTTTTCTTTTCCTTTACCATTGGTACCACATTGACGATAATCAGTACCACCGTAACAATCACTACGATAATCGTAGAGAGCGCGTTGATCGTCGGATTGATCCGCTTGATCGAAGAGTAGACATAGATGGCGATATTGCTCACTTTCGGTCCCGATGTGAAGAAACTGATCACGAAATCATCGAAACTCATGGTGAAGGCAATCAGAGCTCCGGAAACAATGCTTCCCTTGAGCTGTGGAATAATAACCTTGGTCAAAGCCTGCAGCGGTGTTGCCCCGAGGTCCAGTGCCGCTTCCGCCAGATTGTCATCCAGCTGGCGCAGACGCGGCATTACGCTTAGAATCACATACGGAATACAGAAGGAGATGTGCGCCAATAGAATGGTGAAGAATCCCTTCTCGATATTCAGCGATGTGAATAACAACATGAATCCGATCGCCGTGACGATATCCGGATTCATCATCGGAATGTCATTGATCTGCAGAACGATGGCACGCAGGATCTTGTTGCTCTTGCTTAAGCCGATCGCCGTCAGGGTTCCGATGATCGTGGAGACCACCGTGGCAATAACCGCAATGATCACCGTATAGTAAATGGCTTCGCGGATGGATCTCGATTCGAACATCTTCTGATACCACTGCAGTGAGAAGCCGGTAAACTTGGTCAGGCTCTTCGATTGATTGAAACTGAAGAGCATCACGTAGAAGATTGGGACATAGAAGAACAGCATGACGAGCCAGACATAGCTCTTGGAAAGGAATCTGGACAGTTTGTTCATTATTCTTCCCCTCCCGTCTTCTTATCGATCTTCTTGGTAATATACATGGAGGCAATGATCGTCAGTGCCATGATCAGAGAGATCGCACTGCCGTAGTTCCAGTTGCCTACCGAGATAAAGTAGTTTTCAATCAGGTTGCCGATTAAGACGTATTCCCCGCCTCCCAGAAGCTTCGGAATAAAGAAGCTTGAGACTGCCGGCAAAAATACCAGAGTGATTCCCGAAATCACGCCGCTCATGGAAAGCGGAAGCGTGACTCTTAGGAATGTCTCCACTTCATTGGCTCCCAGATCCTTGGCTGCCGTCAATAGATTCCGATCCAGCTTGCTTAAAGACGTATGAATCTGCAGGATCATAAACGGCAGGAAGTTGTAGACCATACCGATCATGACGTTGATCTGCGAATCGAAGCTGAAGTAGGACAGGATTCCCTTCCAGGAATACGTACGGATCAGCATGTTGATCCACATCGGTAAGGTAATTAACAGAATGAAGAAGTCCTGTTTCTTCTCCGGCATTTCGGCAATCACATACGCTGCCGGATAGCCGATCAGAACACAGATCACCGTCGTGAAGAAGGCGATCTTCAAGCTTCTCCATAAGACCATCGGGAAGATGGCATCCGAGAAGAACTTGGCAAAGTTCTCCAGGGTGAAATGGAAGGTGATAATGCTGTTGCCCTCCACCGTGAAGGCGTACAGCAGAATCAGTACCATCGGTAATACGACGAAGGCACTGATCCAGGCGATGTAGGGCCAGGTTAACTTGGAAAATGTTTTCATGTTCCTAGAACCCCATCTTGCTCATGACATGGATGCTTTCCGGTTCGATCAGCAGGTCGACCTTTCTGCCGACTTCCACGTTCTTGGTCGTATGGACCTTGAACTCGCGACCCTGAACCGCGTAAGTAATCTTATAATCGCCTTCCGTGATATTCTCTTCATCGAAGTCATAAATGACATCGTAGATTTCAATCGGCTTGCCTGTTTCCAGATCCCAGGCTTCCGCTTTTGCCCAGATACATAAGTCCGTATCCAGAGCGATGCTTTCCTTTAATTCATCCACCGTGATGAAGAAGTCGAATGCGGCAACGCCGACACCCTGCTTGTCATCTTCCGTGAATTTCGGTTCGAGCACAAATGCCTTGATGGTGATCTTTGTCCCCTTGGCTGTACCGAAGGTGACATCGTATGTTCCGGGTTCTTCCGGAATGCTGTATTCCACTGTCTTTAAGGACAGGAATTCGTCTTCCTCATCCCACGCCTGGGCATTGGCTCTCGCGATCACTTCCGTGTCGCTCAGCTTGCTGACGTCCTCTAAGTCCATATAGAAGTCGTTGGCGGAGATCTTTTCATTGGCTTCGGCATTGAAGAGGTCATGGTTATCGATGACGTGCATCGTGACCGTCTTGGAAGTACCGGAGCTTGTCTGGACCGTCACTTCATTGTGGATCCCCTTGAACAGGACGAATTTGACTTCTCCCGGGATCGTTCCCTTGCCTCTGGCCACGATTTCAAGGTCTTCCGGACGGATCATGACATCCACCGGTTCATTGCGCTTGAAGCCGTGATCGACACAGGCGTAATCCTTGTCATCGAAATTGACGAGGTAGTCATCCTTCATGACGCCGTCGAAGATATTGCTTTCCCCGATAAAGTGGGCAACGTATTCGTTGATCGGCTCATTGTAGATTTCCGTCGGTGTTCCGATCTGCTGGATGATGCCGTCTTTCATGACGACGATCTTGTCGGACATCGTTAAGGCTTCTTCCTGGTCATGGGTGACGAAGATGAATGTGATGCCGACTTCCTGCTGGATTCTCTTTAATTCATACTGCATTTCCTTGCGCAGTGCCTTGTCCAATGCACTCAGCGGTTCATCCAGTAAGAGGACGTACGGTTCGTTGACTAAAGCTCTCGCAATGGCAACACGCTGCTGCTGACCGCCGGAAAGCAGGTTGACGTCTCTGTCCCCGTATCCTTCCAGTCCAATCAGAGATAACATACGGTTGACTTTCTGCTCGATGACGTCCTTGGAAGTCTTCTTGAGTTTTAAGCCGAAGGCGATGTTGTCATAGACATTCAGATGCGGGAAGAGTGCGTATTTCTGGAACACCGTGTTTACTTCACGCTTGTAAGCCGGTACTTTGGAAATATCTTCCCCGTCAAAGATGACTTCTCCTTCATCCGCATCGAGGAATCCTCCCAAAATCCGTAACAGTGTCGTCTTGCCGCAGCCGGACGGACCGAGAAGCGTGACGAATTCGTTTTCGTAGATGTCCAGGTTGATGCCCTTCAGTACGACGTTTCCGTCAAAGGACTTGACGATGTTGCGGAATTCAATTAATTTCTTCATAATTCTACCCCTTTTAGAATACCGGTGGAGTTGAGATCCACAGGATTTTGGCTATGCTCTTGCCGTTGTTGACTAAGCAGTGGCGGAAGTCGCCTTTGATGTAGAAGGTCTCCCCCTTCTTCACCGTATGGCTGCTTTTTCTTGTCAGATTCATCAGTGTGATCTTTCCCTGCAGGACGTATCCCATCTCTTCTCCCTCATGGGGAAGGATGATCTGAGAACTTCCATTGGGCTGCAGTTCCAACAGCAGCGGTTCCATCTGATTCTTCTGCGCATTCGGAACCACATACGTAATCGTCATTTCTTCTTTTTCATCAACGAAATAGTCCTGCTCCGTAAAGACGACTTTCTTCTCGACATCTTCAGAGAAGAATTCCGCCATTGAAACCCCAAGCACCTCGACGATATCCTCGAGAGTGGAGATTGACGGAGAAGCAATATTCCGTTCCAGCTGTGAGAGAAATCCCCGGCTCAGTTCCGTTCTTGAAGCGAGTTCCTCAAGCGTCAGTCCGTTCTTCATTCTCAGCTGTTTCAGTCGTTTTCCGAGATCCATCTGCGGCTCCTTTCTTGTTTGATATTACTTAACAAAAAGTTAAATTTTATCATTTACGAAATTATTATATTCGTTTTGGCGCACGTTTCAATATCTTTTTGAAAAAAACATGCGATTTCATGATAACCTGCAGAAAACAGGGGATAAACTGCACGGAAAAACGGTTTTTCCTTATAATATAATAGGAATATAAAGGAGAATCCCCCATGAAGTTTGTAATCGACGATGCCTTCTTCACCCTCTTTCCCGATGCCGTGATGGCTGTCTTATGCGTGGAAAACATCAAGGAAGACGCAAAGCTGAGCGAAGAAAAAACAGATGAAATTGCATCTCTTCTGCATGACGCGAATCAAGCCGCAGAAAAATATCTGATTTCGGATGTGATTTCCGAAAACCCCGTAGTCGCCTTATGGCGAAGTGCCTATTCCCGCTTCCCCACCAAAAAAGGAGCCCGCTGCTCCATTGAGGCTTTACTGAAACGTGTATTACATAAAAATCCCGTCGGAAGTATCTCGCCAAGCGTGGATATCACAAATTCCATTTCCTTAAAGTACGCCTTCCCGATTGGTGCGGAAGACCTCGACACCTTTGCGGGGGATTTGCATCTGGGGATTGCCAAGGGAGATGAGTCCTTTCTGCCGCTGGGAAGCGAAAAGGAAGAACCGCCGCTCAAAGGCGAAGTCATCTATTATGATGAATCAGGTGCAGTCTGCCGCTGCTGGAACTGGCGCGACGGTGTGCGTACATGCGTCACAAAGACGACCACGCGGGAATTCATCATCATGGAATGGCCAAACAGAGAGCGCGAAGAAGAACTGAAATGTGCCCTCAGAGAGCTCAGTGAACTCTTGCGGAAATATCTGAATATCACCATACGTTCCTCTGCCGTTTTGAACACCCACGAAAGAGAAATGATATTATAGATACAGCGGAATCATTGCCAGTAAATCAGGGAAAGGATGCCGTTGAAAGCTCATTTGAAAACAAAAGAGGCAAGAACTCCGGAAAGGATGAACTGCCTCTTTTCATTCGAATTTTGATACTTGGTCGACTGTTTCAATATACGAAGAAGTTTACTTAAACAGATTCTCCACATTACGTTTAGAATAAATGATTCTTGCAATAACGACTCTTTTTGTTTCCTCTTCGATCCAGTAAAACAGAGTGTAATGATTCACATATACCGTCCTGTACTCTTTCTCAAGTTTTTTTAACGGATGATATACCGGTCTTCCGTAAGGAAATTCAGAGAGAGTATCTGCCTTGTTGATAATTGCTTCTGCCAGCCGTTCTGCTGCTTCCGGGTTTGAAAGCTCGGTTGAAATATACAGGACAATTTCCTTCAGGTCGTCAAAAGCTGTCTGTAGATATTCTATTTGATACATACGTCTATTTGATTATTTCCTTGATGCTTTTGAGCACCTCTTTCGCGGAATACGTTTTTTCGCCGATTTTTGCAGCCTTTTCCGCTTCCTTTAGTTTAAAATAGACTTCACTTTCAAATTGCAGATTTTCATAAGCTTCCATGCTCAAAACAACCATATCCCCAAATCCGTTCTTCGTCAAAAATACAGGTTCGTTGGTTTCGTGCACTTGATTTGATATTTCCGCAAAATGATTTCTTAAATCAGATACCGGCCGGATTTTTTCGCTCATAGCTGTACCTCCAAGCACAATTTAGCATAATTATGCTAAATTATCAATCGCTATTTACAATTCTTTCCTGTTGTATTCTCCCCACAAATCAAAAAACCGGATCACTCTTTCCATGAACCGGTTATATTCATTCCTTTATACTGATTTTTCAGTTGATTGTATGGAGTGCATGTTATATGCCGGAGATTCTTTTCTTCCGTATTTTTGTGCGAAGTTCAAATACTTTTTTATCGACCATGCCTTTTACCGCTTCAAAATCATCCGGATGAGAACGGATATAGGAAGAACTGATCGGGATGTTTTTGAGTTGGATCAGATCGTAATTCTCCTTATTAAACTGCTTCATGTATCTGCGCACTTCCTTCGCATTGACTGGTTCGCGCGGCAGGATCAGAAAGCGGTAGTTTAGTAATTCCCTGTATTCCTTCCACTCATCAAACTTCACAAGATTATCTCCGCCTAAGACCAGGCAGAACTCATGTTCCGGATATTCTTTTTTCAGCTCGCGGAAGAGTTCATAGGTATAGGGAATCTCATTATGCGTGCTGTCTACCTTGATTGTGTCACTCTCATACAGCTTCCATAACGCAATCCGCTCCTGCACCGGGCTTAAGTCCTGCTTGTGCCAGTAATTTCCCGTCGGAATGACCCACACCTCATCGCAAAGCTCCTGCCTTACGCACGCCCTTGCGATCCGGACGTGTCCTCTATGGACCGGATCAAAGGAGCCGCAGTAGATGCCGATGCGCATTAATGGCTCTCCGGCTCATACATCGGAATGGCCAGCTTATGGAGAGATCCGTTATGCATGCGCATGATCTTTTCATAGGCTTCCTTTTCCACTTCCTCGCCTTTGATGACTTTGGCGATGTCCTTATAAGTCACACCCATCTTCTGCTCATCGCTCATGCCGCTTAAGCCATCGTCCGGTGTGCGATAAAGCACCTGAGCTGGGACACCGAGTACCGCACCGACCGCAATGACTTCATCCACCGTCAGGTTTCCGATTGGGGAGATATCACCGACATTGTCGCCGCCCTTGGTATAATAGCCGACAAAGCGTTCGCACAGGTTGCCGTTCATCGGAACAAGATACGTTCCGCCACGCGTTGCGGAAAGTAAGGCTGCCATGTAGTAACAGGTTGCCATGCGTAAGCGCGGTTTCAGGTTGATTTCGCTGTTCTTCTTTTCTTCCTTAGTGAAGTCACCCATGGCATCGATCTGTTTCTGGAAGGTATCGTAGGTCTCCGTCAGATCAATATTAATCATCTCAAAGCCGAAGTGTTCCGCCACCAGATTGGCATCGCGCGCATCTTCCGGTTTCGAGTGGCACGGCAGCGTTAAGCCGACCACGTTTTCCGGCCCGAGTGCCGCACATAATAACGCCGAGACGACACCGGAGTCCTTGCCGCCGGAAACGCCCAAAACCGCACCCTTTAAATTATGGGCTTTGTAGTAGCTACGGATGAATTCAATGATATTCTGGGTTTCTTTTTCCGCATTAAACATATTTCATTACCTCGTTTTCCATTCTCCACTGGATGCTGCGCTCCAGATAATCCACATAATCCTGATTCTTGCACATGCCCTTGCCCGGTGTATCGGAGATCTTGGCAACATCCTGTCCGTTGCAGCGGGTCACTTTCATGACGATGTTCAGTGCCTTGACGCAGGTATCGTTGGAAATGTATGTTCCGATTCCGAAGGCTACCTTGCAGCGGTCCTTGAAATGGTGATAGATCTGATCAGCCTTTTCAAAGTTCAGAGAATCGCTGAATAATAACGTCTTTGTTTTCGCATCGATGCCGAGCCCCACATAGTGGGCGATCATCGCTTCGCCCCAGGCGATCGGATCGCCGGAGTCATGGCGTACACCGGAGAAGAGTGTCGCATACGTGAGGTCAAAGTCGCGCAGGAAGCAGTCTGTTGTGATCGTATCCGTTAAGGCCGTTCCGTTCTGCACGCCGTACTCTCTGACCCAGGCGCTCAGGGAATAGTAGTTGGAGTAGGCCGGGTTATGCTTATGGTTGCCCTGGCCGACACACATGATCCATTCATGGGCCATCGTTCCAACCGGAATCAGATGATATTTCTTCGCTAAATAAATATTGGAAGTACCGACGCAGTTGGAACCGCACTTGTCCCACGTCACTTCCGCCAGTTCCCTGACCGCTTCCTCCTGTGCTTCCGCGCTCAGTCTGCGGCGCAGACCGAACTCGGAGAAGTTGCCAATCTCGTATTTCCCGCTTAAGAGCCATTCCTTCTTCTCTTTCAGTTTTTCCTTAAAGGAGGCATAGAGTTCATCGTAGTTATGGGCCATGCGGAAGTAGACTTCATTCACAATGGCCAGGGTCGGGATCTCATACATGGAGGTGTTCAGCCACGTACCTGTCGTCTCAATGGCCAGTCCGCACGGATCGTCTTCCGAGAAATGGAAGTCCTTGTAGCGCGGCTGCCATAAACGCAGAAAGTCAACATAGCTGCCCTTGATCCACCTGATATTGTTTAAGTACTGCAGCTCGTCTTCATTGAAGTGAAGATTGCAGTAAAGGGAGATCTGCCGCTTGATCTCTTCCACCATCTCATGGGTGAACTTCACATCCGTGTTGCGGCACTTGAAGGTCCAGGTCGTCTTGTAGTCCGAAAACTGATGGTAGATGGCCTGCCCCATGGAAATCTTGTATAAGTCGGTTTCCAATAAACTCGTGATAATCTGTTTCATTTTGTTTCTCCTATTTAATATCGATCTGACACATCTTCATGGTGGTCAGAGCCGCTTCATGCGTTTCCGGCGTTACACCTGCGCAGAGGTCTCTGATTACATTGATCTCTGTTTCATAGAATGCCGCTTTCAGTAACAGGGCATTGCTGATAACGCAGATATCCGTGCATAAGCCGATCAGGGTAATGCTTTCAATGGCTTCCTTTGCGGCATCTTCTTTAACGCATTTCACCAGCTCTTCGCTTCCGAACGTCGGCTTGCGCAGATAGACAACATCCTCACGCTTCGCGAGCGCCTTGGCCACCTTCTCATTCAGTTGCCAGCCGTCCGTCTCTTCCACGCAATGCACTACCGGCAAATGCTTTCCTTCATTGGTGTTCAGATAATCTGCCTGATGCGTGTCATAGGTCACATAGACTTTATCGTATTTCTTTTTTCCGATTTCCTTCGCAACACCGTCCACAATGGCTTCCGCCTCTTTGGTGCCGAGACTTCCGTCCACGAAGTCTTTCTGCATGTCGACAACAACCAATAGTTTCATTGTTTTCCCCTCCTCATTTATATCAAACCAAATGTTTTCAATGCATATTCAATTCCGTCATCCACGTTCCGCTTCGTCACAAAGTCCGCTTTTGCCTTTAAGCGCTCTGTGGCATTGCCCATGGCGACGCTTGTCCATTCCTTCCGGAACATGACTTCATCGTTCTCATCGTCTCCGAAGACGATGACATCACTCAGATTCCCCTTATAGTACTCTACCATCTCGATGATTCCCTGATCCTTGGCGTCGTACTGATAGGTCAGATACTCCTTTTCAAAGCGGATGTGCCCAACCAGATTCCTGGTCTGAAAATCCTTCTCTTCCGCAATCGGGCAGGCCACATAGATCTTATAGATATCCTTAAGCTGATGCGGATCAAAGGAAGGATCGATCACCATTTCCGTCGGCTCTTTCCTGCCTCCCGTCTGCTCTACAAAAAGGTTGTTACTGCTGTAGAGATTGACGCTGTCCTCTAACAGGAAGCCGGTTCCGTACCCTTTCTCGCAGGCTTCATCATAGATTTTCAGAACATTCTCCCGGTTCAGAGGTTTCATATAAAGCAGCTTGGAATCAATGACGATTCCGCCTCCCCCGTAACAGACCATCTCCGTGATTCCGAGATCTTCCATCAGCGCTTTGGCTTTATAGTAGGCTCTGCCGGTCGCTATGGCCACCAGATGCCCGTTTTCCTGCAGTTTTCTAAGCGCTGCCCTGGCCGAAGGAACCACCTGATTGTTCGAACGGTCCGTCAGGGTCCCGTCTATATCAAAGAAAACAAATTTCCGCTTCATGGATCCTCCTAGAGATATATCACATCGCCGTCAGTTGGGATGATCACATTGCTCAGATTCAGTTTTCTGCCTTCTTCTCTGGCAGAAGTGCTCATATGAGTGGTCACAATCATTTTATTGGGATACTTCCTGGCCAGCTTTTCAATGCTGTCAGTGCCCATGTGGGACTTTCCTTCCTTCACAAAGGACATCTCCATTACGGCCGCATCGCTTTTCTTCATGATTTTTTCCACTTCTTTGCAGTACGTGCTGTCACCGGAATAGCCCAGTGTTTTCTTCCCGTCAGAGATCACAAAGCCGTAGCTCGGTTCAAAGTCCCCGTGATCCATCTCATAGGAAGTCAGCGTATAGCCGTTTACCGTTTCCTTCTTCAGGCTTTCATATTCCTCAATGACCGTATTGCCCATTGATAAGAGTTGATCCAGCGGCTCAATGTCGCTGTACATCAATCGCGTGATCTCGCTCATCGCATAGGTCAAACCCTCCGGTGCGATGATCTTCAGCGGTTTTTCACAGGGAGTAAAGCTTCTCACAATGATCAGAAATGGAACATCCAGAAAGTGGTCTCCGTGAATGTGGCTGACTAAAAGCGTCTCAATCTTCAGCGGATCGATTCCCTGCTCTAAAAGGGTCTTATAGATTCCGTTACCGCAGTCAATCAAAAAGGTATCGTCGATCAGTGCTGCTGCACTGCGCTCTTTCGCCGCTATCGCTCCGGTCCCAATCATCTGTATTTTCATAAGCATAACTCCTCTTTTCTATTGTACCTTTTTCCGCTGAGGAAAACTATCGGAATGCGGAAAAGAACACTCCGGATTCTTTTGTCACTCTTAGGATGTTACAATGAATACAGAAAGAGAAGAAAGCAGTTTTGTACAACCGGGATTCACCGGGCAGTCCGGTTCTTCAAAATACAGGCAGGAACAATATGAATAACAACCATGAAAGATTCCGTATCCTCAGGGATACCTATTATGACAAAATCATCACTCCGCAAAAGGATTACGATGCCTTTCTTGACTTTGTGAAAGATTATTATCAGCCGGAAAAAATCACGGAAGAAGAATCCGTCTATAACTCTACGTACAAAAAAGGAATGTTCCTCTCGCTTCAGGAAACCGCAAAAAAGAGTGGGATTGAAATTGACACGGTTGAAGAGATCAATCAGAAGCTCCAATTCGACTATTTCGTATTGCCTTCCTATGACTTCCGCTCCACAAAAGCCTTTCTTCCTTTAAAGCCCGGAAACCGGAAGACCTACCTGATTTGTGAAAGGAAAACCGGCTTTCTTGACACCAATTCCGAATACCTGGCGATGGAACTGCGCATCATACGGGGAATTGATGAGGATATTCTGAGTGCAGAAGACTTCACGGAAGAAGAGATGAGATACCTGAATGCTCTGGATTATCTTTACCGGGAAGGCCTATTGATCCACAGCGAAGCCGTACTTGCTGAAAACGAGCGCCTGATACAGGCACTGAAAGATAAACTCCCGCACGAAGACTGACAGCCAACACAAAAAGCCGATTTCCCATGGAAACCGGCTTTTCTTTTCTCTTATAATTCTCTGCCTTCTGTCGCAATGACGTGTTTGTACCAGTCAAAGGACTTTTTCTTATAGCGGGTCAGTGTTCCGTTTCCTTCATCATCCAGATCCACATAAATGAATCCGTAACGTTTGGAGATCTGTCCCGTGGAACAGCTGATCAGATCAATGCATCCCCATGGAAGATAGCCCATGAGTTCCACGCCGTCATTCATGGCAGCCTGGAAGGCACGCACGTGATCCCGCAGATAATCAATGCGGTAATCGTCTTCCACTGTTCCGTTGACCAGAACATCCTTTGCACCCAGTCCGTTTTCAGCAATGAGGAGAGGTTTGCGGTAGCGGCTGTAGAGTTCATTCATGAAGATGCGCAGGCCCGTCGGATCCATCTGCCAGCCCCATTCCGAACTCTTCAGATACGGATTGGCGGCAGAGGAAGACATGTTCCCCGGTGCCAGTTTTTTTGTGTCATCGGAAGAGACCGTCATGGACTGATAGTAACTGAAGGAAAGATAATCACAGGGATTCTCTCTTAAGAGTTTCAGATCCTCTTCCGTGATGTCCAGTTTCAGATCATACGTTTCCCAAATGCGTCTGGCATAATACGGATAGCCGCCCTGCATCATGGTGTCAATGAAGTAATACTGCTTTTCATTTTCCAGCATGGCCAACAGCTGATCTTCCGGATTGCAGGAGTAGGCATAGATCTTATGTCCGCCCAGCATAGCACCGATTTTACCGTTGGGTACGATCTCATGGCAGAGTTTTGTCGCAATTGCACCTGCCGTTAACATGTAATGGCCTGCCTGGTAAATGACCTGTTGGAAATCCGGATCGTTTCTGCCGATCTTGATCGCCGGGCCGAGACAGCCGACAAACATCATGGAGTTGATTTCATTGAAGTTGATCCATGTTTTTACCTTGTCTTTGTAGCGTGTAAAGATGACGCGGCAGTATTTCTCAAATAAGCCGATCATTTCCCGGCTCTTCCATCCGCCGTATTTCTCATAGAGTGCCAGCGGTGTTTCATAGTGGTTGATGGTAACGATTGGTTCAATGCCGTTGTTTAAGAGTTCATCAAAGAGGTCATCGTAGAACTTCAGACCCTCTTCATTGGGTTCTTCATTATCCAGCCCGCCGTTTGGGAAAATGCGGCTCCAGGCAATGCTTAAGCGCAGTGCGTTGAATCCCATCTCATGGAAGAGCGCAATGTCTTCTTTATAGCGGTGATAGAAATCAATGGCTTTATGCGTCGGGTAGTAGAGGGAAGGATCGATCGGGTTGCCAAACGATGCCCAGTGTTCTCTCAGACTTCCGCCCAGCATCGTATCCGCCGTTGCCGGCTTCTTGCCGCCTTCGTTATAGGCACCTTCACACTGATGGGCACTGATGGCGCCGCCCCACAGGAATTTCTTTTCTTCCATTGTTCTTTCCTCCTCTATTTTTTGCCGATCTCACGGTAGGAGATCAGTTCCACATTCTGCTCTTTGAGCCATTGCAATATATTTGGATCGCACAGCATCTCCGCATCCTTTGTCCTGTTCAGCGTCAGGGAGCTGTGTTTTAAGAGATAGGCATCCACGTACCCCGGATGGCAGACGTAAATTCCCGGATAATCCCTTTCTGTTGTTCTTACGGTTTCTTTCAGGGAAGCAACCGCATCGTAGTTTTCCGCAAGATTGTTGATGCCGTAGCGGCGGGTGATTTGCTGATTCACAAGCGCCGTATCCTGACCGCGGGTATACATTTCCGAATGTTTCAGTCCGTACTTTGCGGCAACATCCCGGATTGCCTTACGGTAATTGTCGGAGCGTACGGCATGACCTTCGAAGTATTCGGGATCTCTGCCCATAAGCTCACGGAAGCGGAAGAGCTGTGCCTCCACTTCACGGATTGCTTCCTCATAGACCACGAAGTCTTCCTTTGCCGTATGGAATTTCCTGCTGGAATAAAACTCCCCGTTTTCATCCACCAGAGACGGAATCTCTTTGGGATCGGATACCGGTCTTCCCACGCAGATATTGGTATGCTGGCCGACGCACACGTCCAGATCTCTCACAAGATCCGCACCGTGCCTGGCGCTTTCCATATTCGGCATAAGACCGCACGAGAGGCTGATGCCGCTCTGCATGACTTTATAAATGCCGTAGTTGACCGCTTCCGAATAACCGAGGTCATCCGAGCGGATCAGAAGTTTCCATGCTTCCATGCTGTACCTCCTTTTGAGAAAAAGGGAATCCGCCTTCTCAGACGAATTCCCTGAGTTGGAATTCTTAAGCTTCCTCTCCTGCTTCTTCCTTGCAGGCCATGCGGTCCGCGATCTTGAAGAACGGGAAGAAGAGAACGATGTTGATCAGAATCAGAACCACACCCCAGATGAAACCGGAGATGGAGCTGTTAGCGAATGCCATGTAGATCGGTGTCGGCAGAGTTGTCGAAATCTGGGCACCCGTAATTGTCTTGACTAAACCCAGTCTCATGACGGCGGAAGTTGCCAGTAAGTCAATCACCGGAGAGAGGATGAACGGGATTGCCATGATCGGGTTCATGATGATCGGGAAACCGAAGACTAACGGTTCCGTGATGCAGAACAGAGCTGCCGGTAAGGAAACCTTTGCCAGGCCCTTATGCTGTTCGGATTTTGCGAAGACGAGCATCAGGATGGCCAGTGCGAGTGCCCAGACGTTTGTCATACCTGTGACCATACCCCATTCGAGATAAGGAACGGCTTCACCGGCTGCGAATGCGGAAGCATTGGCTGCGCCTGTGGCTTTCATGATCGTACCGAAGGCTGCGTAAGTGACTAAGCCGCCGTGGATACCGAATAACCATAAGACTTTGGAAGCAATGCAGTAGAGGATCGCGCCGCCCAGGTTGCTGGAAGCGTTCATCAAAGGTGTCTGGATGATCGTATAGATCAGGTTCTGCATTGTGCCGAAGGATGTCAGAGAGACAAGCCAGCGGAGTAAGAGGAAGACGATAAATGTCACGCCGCCCGGAACCATGGTTTCAAACATCTGTCCGACCGTTGGAGGAACGGATGCCGGCATCTTGATCGTGATACCTTTCTGAACCAGGAAAATGTATAATCTTGCCGCAACAATACCGACTAACATGGCCAGGAAGATACCTCTGGCGCCTAAGGAGCCGATCGGAATCACGTTTAATGCCGTGCCGATGATCGTTTCACCTTCGTTTGTCACGACCTGAGCCATGCCGCTGAACGGTGTCAGGATCATGAAGGAAGATAAGGCAATCAGTGCCGGTGCGAACGGTTTTTCATTGAAGGACTTCGCAACTTCGGAAGCGATGGCCAATACAACGAAGATCGCCGTTAAATCGGAAGTGACGGAAATCGGAATGGACAGGATGCTGCCCAGACCGCTGTTTGTTAAGAATGCCTGCCATGCCGGAACCGGGAAGGACTTCACAAGCGAGAAGACGGATCCTGCAATGGACAGGGCCGCAATGCTCATGAAGGCGTTGGTAATGACTTTGACATAACGCAGTCTGGTGAACTTGGTAAGTTTCATCGAAATCTGGTCAATTGAGGAATTGAATTTTTCTTTCGTGGATTCTTTCATTGTTTTTCTCCTTTTCTAAATCCCCTGTAAGCGGATTTTCCGCTGTTTTTTCTTTACACTTACATGATAAGAAAAAAGGAAAAAGAACTGAAACCATCCTTTTTCCAAATTGAAACGGCAAAAAATGAGCATTGAAATCAATGCTCATTGATATGTGATAATAACTGAACTAACAGGGAAAGCGAGGGTGCTTCACTCAGCTGCCAGATGATATCTTCTCTCCCAAGCAGCCGGGCCAGTGTGTCCAATAACCTCCGGGAATCCTCTCCCTTTTTCATAAGCGGATACAGCACGATCTGCACGTCGCTGTTTCCCCAGTTGAGCGGCTCCTTTAATACCATAACGGCTACCGTGCTTTTCTTTACCGGTAAATCTCCCGGATGCAGAACGGCAATCCTGTTTGAGAAAGCCGTCATTCCGTATTTCTCACCCTCCAATACCCTCTTCTGAAAATCCGCAGGGACATCCAGGCTGTTTTGAATCCGCTCTGTAAACTTCCGCAGAGCTTCTTCCTTGCTGTCAGCGTGAATGTCGGAAACGAACAGCTTCTCATCAAAGTACGAAGAAAGTTCTTTTTCATCCATGGATTTTAAAACGGTTCGGTAGTGCCGGATCTCCTCTTCGCTCGGGAAGATATTGATCCAGTAATTCGGCACCGGCAGTTTGATCTGCCGGATCATGGACGTGAAGCAGCAGTCGATCTGTTTGCCGGTGAAATCAAAGGATGGAAGATCTCTCTCGGAGCACTCATAGAGATTCTCCAGAAGATCTCCGAACGATTCCCGGAATTTCTGAGCAAAGAAGCGGGAAGTGGTATTGCCGCTGATGGTGACGATCACCACATTCTTCTTTTTCTCCCTCTTCGGCAAACGTTCCAATGCCATCTGGAAATTGATGGCGAAATAGCTGACTTCATCTTCACTGAGGCTTCTTTGATAGTATTCACTGAGCGGGAAAGCCGCATAGCGGGCAATCACGTATGCCAACGGATAATTCTTTTTAATTCGCGGCAGGATCCTGTTTTCCACCGGAACCAGATAGCGCATGCGCAGGTCCAGTGCCGCCAGATGATGCTGCATGGCGCTGATCAGTTCCTGATCTTTTGTAAAATCAAGATTCAGAGACGAGCGGATTTCCCCTAACATCCTTTTCAGAAGCTCATCGATATGTTCCGGAATTTCTTCTGCTTTCTCTTCCCCGATATAACCTCTCCCTCTGAGCTGCATGGCCAGATAGAGTATTTCATCTTCTTTGGTCAGAGAGGGGAAATCTTCCTTTAAGCTGTCAGTGATCTCTTCTGCCAGATTCAGAATCGGAGCCGGCAGTTCCTGCAGCAGGCTTTCTCTCTCCTCTTTCAAAAAGGAGATTTCAAATCCGTGTTGCGCCCGCAAGGAAGAGATGTATCCCGTATATTTGGTGATCTCATAATTCGGCACCGAGCAGCTGTAGCCGGATTGATGGAATAAGCGGGCCAGCACATCAGACAGTTTGACAATGGCCTTTTCCCCTTTCAGCTTATCAATCATATAGCGGTTTTCCCGGATGATCTGTTCCACAATACATGTCCGCTTGTCTCTTTCCTTTCCGATCACCCGCATCCCGTAATTCGGACGCCTCTCAATTTTCAAATGATAGCGGAAAAAGATCTGTTCCGCTTTCTTCAGGTCCATGCTGAGCGTGTTGCGGACAACCCCGAGCCTGTCGCACAGATCATCCATATAGACGTAATCCTTCTCATAGAGAAGGTCATTGATCAGATAGCTGACCCTATCTTCGGAGGAATTCGGCAGTGCCTTCTTCTCTTCATAGAGTGTATTCATCCATTCCGCAAACGCGTCTTTGTTCAGAATGTTCAGATGATATCCTTTTCCCCGCAGCGTGACAATTTCGGCGCCATGTGAAAAAAGCTCCTCTTCCATCTCCCTGATACGGCTGCGTACCGTACGTTCCGATACGGAAAGGAGAGCAGCGATTTCATTCGAACTGCAGGCTTCTTTGCCCTGCAGCACCTGTATAATTGACAAGCTCAGCGAATCCATTGTACGAATGATTTCTACCCTAATCCGGCGTTTCTTTCTTTTTTTATTTTATCATATCGGGAATGCAATGACGCTGAAAGAAAAAAGGCTTCCGCCTTTTCTACTCATATTTTTATGGTCAGTACATTTAACCCCAATAAATTGCGGTAAGTGACGCTTTTCGCACTTTGATAGACCAGACGGATACCGATGTTTTTCACCGGGTCTTCCGGATCAACCAGAGAAAGCCGCTCCGAGGGGTCAAACGGAATACAGTCATCCTTGATCCGCAGAATCACTTCATTTTCTTTGATTGCCACGCGGATATCTACGGAATGTGCTTTTGTGTCTTTCGTAAAACCATGCGCCACCACATTCCCCGCCATCTCCTCCAGAAAGAGTCCGGCCAGGGAAGACTGACGTTTGGAGAGTCCGTGCGCACGGCAGAATTCGTCCACCTTTTGCGATACGCTGACAACAGACTGCATGTCCTTCACGCTCAGATCCATCCGGTCTTCTTCCTTTACCCCAAAGGAAGAAGGAACCACCATCAGATCCTCCACGCTCCTTGGGAAATGATGTTGCTGAAAGATGGAATACAGCAGAATAAAGAACGTCGTCGCTGCTCCGTTAAGAAGATTCGCAACGTAAACGGCATTCATGCCCATGGATGGAATCAATACATAGGTAAAGAGAGCGGCTGCCGCAATCCCGTCAATCGCACCCAGGATATGGACCGGAAGCTGGCGATTGGCATTCTGCCAGTAACAGACAAATAACATGCAGATCAGACTGAACGGCATGCAAAGCGGCAATAAGCGGAAGCCCGCTACCGTTAATGGATAAACCAGTGCACCAGGATCCTGATAATACAGTCTTGTAAACGGAACAGCCAAAGCAACCAGGATCAGTGAGATAAGAATCTGCAGCGGCACAAAGCGATAAAGCGAAATCTTCATGGTATCCAGCAGCGTCTTCTTATCCTCTTCGCCGATACTCACCGAAAACAGCATCCGGCTGACCGACTGCATCCCACTCGGGATAGCCCAGAAGAGATTCAGAAAGGAATTCGCGGCGGAAAAAGCCGCCAGTCCCGGATTCCCCACATATTTTAAGATCATGTCATTGATGACGATTCCGCGCAGGGCAAAATACAGAAAACTGATCCCGCCCGGAATGCCGATCTTTAAGATTTCCAGGCTTTCATTCCAGCGTAACTCCTTCAAGTTCAAACGGACCGGGCTCTTGGAATCGAAACCGCCCGCTTCCACTAATAAGAAGACCCAGAGGCCCAGCGAAGACGCCAGCGAGAGTCCGAACGCTTCCAGGCGGAAGACGACCAGAAAGAGATAGTTGAAGCAGAGATTGGAAATGATAAAGATAAGCGATGCCAGTGTGGTGCGCTTCGTCTTGTTTTCCAGCGAAAGGAACGCAGCCAGCTGCTTCCCGAGCAAGTCGGGGATGATTCCGATGGCCTGACCCAAAAGATACCCGCGGAAGATTTCCCATAAGGCCGGATCATCCGTCAGAAAACCGTTGGAAAATAACGCCTCGCCCAGTAAAAAAAGGATGATCAGCACGGAGATCAATAGAGACAAAAGAACATCCAGCGTAAAGACATTCTGCAGCTTCTCCTTTAAGTCCTTGCCGAGATACTGCCCGCACAGAATGGAAGCCCCGCCCATCAGGATGGCACCGATCGCACCGGTAAAGTTCCCGATCGGCCCGAACAGTCCGACCGCACTCATGGCATCCGCTCCGACATAGTTCGCCGCAAAAAGACCCGTCACGATGCCGTTAATGGCCGCAATCGCACTTAAAAGGATCTGTACCGGCAACAGGCGGAACATCAGGTTTTCCGTGATTCTTATCTCCGATCGGTTTATTGGCACTTTCATAATTATCTTTATTATATAACAGAAAAAATGCCGGAACTTCCGGCATTTGATTTCTCTTCTGATTTACATTTCTTCCGGTGCTTCAACACCTAAGAGATCCAGTGCATTGTGCATGGTGATCTGGGCAGCTTTCAGCAATGCCAGCCGCTGATTTTTCAGCTCTTCGCTCTCCGCACTTAAGATACGGCAGGAGGCATAGTAGGCATGGATGAACTGGGCCAGTTTCTGCACGTAGTTACAGATCTTGTTCGGTGCACGGTTCACTGCCGCATCGGCCACCGTATCCGTAAAGGCCGCAATCTGTTTGAGCAGATCCACTTCCGCATCTGCCGTCAGTAAATCATATTCCTTTAACGGTTTGACTTCCCCGGCATTGCGGAGAACCTTGCAGCTGCGGGCATGGGCATACTGGGCATAGAACACCGGGTTTTCATTGGTTCTCTTTCTTGCCACACCCAAGTCAAAGTCGAGATGTGTATCCAGCGCCTTGGCCAGGAAGAAGTAACGGGCGGAATCGACTCCGATATCATCGCAGAGTTCACGGATCGTAACGGCATTGCCTGTCCGCTTGCTCATCTTGACTTCCACACCGTTCTCCACTAAGCGGACCATCTGGATGATATCCACTTCCAGAGCACCTTCCGGTAAGCCCAGTGCCTTCATTGCCGCTTTCATACGGGCAATGTAGCCGTGGTGGTCGGCACCCCAGAGGTTCACAAGCTTGTTGTAGCCTCTCTGTACCTTATATAAATGGTTGGCGATATCCGGAGTGAAGTATGTATAGGAGCCGTCGCTCTTGCGCAAAACGCGGTCCTTGTCATCTCCGTATTCCGTCGTCTTCATCCATAATGCGTCTTCGGATTCATAGAGCAGACCCATTTCCTGCATCTTTTCCAGCGATTTTTCAATCAGGCCGGAATCGCGCAGTTCCTGCTCCGAGATCCAGGAATCAAAGCCACAGCGGTAGTACGCCAGATCCTTCTTGATGCGCTCCAGCTCTCTTCTCTTTCCGTCATTGCGGAAGAAACTGTAGGCTTCCTTTTCATCGACGTGCATCCATTTGTCACCGTATTCCTTCTGAATGTCTTTGGCGATTTCGATGACATCCGGTCCGTGATAGCCGTCCTCGGGCAGATTCGGCTCTTCACCGTACAGTTCTCTGTAGCGGCCCATTAAGCTGTATCCCAGCATGTCGATCTGGTGCCCCGCATCGTTGATGTAGTATTCACGCAGGCAGTTATAGCCGGAAGCGTTGAGGAGTCTAGTCAGAGCGTCTCCCCAGACCGCACCTCTGGCATGTCCCAGATGCAGCGGACCCGTCGGGTTGGCGGAAACGTATTCGACTAAGATATTGACGCCTTTTCCGGATTCGTTCTTTCCGTAATCATCGCCCTGTTCCATGACTCTGTTGATGATGTCAGCCAGTACCGTCTTTTTGATATTGAAGTTGATAAAACCCGGGCCGGCGACTTCGCAGGATTCAATTTCCGGCATCTTCTCCATGATTGCCGTACGTACTTCCTCCCCGATCTCACGCGGGTTGCGGCGGAGCACTTTGGTTAAACGCATGGCCAGATTGGTGGCATAGTTTCCCTTGGAAGAATCCTTCGGGACTTCGATCATGACAAAGCCTTCTTCCGGTTCGATCTGATATTTTTCCCGGACGACCTCTTTCAGATTCGCAACTAATTTCTCATCAATATTCATAGCCGTACGCTCCTTTTTTCCACGCAAAAAACAAATTCTTCTTCCGAAGATATAAAAAATGGCGCGCCATGTAGGAATCGAACCCGCAACCTTTTGATCCGTAGTCAAACGCTCTATCCAGTTGAGCTAATGGCGCACTCGCATTAATAGAATAACAAAAAACCTTTCGAATCACAACCTTTTTTACGCAAATTCAACGCTTTTTCCTTTATGCAGAGAACGCTGACTGCTGAAAATTTTTCAGGAAAAGAACTCCAAAAAAAGGGAAATATGATGTACATTATATACGTAAGATGTCGTCTGTCGCCAAGACAGGCTTGAAAGGAATCAATACAATGAAGGGTATCCAGGTAAAAAGCGAGATCAGGCCTCTGCGCAAGGTTTTACTGCACCGTCCCGGCAAAGAACTATTGAATCTGGTGCCGGACCGTCTGCAGGAGCTGCTCTTTGATGACATTCCCTATTTAAGAGTTGCCCAGGCGGAACACGACGCCTTTGCGAATGTCCTCAGAGAGAACGGCGTGGAAGTCGTCTATCTGGAAGATCTGATGACGGAAGTATTGAAGCTGCACCCGGAAGTACAGCGGCAGTTTATCTACCAGTGGCTTTCCGAAGGTGATATCAAAACCCGCAGATGGCAGGATAAGCTTTACGACTATCTGATCCATAACTTTTCAGGAAAAGAACTGGTACTCAAAACCATGGAAGGCATTACGCTGAAAGAGATGGGAAATGAGATCAAGAAGTATTCCCTGCAGGACAGAATTGCCCCGCCGGATGATCTCATCGTGGACCCGATGCCAAACCTCTACTTCCAGCGCGACCCGTTTGTCGCATTGGGAAACGGCGCTCTGATCAATAGGATGCGCTTTCCAACACGTAATCGGGAAACCATCTATGCGGATTACATTCTGAATTACCATCCGGACTTTGCGGGATGCGTCAAGCGTTACTACAACCGCTACGACCACGCCCCGATCGAGGGAGGAGATGTGCTGGTGCTGAATGAAACCACACTGGCCATCGGCATCAGTGAGCGGACATCCCCGGATGCCATTGAAGCGGTTGCCGTCAATCTGTTCCATGATGAAGAGTGCTCCTTCCGTACGATTCTGGCTTTCCAGATTCCCAAGACACGCGCCTTCATGCATCTCGATACGGTGTTCACCCGCATCGATGAAGCGAAATATACCGTTCATCCGGCAATCATGGATTCGCTGGAAGTCTATGAGATCACCCCGGCAATGGAAAAGAATGCCTTGTGGCAGGACCTCAGCATCCGGAAACTGGATCTCCCCTTAAAGGAAATCCTGGAACGCTATACCGGAGTGAATGATGTGGATCTGATCTATTGCGGCGGAGATGATCTGATTGCATCTGCCCGCGAGCAGTGGAATGACGGCTCCAATACCTTATGTATCGCACCGGGAAAGATCATCTGTTACGAACGCAACGAAATTACCAATGAACTGCTGAGAGAGCACGGACTGGAGGTACTCACGATCCCAAGCGCCGAACTCTCACGCGGCAGAGGAGGCCCCCGCTGCATGAGCATGCCGCTCTGGCGGGAGGATGAATAAGGAAACAACCAGGCAAGGAGGAATAATAGATTATGCCAAGAAATTTATCCGGAAGAAGCTTTCTGAAACTGCTTGACTTCTCCACGGAAGAGATCCAGTATCTCTTAGACTTATCCAAACAGTTCAAGAATCTCAAACTGAGCAGAACCCCTCACCGTTACCTGGAGGGGAAAAATATCGTCCTGTTATTTGAGAAGACTTCCACCAGAACAAGATGTTCCTTTGAAGTTGCCGGACATGATCTGGGCATGGGCGTCACCTATCTCGATCCGGGATCTTCCCAGATGGGACACAAGGAAAGCATTGCCGATACGGCCAGAGTCTTAGGCAGAATGTATGACGGTATTGAATACCGCGGCTTTGACCAGAAGATCGTCGAAGAACTGGCAGCCTACGCCGGCGTTCCGGTCTGGAACGGCTTAACCACCCAGTTCCACCCGACGCAGATGCTCGCGGACGTCTTAACGGCCTACGAGTATTTCGGCTACTACAAGGGACTCAAATGGGTCTTCATGGGAGATGCCCGTAACAACGTCGCCAACTCCTTAATGGTCGTCTGCGCCAAGCTCGGCATCAACTTCGTTGCCTGCGGACCGAAAGACCGCATGCCGGATGAGGAACTCGTAAAGACATGCCGCGCACTTGCAGAAGAAAACCACTGCACGATTACCTTAACGGATGACGTTAAAGAAGGCACAAAGGATGCCAATGTCATCTATACCGATATCTGGGTCTCCATGGGAGAACCGAAGGAATTATGGGCCGAGCGCATTCAGCTGCTCTCCCCGTACCAGGTCAACAAAGACGTCATGAATAATGCGGACAAAGACGCGATCTTCCTGCATTGCCTGCCGTCCTTCCACGATCTGAAGACAACGGTCGGCCAGCAGATCTATGAAGAGTTCGGCTTACCGGAAATGGAAGTCACCAATGAAGTCTTCGAATCCCGCCAGTCCAAGGTATTCGACGAGGCGGAAAACCGGATGCATACCATCAAAGCAGTTATGTATGCGACGCTGAAATGAGAAAACGCCTGGTGATTGCTCTGGGCGGGAACGCCTTGGGAAAAACTCCCGAAGAGCAGTTAAGACTTGTGAAGCACACAGCTTCCACGATCGTGGATCTGAGCGAGCAGGGCTACGATGTCATCATCGGACACGGTAACGGTCCGCAGGTCGGCATGGTCAACTTAGCCTTCGAATTCGCCCAGAAACACAAAGCCGGCACACCGGCAATGCCGTTTGCGGAATGCGGTGCCATGACGCAGGGCTATATCGGCTACCATCTGCAGCAGGCCATTCAGGCTGAGCTGGAAAGAAGAAACCTGAGTATTCCGGTCGCAACCGTGATCACGCAGGTGGAAGTGGACCCGAAGGATCCTGCCTTTGAGCACCCCACCAAACCCATCGGCATGTTCATTGAAAAGGAAGAAGCCGAAGCGCTTATGGCGGAAACGGGTTACACCTTTACGGAAGACGCCGGAAGAGGTTACCGCAGAGTGGTAGCTTCCCCGCAGCCTGTCTCCATTGTGGAATTGCCGCTGATTGAGCAGCTGGTTGCCGCGCACAATATCGTCATTACGGTGGGCGGAGGCGGCATCCCGGTGTTCAAAGACACCTGCGGATACAGGGGAGTCGCCGCGGTCATTGACAAGGACCGTGCCTCGTCTCTCCTCGCATTACACCTGCAGGCGGATTTCCTGGTGATTCTAACCACCGTTGAGAAAGTCTGCATCAACTACCGCAAGGAAAATCAGCAGGATCTCTCATGCATGAATGTAGAGGAAGCGAAGCGCTACATTGCCGAAGGCCACTTCGCCCCCGGCAGCATGTTACCGAAAGTCGAGTCCTGCATCTCCTATTTGGAAGGATGCGAAAAAGGCGAAGCGCTGATCACTTCCTTAGAAAAAGCGAAGGAAGCGCTTGAGGGGAAAACCGGAACCCGCATTGTAAAATAGCAGAAAAAGCTCCATGGTTATGGCCATGGAGCTTTCTTCCTATTTCATTGTCTTCTGTAACAGCTCGCAGAGTTCATCCACACTTTCCGTCTTCCCTGCCAGAATGTCCTCCACCACGCAGCTGTGGATATGGGAGGATAAGAGTTCCTTATTGAAGGAATTGAGGGCGGACTGGACAGAGGAGACCTGCATCAGAATATCCACACAGTAGCGGTCTTCCTCAATCATCTTGCTTAGACCCCGTACCTGACCTTCAATGATGCTTAATCTCCGTATTAAAGCTTTGGATTCTTCTTCTGAGCGTACCTTATGTCTTGTTTCACTCATTACTGAATGTCCTTGACGGCGTAGTCCTTCGCTTCGACGGCTGCCTTTAATGTTTCATTGGCAACTTCCGCACTCAGCGTGACGACTGCCGTTCCGGCTTCGTGAGAGACCACCGCTTCACTGACGCCTTCCACGCTTTCCAGTGCTTTCTTCACTGTTGCTTCACAATGCGGGCACATCATGCCTTCGATCACTAATGTCTTTTTCATTTCCTTTTCTTCCTCCATTATTTCCTTATGTTTCCGTTTGATTTTCCTGTCTTTGGCAGGATCATAAATATTTACCAGATTTAAACGCAGGGCATTGCTGCAGACCGTGACGCTCGATAAGCTCATGGCTGCCGCTCCCAGCATCGGGCTCATCTCCCAGTTGATATGGAAGAGGGCCTGATAGACACCCATCGCCAGCGGGATGCAGATCAGATTGTAGAAGAATGCCCAGAAGAGATTCTCGTGGATATTCTTGATTGTTGCCCTGCTTAAGCGGATGGCTGCCGGCACATCCAGCAGATTCGACTTCATCAAAACGATATCCGCGGCATCGATGGCTACATCGCTTCCCGCGCCGATCGCCATACCGAGATCCGCCCTTGTGAGGGCCGGCGCATCGTTGATGCCGTCACCGACCATGATGACCTTGCCTTCCTTCACCAGTTTCTTCACGACCTGTTCCTTGCCGGACGGCAGAACACCGGCAATGACCTCGTCCACCTCGGCAATCTTGCCGATGGCCTGCGCGGTCCTCTCGTTATCCCCGGTCAACATGACCGTCTTAATGCCGAGGTTTCTCAGCTGTCTTACCGCTTCCTTCGAATCCTCCTTGATCGTATCAGCCACACCGATCACACCCAGAAGTTCCTTCCCTTTCACAAAGAAGAGCGGTGTCTTTCCTTCGCCGGAGAGACGGGTGGAAGTCTTCTTCACTTCCTCACTCAGAGGTACGGATTTTGCGATGAAGCTCTCACTCCCCGCATTATAGGTTTCCTTCTTTAATACGGCCGAAACGCCGTTTCCGACAAGTGCCTCAAACTCCTCCGCTTCCGCGTACGCGATGTTCTTTTCCTTCGCATATCTCACGATGGCTTTTGCCAGCGGGTGTTCGCTCTTTGCCTCAATGGCGGCAGCGATGCGAATCAATTCCTCTTCGCTTTCTTCCAGCGGAATCACATCCGTCACGCTCATCTCGCCGCTGGTAATCGTACCGGTCTTATCCAGACAGACGATTTCCGCCTTGCCGGCTTCCTCTAAAGAAGCTGCCGTTTTAAACAGGATGCCGTTCTTGGCACCGACTCCGTTGCCGACCATGATCGCAACCGGTGTCGCAAGACCCAGAGCACACGGACAGGAGATGACTAAGACCGCAATGGCGCGGGCAATCGCAAACGGGAAACTCTTCCCCGCGATCAGCCAGCCGATTAATGTCAGTAAAGCAATAATCAGTACCGCCGGAACGAAGTAACCGGAGATCGTATCGGCAATCCGCGCGATTTCCGCTTTGGTGGCTGCCGCATCGGAAACCATCTGAATGATCTGAGCCAGTGTCGTATCTTCCCCGACCCGGCTGGCTCGTGCCTTGATGTAGCCGACCTGATTGAGGGTGGCGGCGGAGATTTCATCTCCTACCGTCTTATCCACCGGGATGCTCTCTCCCGTTAATGCCGCTTCATTGATGGTCGTGCTTCCTTCCGTAATCACGCCATCCACCGGGATATTCTCCCCCGGTTTCACCGCAAAGATGTCGCCGATCTCGACTTCTTCGATGTTCACTTCCACCATGTTGCCGCCGCGCTCCACCATGGCTGTCTTCGGTGCCAGTTTCATTAAGCTCTTTAAGGCATTGGTGGTTCTACCCTTGCTTAAGGCTTCCAGCATTTTGCCGATCGTGATCAGCGTTACGATCATGGCCGCAGACTCGAAGTAGAGATTATTCGCAAAGGTATGCATGCGCTCCATGTCTCCCTTGCCCATCGCATCGATCATGATGTAAAGCTCCACCAACGAGTAGCCGAAGGAGGCTGCAGAGCCCATGGCGACAAGCGTATCCATGTTCGGGCTTCCGTGCATTAAGCTCTTAAAGCCGGAGGTGAAGAACTTCTTATTGATGTACATGATGATGATCGCCAGTAACATCTCCGTCATTGCGAGCGCCACGTGGTTTTCCAGGAAGGATGGAACCGGGAAGTTCCACATATGATGTCCCATCGAAAGATACATCAGCACCAGAAGGAATCCGACCGATGTGAATAACCGCTTCCTCAAAAGCGGTGTCTCATGATCCTTCAGAGCTTCTTCCTGCTCTTCAATCACGTTCCTTCTCTCTTCCGCTTTTGCGCCTTTCTTTTTCGCGCCATATCCGGCATTCTCCACTGCCTGAATGATATCCGCTTCCTTCGCCGTTCCTTCCACGCCCATGGAGTTGGTCAACAGCGAAACGGAGCAGGAGGTCACTCCCGGTACGGCGGAAACTGCCTTTTCCACTCGGTTCTGGCATGCCGCACAGCTCATGCCACTCACCAGATACTGTTCCATTTCAAACACCTCGTTTCCGTAGAGGGATACCCCCCTACCCTATTTATTGTATTCCCGCTGTTTCTCTCTGTCAAACACTTTGCGCTATAATAAGAGAGAACGGAGGAGACTTTTATGAGTAAAACCGTACTGATCACCGGCGCCACTTCCGGCATCGGACGTGAATTTGCGAAGCGCTATGCCGCGCTGGGATACCGCCTTCTATTAAGCGGAAGACGGGAGGAACGTCTGAAGGAACTGCAGAACTCCCTGAATACGGAAGTGGAATACTATGTATGCGATCTTTCCAAAGAGGAAGACTGCATTGCCCTCTTAAATCATTTTGACAAGGAAACCATCGATATCTTCATCAATAACGCCGGCTTCGGAACCACCGGAAACTTTCTGGAAACAAGCACCGAAAAAGAAATTTCCATGATCAAAGTCAACGATATCGCCATGCACCTCTTAATGAAGCTGATGTTACAGAAGATGCAGAAGCAGGGAAAGGGAACGGTATTGAACGTTGCCTCAAGCGCCGGTATTCTTCCGGGCGGCCCCTATATGGCCACTTATTATGCATCGAAAGCCTACATGGTCTCGCTCACCCGGGGTGTGGCCGTGGAGCTGAAAGAGCAGAACTCCCCGCTCTATGTGGCGGCTCTCTGTCCGGGTCCGGTGGACACCGAATTCAATGACAATGCCGATGTCATCTTTGCGCTGAAGGGAATCAGTGTGGAAACGTGCGTGGACGAGTGTCTCAGGGGTATGGAAAAGAAAAAGACCATCATCGTCCCGACGCTGCCGATGCGCCTTCTTCTGACATTGCAGCACATCATCCCAATGCCACTGCTCATGAAGATCGTCGCCAGACAGCAGAAGCAGAAATTATCCCGCTAAATCAAAAGATACAGCCGAAGCTGTTTCTTTTTATCTTTCCAGGTATGATTTCATCAGCCGAGGAAGGTGGAGCGCATTCCCTCAAATACCAGTTTGCCTTCCACATCCTTCTCATCCTTAAAGAGATTCACATATCCCATAAGTGAGCCGGCCTTGTTCTTTAAAGCTGCACAGCTCTGCGAAACGAAGATGCGGGCTTTCCCCTTGCCGTTGCGTGCTTCCTGTAAGAGATTCGCTGCCGCCGCATTGCCGTCAAAGAGGAAGACGTAGGAATCCCGGCGCTCAAAGATCTCATAGTTGAAGCTCTTGTAGATGCCCATGCCTACGATTTCCGGTGAGATGCATACGTTAAGTGCGGAATTGCGGATCCTTCGCACCTCTTTCTTCTCAAGCAGGCTCGGTACGACCGCAAAGATCTCAAACCCCTTTATATTATTTTGTACAAGATACTTTTCATATCCCTGCAGTTTATGCCCGATCACAAAGAACACACGTGCGGGATCGCAGAACTGAAGCAGATGATCCACCACCCGTTTTCCGTCATCACTTAAGCGCGTGACGCGCTCATCGCTGTTGAAGCTTCCTCCGGCCAGAACGATGGGGATCTTATCCCACGGCATCGGCGCAATCATTCCCTTCAGGGCATCGATTGCGTATTCCTTGTTCGGCGGTAAGAGCGAGATTTCCTTTCCCTTTGTGTTTTCTTCCAGTTTCTTTGAATAATATTCCGTCAGCGTCATGCGCTGAAGGCGCACTTCCAGAAGATTACTCTTTTCCTCCAAAGAGAGCAGTGCCTCTTTCATGATGCGCTCTTCCACTGCCTTCATCTTCTTCAGATCCTCTCCTTTGAGATCCAATAGTTTCTCCAATGAAAGCTGCTCATCGATATTGGATGTTCCGTAGATGGCCGCGCCGTCAGACCCCTGCACGCAGTCCAGACCGTAGGAAAGATACTTTTTCAGAGGATGTTTCGACAGGGAATTCAGGTTATTCAGACGCACGTTGGAAGTGATCTGGAACTCCAGGATGACGTTGTTCTCACGGATGCTGCGGATGAGCTCCCTGCCTTTGACACTGTTCAGATTGGCGGTATAGAGACCGTGCCCGATGCGCATCTGCGGCATCTTCTGTCCTTCCTCCAGCGCTTCCTTCACGCAGAGGATCGAGTTGGCAACGTTGTCCGTCAAGCTGTCATTTTCCCCGGCATGGATCCGTATCACAAACGACGGGATCCGTCTGGCAATTCTGACCACTTCCTCAATGGCCTTGCGCAGATCCAGAATCGAGTTGATCTCCTCACCGACAAAGTCGCATCCGGCAACATAGGGATCTTCCGCCACCGCGTTTAGTACCGCCAGATTGTCCGCCAGATAGTTGACCTCTTCAATGCGGTCCTTGACAAGTGTCAGCGGGATGCGCCGCATGGCTGCCAGAAAACGGATCGTGACGCCTGTCTCCTTTTTCACTTTCGGCAGAATCTCATGCACTGCTTCCAGCATCGCAAAGGCCGCTCCCTTTTTCACTAAGGTCGTGTCAGAGATCTCCACATAGCGGATGCCCTGACGCTGATAGGTACGGCCAATCCAGAGCAGCTTGTCCTGAAAGAGCGTGTTGTTCTGATAGAGAGGGTTTTTATGATCCGCAATCATCTGCTTCAGGGCTGCCTCAATCTCCTTATCCTGGATCGCCGCAACCGGATGCAGCGGGATCCGCTGATCCGTTGGCGTTCCCTTGGTAAAGACATAGCGGTATAAATAGACTTTTTCCAGATTGGTAAAGACCGCCTGCCCGTCCTTTAAGACCGTCAGGGAGGCGCGGATCTTCGGAATGTTATAGGCGTTGTTTTCCGGATTGTTCAGAATGAGATCCGCAAAATTGATCCAGGTATTATCATCGATTCTGCGCTCTTTGTACTTTCCGAATAAGCCCGTGGTATCTACGGTTTTCTCCGCTGTCTCTCTCCGTTTCAAAAGCTTCGCCTCCTGTGCCTTGCTTAAGCGCAGCTCGAGCTTCTTGATGTAGTAGAGCGGGTAGCGTATCTGATGATAGATCCCCAGCGCGATCAAGGTGTCCGCGGAGAGGATGGCATTCATGTGGGTATGCAGATCCGTGCGGAACTTGTTCTCTTCCAGAATATAGGTCTTGATGATCGTCTTCTCGATACCCAGCTTATAGTCCTTGGTCTGCGACATCAGCGTCTTGGAAATGGAAGGAATGCTGGCCTTCATTTCAATGCGCCCGTCCGGGAAGATGTTGGCTACCTTGGTGTTGCCCAGACGGAAGATGTAGATCCGCTCGTTATTCGCATCGATATAGCACGGAATGATGCCTTCAATGATCCATAAACCGTTATCATCCCTACTCAGTTCCAGACTGCACAGCTTCGCCAGATTGCGGATCAGATTCCCGCTGTGGTGGTTCGGTGTCCGTAAAATGTAGTAAAGGGTGTCATGATCCTGATACAGATTGACCAGAATATCCTTTTCCTGATCCAGATAAAATCTTCCGAAATAATGCATCCTTTTCTCCTTTCCCCTTTGTTGTATTCAAAAGCCGGATTTTCTCCGGCCAAAAACATCTTTTTATTCTTTTCTTTGCCGCATGAAAGACCTGACGCCTCTCATTTCCAGCCTTCCTTTGCTTTCTGTAACATCACGGTATTCATCGCTTTCCAGTCCTCATACGTCAGTAAGCCGCCCTTTTTCTGCTCTTCCTCATTGATCCAGGCTCTGCGTCTGGCATCCAGGGCAATCCACTCATCCAGGGTGAGCGGTTCATAATCCGAATAGACGCAGAAGACGTTGATCAGCTGTGCCGGGGTTGTTTCCGCTCCCCCGCCGACCGCTTCCCGCTTCAGGGTCTTCATCTCATTGATCATGCGGTTCATCAGGTATTCATCAAACGTGTTGTGCACGTGCCCGTATAACATGTACGTCTTCAGCTCATCCTCATTGTTGCGCTTGAACTGATGATTGTAAAACGGCATCGGATAATGAGAGAGGATCACCCTTCTTCCGTCATCCCGCTTCTCATCGTAGTAGATCACATTTTCAAAGTTATCCACAAATTCCTTGTCATCCAGAAATCTGCCGTCATGGTTTCCTTCAATGAGCGTCAGCTTTCCGTTCAGCTTCGTCATGATGTCCCAAGTCTCAACGCCATTGCCAAACGAGAGATCTCCCAGGATAAAGACTTCATCGTTCTTGCGGACCTTGGCGTTCCATTTCTTGATCATGTATTCATGCATCTCAAAAACCGTCGCAAACTCGCGCTGGTCCATGTCCTTGATGCCCCGGTGATAAAAATGCAGATCGGAAATATAATAACGCATGATCTTCCTTCCCGTTTGTACTATTATAACATGCTTCCGGATGGATTCACTGCCCTTCTCCGCTTATAATAAGGAAAAAGGGGAACACGTTTATGGAAGAGAAAAAAATCAGGGAACTGATCGAAAGAGGGCGTGCCTTCACGAAACCCTCCTACAGTGAAGAATACAATGATGAGACCTATTTTACGGACCAGGAACTCAAGCGGAAACAGCCGCCGCTTGTCAAAGAAGCCATGGGAGGAAAGCGTTACGCGCTCCCCACGGACTTTGAAGCCTTAAAAATCAATAATGACTTTCTGAATGTCATCAATACCCGCGCCTCGCACCGCGTCTATACGGAAGAAACAATGAGTCTGCGGGAGCTCTCCTACTTATTATGGTGCTCTCAGGGCATCAAGGAGATCCGCGGCAAGGCCTACGCCACCCTGCGCACGGTCCCCTGCGGCGGAGCCCGTCACGAGTTTGAAGTCTATTTGACCCTGCAGAACGTGGAAGGCGTTCCGAACGGCTACTATCACTATCTGCCGCAGAGCCATATGATCGAGCTTTTAAAGGAAGAAGAGAATCCGAAAGAATTCATCTCAGATTCATTGCAGCAGCAGGCCTGGGCAGCGAAAGCCAATGCGGTTTTCTACATCAGTGCTGTCTATTACCGCGCCGAGTGGCGCTACGGCATCTATGCCCACCGCGTGCTCTTGATCGATGCGGGACACATCACGGAAAACCTCTACCTCGCCTCCACTTCCGTCTCTCTGGGCGGATGCGCCATCGGGGCGGTGAATGACACCATTGCCAACAAAGCCTTCGGACTGGATGGCGAAGAGGAATGCATCATCTACGCCCACCCGGTTGGCACAATACGGAGTGAGGATAAAGAAAAAGAGCAGGATTTCTACGCCTTTGTCAAAGAACAGGGGCTTTAGAGAATCCGCTCGATCTCCATTTCATAATCATTCAGCTGACGGTTCGGAAAGCGGACTGTCACTTTTTTTCCTTTCAGATCATTTCCCGGATAGAAGTCCAGTTCTTTGGAACTCAGACGTTCCGTGTGGCCTTTTTCATCCGTGACTTCCACGATCAGATGATACGTATTTTTCTCTTCATTTTCCCGCTTCAGTCCCCGGCTGACTCCGATGACTGTACCCGTCATTTCACCGCTTTTTGGAATACGGAAACCGGTCTCCCTTTTCCGTAATAAGAGGAAAAGCAGCACGGCAACAAGAAAAATCCCGCAGGGAAGGATCCACTCCTTCATTCCTACTCCTCCAAGAGCGGCTTGAGTGCCGCAATGTATTTTACGATGCAGGAGGCATAAAGGTCACTCTGCATCTCCTCATCCAGCGGGATATCCTTTAAGGAATACATGACTCCGCGGATGATGAAGGAAACAAGCAGTTTCTTCTCCACGTCGTCTTCCGCTTTCGTATATGTTTTCAACATGTAGTCTTCCAGCCGGTAGAACAGTTCCTCCAGACGGTCATGGTAAAGCACATCCAGAATCTCCCGTGACTTTTCCATCGCCTTCGGAAACTCCCTGAGGAAGCGTTCCGTATCCGACAGCAGCTCTCCCCTGGCGTCAAAGTTTTCCAATAGCTGCAGCAATGCCTGCTGTTCGAGCTTTTCATTCAGATCAAAAACATCCTGATAATAGCGGTAGAAGGTAGCCCGGTTGATCATGGCCTGCTCGCAGATCTCATTGACCTTGATCTTTTCCAGCGGCTTTACGCGACGGATATTTAAAAAGGTTTCTCGGATTGATTTCTTTGTCTTGTATACTCTCAGATCTTCCATCGGAATATTCCTTTCAACACTTATATCATTCCGTTGTATATGTCACATAACGCATATTCTGCGGATTGATTTTATTCAACAAATGTCTGATATTTATATTATAAAGAATAACCGGATGGACTCAAGATTTCTGAGTGAAACTCAGATGAAACTTTCCCCTGAAGGTTACAAGTATTATCTCCCGTAAGAAAAGGAAGACGGTTTCTGATATGCGCCTTCCTTTTCTTCTGTTTACACGACCTGTTTGAATTCTTCACTCAGCTTATGATAGGCATCGATCACAGAATCGCACCATGCGTCAAACTCCGGATCCTCCACCTGTTTTTCCGGGTGGGCTTTCATGTATTCCATATACAGCCGGTACCCTTCCTTAATGGAGATCTGGCATTTGTAATCGGGGTTCAGTGCTTTGAGCTTGGCGGTATTGTAGATGCATGAGAAATGCTTGTCCCCGTGAATCGTCTCACGCCAGTAATACTTTGTGCTTGCGTCTAAGAGATACGTGCTGATATAGACCGGCTTGTATTCCACGCCCAGCACTTCCGCTAGCGAGGCATACATCATATCCCACGTGACAAACTCCGGGTTCATGACCTGATAGATTTCTCCGATGGTTGCCGGACTACCAACAAGCGGGGAAATCAGATGGGCAAAGTCCAGCGCATGCGTATTGGTCCAGACGCTCTGTCCGTCACCGTGCAGAATGACTTCCTTCCCTTTCAACATGCGGCTGATCACGCTCCAGCAGTTTTTCCCTTTGATGGAAAGCGGGATCTTATCCTTGCTGTACGTCTGGCTCGGGCGGACGATGGTGATCGGGAAGCCGTTTTGGTACTCATCCAGGAAATAATGTTCGCACTCTTCCTTATATCTGCCGTAATGGGAATACGGATTGCCGTAAGGAACGCTCTCATCCATATAACAGTTAAGACTGTGATTCTGTACCACGACCGTGGAAATAAAGATGAACTGCGCTGTTTTTCCTTTGAAGAGGCGGACGCTGCTCTCTGCATCCTCTTTGCGGTAGATGGTGAAATCAATCACGCTGTCAAAATACTTGTCGCTCAGCCACTCCTTCACCTTCTCCTCTTCACTACGCACATCCGCCAGAAATACCTCTGCACCTTCGTTGTAATCCTCCGGCTTGTTCCTCCGCTGCAGGCAGTACAGTTTCACGTTTTTCTCCTGCAGTAAGAGGGAAGTCAGAAACGAGGAAATATAGCCGTTGGCTCCGATGATCAAGACATTTTTCATACATTGAAACTCCATTTTTCTTCTATCCCTATTATCCTAAAAAAGTGTCGAAAGATACAGAGAATCGTGCCGATTTTGCTTGTTTTTTGTAAAAAAGTGTGTCTATAATGGGCCTGAAAAGAGGTGAAGTTTCATGCAAAGCGATGACAGTAAGCGACACAGGAAAAAGCAGAATATTTCAGTCTTTGATGGGACTTTACCTGTCAGGATCAACTAGTTTTTTATCATCCAACATGTAGAGTGATCAGCGATTGAAAAATCGTGTTTTTTGCTTGTCCGAATTTCGCTGAAACAACGAAAGGAGATTCAACCAATGGATAAGAAAAAGACCAAAAAGAAAGTCAACCTGATTGAAGAGAAGCAGAAGCTCGTCGAAGCGAATTTAAGAGTCGGAAGCCTTCTGCCGATCGAAGAACTCTTCCGTAAGTACAACACGTCCTTAGCAGGCATCAGCGTTGTCGACATCGATGATCTTGTCGATGAGTACGGAGAAAACCGGATCGATACCGGAAACGAGAATACCATCTACAAACAGATTCTGGAAGCGCTGATCAATCCCTTTAATATTGTTCTGATCGTGGTGGCGATCATTACGTTCTTTACGGATATCATCCTTCCTTCCAAAAAGGATTACGCTACCTTCATTCTGATTTCCTCCACCATTCTGATCTCTTCCGCCATCTCGCTCTTCCAGTCCATCAAGTCGGACAATGCGGCGAAGAAATTAAGGAAGATGATCACCAACAAACTCGACGTCTACCGGGATGAGGTTTTACAGCAGGTCGAAGCGGAAAACATCCTGCCGGGAGATATCATCAAATTCTCCAGCGGGGACATGATTCCTGCCGACGTCCGTTTCTTTGAGACAAAGGACCTCTTCGTCGACCAGGCTGCCCTCACCGGTGAAAGCAATCCCGTGGAGAAATTCACATCCTGCAAGGGCATTGAGCCGATCACGGAGATCCCGAATGTCGGCTTCATGGGAACCAACATCGTTTCCGGCAGCGCCAAGGCAGTGGTCTTAAGCATCGGAAATGAGACTTACTTCGGAAACATGGCGAAATCCCTTTCCGCCATCAATGAGAAAAACAGTTTTGAAAAGGGCATCGATGACATCTCTTCCCTTCTCATCCGCTTCATTCTCATCATGTTGCCGATCATTTTAGCCATTAACCTCTTTACCGGCAAAGGTACATGGGAATCCATCATCTTCGCCATCACCATTGCCGTCGGTATCACACCGGAGATGCTGCCGGTCATCATGACGACAACCATGGCTGCCGGCGCCATCGAGATGAGTAAGAAAAAGACCATCGTCAAAAAGATGAGCGCCATCCAGACCTTCGGCCAGATGGATATCCTCTGCACGGACAAAACCGGAACGCTGACGGAAGATGAGATCATCTTAGAGCGCTATATGGACGTCACGGGCAAGGAAGACACCCGTGTCTTACGCCATGCCTTTCTCAACAGCTACTATCAGACAGGACTTAAAAACCTGATTGACATCGCCATCATCAACCGGGCGGAAAAGGAGCGCATGGGGGTCTTAAAAGAAAAGTACATCCGCGAGGATGAGATCCCGTTTGACTTCTCCCGCCGGAGAATGAGCGTTGTTTTAAAGGATGATAACGGCAAGCGCCAGCTGATCACCAAAGGTGCGGTGGATGAGATGCTCGCCATCTGCTCCTACATCGAAAAAGACGGACAGGTCCTGGAGATGAATGATGAGCGGCGTAAGGAAGCCTATGAAGTCTACGAGAAATACAACAAAGAAGGCCTCCGTATCCTCTCCGTTGCCCAGAAAAACAACGTAAGAGAAGCCGGTGCCTTCAATGTCGGCGATGAGAGTGACATGGTCCTATTGGGCTTCATCGGATTCCTCGACCCGCCGAAGGAAAGTGCCGCCCAGGCAATTGTTGCCCTTAAGAAACACGGCATTGACACGGTGGTCTTGACCGGTGACTCGGAAGGTGTGGCACTGCACGTCTGTGAGAAAGTCGGTATCATGGTCAACAACTACCTCAGCGGCAAGGACGTCGAAGGAATGAAGGATGCCGAACTGAAAGAGCGCATCCTCGATACGCACCTCTACGCCAAGCTTTCCCCATTACAGAAGCAGCGTATCGTCCGCCTCTATCAGGAGATGGGCAAGACGGTCGGCTATATGGGTGACGGTATCAACGACTCCCCGGCCCTAAAGCAGGCAGACGTTTCCATCTCGGTCGATACGGCTGTTGACATTGCGAAAGAAACCGCCGACATCATCCTTCTGGAAAAGGATCTGAACGTACTGGAGCAGGGTGTCATCAACGGCAGAAAGACCTTCACCAACGTTCTCAAATACATCAATATGGCTACCAGCGGTAACTTCGGTAACATCATCTCAGTCATCATTGCGAGCCTCTTCCTGCCTTTCCTTCCGCTGAAGCCGATCCATATTCTGATTCAGAATATCCTGAACGACCTGGCTCAGACGGGTATGCCGTTTGACAATGTGGATGAGGACTTCATTCAGAAACCGAAAGCCTGGAACACCAAGGGCATCCGCCGTTTCATGGTGATCTTCGGACTCTTCTCCACGATTCTGGATATCTGCTGCTTCTTCATACTCTGGCACTTCATGGGCTTTAATACGATGGAGAAAGCCACGTATTTCCAGACCGGCTGGTTTGCCTTCGGTATTATTTCGCAGACGATGATCATTCACATGATCCGCACGAACAAGACACCGTTCAAGGACAGCTCTCCAAGCAAACAGCTGATCCTTTCAACGGTACTCATCGTTCTGACAACGATCTTAGTCTGCTTCACGGATATCGCCACGATCTTTGACCTGTCGCGTCTGCCGCTGAATTACCTCTTATGGATTGCGGCACTCCTAGTCCTCTATGCGACGATCATCCAGATCTACAAATACTTCTACACCAAGAAGACGGGAAGCTGGTTATAAACAACAGAGAGTCACGTAAAAGCCGTGACTCTCTTTTTCTTTTCACTTGTTATTTCAAACATGAATTGGATATAATAAAAATAGATATTTATTCTGTCCGTACAATCGATGGACAAACAGCAGGAGAAAATTTTTTTATGTCGAACAAACAGGATTCCACCCTTCAGAAAAAACAGCAGCTGGATTCTCTGAAGGAAAAACTCAGAAAGAGCAACGCCTTTCTGAAAAACCTCTTTCTGATCATGATCATCATCACGGTTATCTACTGTGTTGACGAGATCACTTCCAACATCAACCTGATGCGTCCTTACATGATCTACGATTTATTCAAGATCCCGAATCAGGATGCTTCTTCCCAGCAGTATGCGGATGCCATTTCCAAGATGGCCATCGCCACGATCCCGACCTACATCATCACAATGTTACTGCCGCTGTACAAATCCCTCTCGGATAAATACGGCAGAAAACCGTTACTTGTTGTCAACGTCCTAGGTATGGGTATCGGCATGCTGATCTGCATGGTCGCACCGAACTACATGGCTTATATCATCGGTACTGTCGTCTTCGGTTTCTTCACACCAAACGACATCCAGGTTATCTATATCATGGAAGTTGCCCCGAAAGAACGCCGGGCAACTTACTGCTCCGTCACCAAGGGTATCGCACTTTTAAGCGTCTCCCTCATCGGTGTACTCCGTTCCATCTTCTACAATCCGGCAGATGTCACAACATGGAGACTGGTGTTCCTGGTACCGGTTGTCATCGCCATTGCGGTTGGTGTTCTGAGCATGTTCCTCTTAAAGGAAACTCCGGTCTTTTTACAGCAGAGAATTGACTACCTGGAGCAGAACGACGAAGAACTGCAGAAGCTTGAAGAAGAAGTCCCGCAGGAAAAGACAGTCAAGGGCGGCTTCAAGGAAGCCATCCACTTCATGTTCCATGACCATCAGGTCCGTAACCTGATCTTAATCGACCTCTTATTCATGTGCGCGGTTGCCTTAACGGGTTATGCGGCGGAAACGATGCTGGCCTATGGACAGAGCGATGCAAACATGAACATCTTCTACGTGATGGAACCTGTCGTCTATGCCGTCTTCGCTTTCTTCAGCGGATTCTTAACAGACTGGCTCGGCCGTAAGAAATCCGGTATCCTCTTCGGATGTCTGGCTCTCGTCGGTCAGGTTGCCTTCGTCTTCTTGGCAAGAGCTGGCGCCTCCCCGATCCTTTTAGCCTTATCCAACGGCTTGATGTACGGCGGCTTATGGTCATTCTCTGACCTGCTTTACATCGTTGTCCCGGCTGAATCCGTTCCGACGGAAATGCGTGCCACGGTCGTCGGCTTATTACAGTACACTGCCTTAAGCAACATGGTCTTAACGATCGTCATCGGTGTTCTCTATTCCAGCATCGGATCCAGAAACATCGGCTTACTGCAGCTGGCCTTCTTCGTACCGTTCATGTTACTGGCAATCTTCTATGTGAAGAAACATCTGAGAGAAACCAGCGATGTTGACTTAAACGAAGCCGGAAGAGAATCCCTCTAAAATCAGAAAACAATAAACGAAAAAAGAGTAGAGATTTCAATTCTCTACTCTTTTGTTGTCTTCTCTTCTTTGATCTCCCGTACCAAGAGGAACAGGCTCACGCCTCTTACCAATAGTCCGATCAGCGTCAGATACAGCGGGAAGACCTTATTGAAATGCAGTGGCAATAGCCTCAGCACCAGATCAATCCCGACCAGCACTGCCGCAGCTTTCAGGATGCCGTTTCCCTTTTTCACAAGCTGGGTTACCAGGATTCCGTAGATCAGTGCGAAGAACGCAAAGCCGAAGTACAGGGCAACCTCGCTCATGCTGAAGCGGTAAAGCCAGGAAAGACCATAGGTCAGAATACGCGGCAGACAGGCTGTACCGATTTCATACAGGATGGCCGTGATTCCCCGTTTCATATACAGGATATTTGATCCCGTCGCATTCAGGATGTATAAGAGCGGTAACATTGCTGCGATCTGCAGAAAATACAGATACAGCATATAGCCTCTGAATTCATAATTTCCGATGCGGTACTTCATGATGCGAGCTCTCCAAGCGTTTTGCTTAAATAGAATTCCACCCGCTTGTCGCTCTGCGCAAGCGTATCATCCTTCCGGTAGACCTCTTTGGCAGCTGTAATATCATAGAGCACCACCGTGGCCTCTAAAGAATCCAGCGGATCTCCCTTGCCGGAAATATCATACATCAAACAGAGAGGGTTGCTTTTGGGGAACCAGTTCGGCATGACCACATTGTCATACAGCAGGAGTTCTCCCGAAGCGATCACTCCGCGCACCATACAGTCCTCATACAGAACTTCCTTGGAGAAGTCCTTCAGATTGATCTTCACCACATTCGTAGTCATATAGCCCAGTGTGGTCGTGTGATATTCATTGCAGTAAAGGGTATCGCCATCGACATAGGCACCCCAGTCATGACCGTAGGAGCCTTCTAAAAGCAGATGCGCTCCCTGGCCTTCCCCGTCGTAGATGCCGCTCGGAATATGCGTCGTATAGCGGATATAGTAGCCGGTATCTTCCAGCGGATAGTTCTCATTGATGACATGGGTATCCGCCATATCGGAAACCGTTACCGTAAAGAAGAGAAAAATCGCGGAAAAGAGAATTACCGTCAGGACAAAGCTGTTCATGGTAAATTTTCTGCTGTCCATATCCATCCCTCCTTTTTCATAACAGTAATATTATAAACGATTTCCCCTGTTTTGTAATCATATACCCTGAAGCCGCCATGGCAGAGATGGAAAAAGATGAAAAACGTGAGAAATCAGCAAATATTCGTTCATAAAACGTGAGGAATCGCCAAAGATTCGTTCATAAAACGTGACGGCATATAAAAATGAGGATCTCTCCTCATTTTTTATGCTTTGATAACAGAAATCCGTTCCACGGATTCCATGCGGATCAGTTTGGTTTTCACGCCTTTGGCGCTTTCAATTTTCAGAAGAAGCCACTCTTCATCACAGTCCAGAATGATGTTCTTTCCGTGTTTGCTGTTTCCGTAATTCAGAATATCCACATCTTCCTGATCTTCTTTCATATCCAGACTGACTTCTTTCCCGATGTAGCTTTTTGCGGCTTCCAGTAAGGAAGTACGGTCCTCATGATAGGAGGTGCCTTTCATTTTGGTCAGTTCGCGCTCCAGATTGGCAATGCTGCCTTTTAATTCGGAGATCTGCAGATAGGCCATTAAGCCGAAAATGCCGAATACAAACCCAATATACTCCATTATGCTTCCTCCTCAACGATTTCCAGTGAGAGGACGGAAGAGAGCGGAATCAGCTTTTCAAACTGTCCTTTTTTGTTTTCCCCTTCCACCTTCATCCAGTTTCCTTCGAAGTCCACAATGCGGCACGCAGTATTGTAGAGTTCCACGTCCGCTTCTCCGTCGAAGAAGGTCAGTTTCACTTTCTTTCCCAGAGCGTTCTTCATTAAGCGGGAGACTCCGCGAATCACAACTTCACCATCCTCTTTGATATCATCCTGCAAGAGGTAATCGCAGCTGACCTGCAAAAGCTTCGCGATATCCGGAATCTTGTCGATATCCGGCATGACGCTTCCTGCCTCCCAACGGCTGACCGTCTGACGCGTCACCATTAATTCATCCGCAAATTCCTGCTGGGTGATTCCCAGATTTTTCCGCTTTGTCGCAATTTTATTTCCTAATTCATTCATATGTTTCTGTCCTTTCTTTCTACACCCTCATCTTAAGAAAGAATGACGGTGTCCACAAGAAATCCTCATGTTCAAAATGTAACACGCCGTGTTACATTTCCTATTTGCAGATCTTATTTACAAAGGAATTCAGCTCTTCTTCGCTCATTCCAGCCTTTAAAAGGTATGCTTTGGCATACGGAGCAAGGTCGACATTCTGATAATCCACCTTCTCATCCCCGACGACAAACTTCAGCATGGCATTCAGGTTCTTTTCCAGAATGACATCGTACTTGGCCTTATCCTGAATTGGATTGATCTTGTAGTAGTTGTCATAAGTCACCATGTAGTCATCGGCAATCGTCTGATACGGAGTAGACGCCAGCATTTCCACTAACATGCACACAAAGCCGGTTCTATCCTTGCCTTCCGTGCAGTGGATCAGATACGGCGGATCCAGCTCATTCATCTGTCTGAAGCCATCCGTAATCTTCTGCGCAAACTCTTCCGACAGATAGTTCATATTCAGTGCCAGCGGCAATACCTTCCCGCTCTCATACAGTTCCTTAAAGTACGGGGAATTGAAGTCTTCCGCTGCCATATATTTTTCCACCTTGGCCGTATTGTCCGCCAGGTTCATGATGCAGTTCACTCCTGCTTCTTTGATCAGGGCATCCACATACGGTGCCCGCTTGTGCTGATTGTCGCACGGGGAAGCGGAGCGGTAGAAGACGTTGTCCTTTAAATTCCCGAAGTTCATGACCCGGAAGTTCGCAAAGATGACATCGCTGTCAAACTTGGAGCGCTCATCAGAATAATGAATATCACGTGCTTCCTGAATGTCCTTATATTTTCCCTTTTCATTTAACACAACATCGGCCTTGGAATGCTCATCCAGCCCGGAGGCCTGCCACAGCGTTCTGCCTGCCTGCAGTCCGCCCTTTAAGTGGGCTCTCTCCCATAAGTCGTCTCCATAGTTGATGGCAGCCTTGATATAGGCATACCCCGGATAGGCGATTAAAAGCGGTTCTCCGGCATCGACATAGTAGCCGTTATAGTACGGAATGTCATTGAGCTCGTAGCCGTTGGAGAACTTCACGTTCACGCTGTCTCCGTATTCAAATCCCAGCTTGTTGAAGTCATCGATGGTGATCTTGATATAGACCCCGCCGAACTCCTGCTCGTGTTCAATTTCATAATTGATGATCTGCGGCTTCCGCTCTTCTCTTGAGCAGCCGCATACAGCCAAACCTAAGAGCAATACAACGAAAAACACCAGTTTCTTTTTCATCCTGTTTCTCCTTTTTACAGATGGATCTGATCCATGATATGTCGGATTTGTTCTTTCGGATATTTTACCTTTTTCCTGTCATAGGTGATAAGTCCGTTCACTTCATCCTCCACGTCACTCAGCTGTGTATATACCGTGGCGCTTAAGCCTTTTTCCACGAGCGGCAGAATCTGTTCCCTGTGCAGCTTTTCAAAGGCTTCCGTGAGGTCTTCTTCCTCTTCGTATAAGGCGTAACCGTAGCCGGTATTGTTATAGACGTGTCCCGCTTCAATGCGGCTGTAGCCGCCGTATTCCGTTAAGGCGGACACTCTTGTATCCTGTTTGAATTTGATTTTCGCAAAGTAGATATGTTTACTGTTAAGATCACCCACGCCCTGATCGTGCCATCCGGAGGCATGATCCACGCTTCGGCTCGGATCCATCTCCTTCAACATCTTGTAGGCTTTCACCGCATCAAACTGACCCCAGCCTTCATTAAACGGCACCCATAAAGCTAAGGAAACCGTATTGTATAATAGTTCCACCGTCTGTTTCAGTTCGTCATAGTACATCTGACGCCCTGCTTCGCTTTCTCTGGCAAACTTCTTATAATCATTATCCTTTAATGTCATACCGATAAACGGCAGAGCCCCGATGACGCCGAAGTCATAGGCTGTTCCTCCGTTGACCATATCCTGCCAGACCAAGATTCCAAGAGAGTCGCAGTGATAATACCAGCGTAGCGGTTCGATCTTGATATGTTTGCGAATCATATTGAAGCCCATATCCTTCACAAGCTGAATATCGTCTATGAGCGCCTGGTCGCTGGTGGCCGTATAAAGCCCGTCGGAATAGTATCCCTGATCCAGTACGCCCTTATGGAAGTACGGTTTGTTGTTTAAACAGAGTCTTGGCAGTCCTGTTGCGTCTTTTTCAATGCTGAACTTCCGCATACCGAAGTAAGAGGTAACCGTATCCTTTTCTCCTGACACTTTCAGATCATAAAGGAACGGATCTTCCGGCGTCCACGGATGCAGCTCCCCGACTTCCATTTCAACCGTTTTGGATCCCTCTCTTTCCGCAATCTTTTTTCCCTTTGCGTAAATCTCATAGCGGTAATTGTCTTCATTTCCTCTTACTTCAATCCGGATCTTTCCATCATCAAAGAGAGGCGTTAAGCGCAGAGAATCGATATGTTTGAGCGGTGTGCTTTCCAGCCAGACCGTCTGCCAGATGCCGCTTTGCGGAGTGTACCAGATCCCGCCGCGGTGCGAGCTCTGCTTGCCGATCGAGTAATAGGAAGTATCACTGTAATCTTTTACCTTTACTTCCAGTACATTCTCTTCTTTCAGATACTGACTGATCTCAAAGGAGAACGGCAGATAACCGCCGGTATGACTTCCCAAAAGAGTTCCGTTGAGCGTAACTTCCGCAATCTGATCCACCGCACCGAAATGCAGGTAGACAAGACCTTCATTGAAGTCCTTCGGCAGAGCGAATGCTTTCTGATAATACAGAACATCCTCCGGTGTCACCTGTCTCATCACACCGGACAAGAGCGTTTCCGGCGAGAACGGTACGAGAATCTTCCCGTCATATGTCCCGAGAGCTTCTCCTTCCTTCCGGATCGCATAGTCCCATTCGCCGTTGAGGTTAAGATAGCTTTCCCGCTGCATCTGCGGACGCGGGTATTCTTTCAGAACATGATTCTTATCCAGCTTCTCTCCGTAGGGGGTAAGAAGGTCCGCATGTACTTTGGCATCTTTGGCTTTTTCCTTGTTGTAGGAGTTATAAGGCAGAATCGTTAATGCCGCAATGACTGCAGCCGCCAAGAAGATCCAAGGCGTCGGGACATTCTTTACCTGTCCCATATCGATATAGGTGGCCGCAGAGTTATGAATGACAAAGGAGCCGATATACGGTCCGATAATCATCGGTAACATGACTCCGAAGATCATGCGGATACCCTGGAAGTTTCCGGCTTTCTCTTTCGGTGTTTCCGTACGTATCGTACTGTTGACCAAGGAAGTCACCACCAGGTTTCCGCCCATCATGATCAGTCCCGCAATAATCACACCGACCGGTTTCCGGACAATAAACATCAGCAGTAAGCCAACGCAGAGAAGGATCACGGAAGGTGTGAAGAAGAGGTCTTCTCCTACCTTGCCGGCAATATTTCCGATCCATACACTGAAGATGGAAGCACCCAGTAAGACAATGCCCAGGATCGGAGCATAGTTGGTAATGCCTAAGTAGGTTTGAATATAAATGATTAAATATGGCATGAAGATCTGGGTGGAGATGCTGAAGATCAGTAACATTCCAAAAGCCCAGTACAGTTTCTTATGCTTCAGGATTACATCTTTTTTAAACCCGTAGAAAAGATCCGTTGTTTCTTTCTTTTCCGTCTTCTCCTTCGGTAAGGTCACAAAGCTGATGATTCCGCCAAGAGACGTCAGAATACCGATAATCAGGAAGAAGGTGCTCCACTGCCCTTTCTGCGTAAAGCCGTCCAGTAAGCCGAAAACCAGTAACATCGATAAAAGCGGTAACGTCGCCAGTACCCCTTCCACCTTGGTCCTGTCTTTCTTTTCCACATTGTCCGTTACCCACGCGTTAAAAGCCGCATCGTTTCCCGTGGATCCGAAGAAGGTCATCACGCAGTCCAGAAAGACGGCAATACTGCCCGCTGCCGCGGCCGCATTCACGCCCGGCAACAGTTTCCCAACATTATTCAGATTCAAAAAGGAAAAGGCGATGACCGTAATACCCCAGATGAGATAACCGATGGAGATAAACGGCTTGCGTTTCCCCACGGCATCGCTGAGATTTCCCATTAACAGAGTCGTTACGGTAGCCGTGATGGCCGACAGGGACACCATGGCCGCAATCACATTGATATCCGTTGTCAGGGTATTGTAAACAAAGACATTGAAATACATATTTTCAATGACCCAGGCAACCTGTCCGATAAAACCGATCAGCAGTAAACTGATCCACATACGGGTAGCTTTCTTCATGATATGATCCTCTTTTATTCCTTATAAAAATTATAGCACGTGACTTTTCTTTCTTTGGAAGAAAGCATAAAAGATACACACGGATGCGAGGAAACAGAGCAGAAGGATAAGGAAAAATAGTGAAGCAATAGTGAAGATACAGTGAAGTTTTTCAGATGAGTGATTACACCAAAGAACATAAAAAAGAGATCGTGAACCTGCTTAGCCGGTAACACGGTCTCTTTTGCTGAATCTCTTCATTTTCACATGCGGGATGCCGTCTTCCAGGAACTCTTCCGAGCAGATTTCAAACCCGTATTTCTCATAGAATCCGACGGCATACACCTGGGCTTCCATGACGATTTCCTTCGGCTGTAGCCGCTCTTCGATCACCGGAAGGCTGCATTCCATCAGCTTTCCGCCATACCCTTTCCCGTGCTCCCTTGTAACAACTCTTCCGATCTGATAAACACCTTCACTGAGCGGAAAGACGCGGAGATATGCCTCAATCCGGTTTTCAACATTCATGTTGAAATGCAAAGCATCATAGTCAATTCCGTCAATATCCGGATAGACGCAGTTCTGCTCCACCACAAAGACGTCTGAGCGGAGTTTTAAGATTTCATACAGTTCACGATTGCTCAATTCTTCAAACGTCTTTACAACCAGTTCCATTGTGACCTCTCTCTTTTTGCGGTATTGCTTCCTGTATCGTATTGTACCATATCCGCAATCATCTTCCTTCAAACTTACCTGCAGAATCAGGGAATGATATAATAAATGTAATGAAACTGACCATGCTTGGAACCGGTCACGCCATGGTGACCAACTGCTATAATACCTGCTTCCTCCTCTCAGATGAGAATGGAACTTTTCTTGTGGATACGGGAGGCGGAAACGGTATTCTGAAACAGCTGAAAGCCGCAAATGTCTCTTACCGCGACCTGAATGCCATCTTCATCACGCACAAACATATCGATCACCTTTTGGGGATCTACTGGCTTTTACGTCAGTATTCCGTCGGTAAGGATGACTATTTTGTCACACTCTACTCCCATACGGAAGTTATAGAGCTGATTCAAAGGCAGATGCAGGAACTTTTCAATGAGAAGCAATTGGAGCGGATCTGCCGCAGAGTCCGCTTTGAAACGGTTCAGCATCATGAGACCGTCAGCATTATCGGACATCCGGTCACCTTCTTTGACACGCACTCCACACAAGTGACTCAGTATGGCTTTGTGATGGAACTCAGCGAAGGAAAACACCTGTGCTGCTTAGGAGATGTTCCGTACAATGAAAGCGAGCGGGAATACGCATATCAGGCGGAATGGCTGATGCATGAAGCTTTTACCGTTTCCGGGGAGTATCGCGGCTATCACGCCACGGTCCGCACTGCCGCACAGAATGCGGAAGCTCTCAAGGCGAAGAATCTGATCATCTATCATACGGAAGACAGCAATCTATCCCAACGCAAGGAAATCTACGGAGAAAGAGCACAAAGCTACTATCACGGAAACATCTTTCTTCCGTCCGATTTGGAAACCATCGAACTCACTTAAAAACCGGCTTTTGCCGGTTCTTTTCTTTTTATTCTTCTTTGGGTAAGACGGCACACAGGATCATCCAGAAAACCGCCTTCAATAGATACAGGATCTTTGCGAAAGACGGTACAAACATTTCTGCCGTATTTTCCATTAATGCCAGACTCATCCCGCTGTACGGATTGATGACTTCATAGGCAATTCCGCCAGCTCTTCCGATTCCGCTTAAGTGCTCTGGATTTTCCAAAAGCTCCGGCGCAAATTCTTCTCCGTCAATGACCATAACGTTTTTCTCTTCGTCATAGTATGCTTCCCCGCTGTATCCTTCCTGTAAGATTTCCGGATGCAGCTGATAGACGTACTCAAAGCTGTCCACTTTTTCCGGACTGTACAGTTTTGCCTCAATCAAGCTTCCGAAAAGGAAGAGCGCATAAATCAGAGGAACCGCAACGATTGCCGGAATGACTTTCACAGGCAATACTGCCAGCAGGAAACCGAGTGTACATCCTCCTGCCGCAATACAGCAGACACCCAAAAGAGCGGAAAGTACGGAAAACATGGTAAACGGCATATGGCTGATGCCGTGTCCGGCGTACACAACGCCTACATAGATTCCAAACAGAACAAATGCGGAGAGAACGACAGACAAAGCGTGCCCCTTCCGCAAATCACCAAAGCGCAGAAAAAGCGGGAAGGCCAGTAAAGCGTGAACCATCATAAGATAGACCAGACCGCTGCTTAGAATAAAGCGGTCGATCTTTAACAGACTCTCACTTAAAAAACTCTGCAGTAAGATTTCCTTATTCGCATCGGTGGAAAGGATCTCCGCACCGAATCCCAGAGAGGCATTGATGCCGTCATCATAGTTCAAAACCGCTTTGATTCCGTTACTCAGGTCAGCATTTACGATCTGCTGATAGGCTACGCCAAGGGAACGGACTGCCTCATATGTTCGGTAAAGAACATATCCGAAAGCCGTAACAGCCAAAAGTGTCATAAGAAGGCTGAATGATGACAAATACGATTTTTTCTGTCTCATGACTCCATTATATCCAAAAGGGATGCCGCTTCATAGCGCTCATCTCCTTTCTTTCTATTCTCCAACCAGTTTCTTCAAATCAAAGTTATCCGCCATTACGCTGCCGCCCAGATGATTCGGGTGCAAATGGTCGCCCTGATGCAGTCCTTCCTTGAAGAACATGCCTTCTTCGTCGTAGTCCCGTACGGCTTCTTCCTGATCCACCAGATCATCGAAGATGTCCGCCGAGCGAATCCACTCGTTAAACAGAAGCCGTTGCTCTTCCATCTCCTTGGTGAAGACACCCATCGTTCTGGCTACCTTCACTCTTGGAGTAATCGTTGTCATGATGACTCTGATTCCCCGCTTATGAAGCTCGTTAACGATATTAGTAACTGCCTCCTTATAATTGTCCAGATTGATGATGTCCTTTGTTTTCTCATCATAATAGGAAACATCATTCACGCCCAGGGCCAGTATCACGCTTTGAATCTTTTCAAAGTCCAGTACGTCGCGCGCAAACCTTGTGACACCCTTATCCCCGAACATGATGCCGAAGAAGCTGTCCGGCTCATATAAGAGGCAGTTTCCGCTGATTCCGGAATTCATCAGCAGATACTTTCCGTCATATTCGCGGTACAGTCTGCGGTTTAAGGGCTTGCAGTAGCGGTTCATGGAAGTGATGCTGTCACCAAACGCCACGATCACTTCATGTTCCTCTTCACTCAACACCTCAATACGCTCAATCGCCGGAATGGGATTATAGGAGCCGATCTTCTGGGCAATGGTTGGTTTCTTCTGAATGAGCCGCGCATCATGAGTATGATTCCCGTTCATCACCACGGCTCCTTCTTCGATCATGTTACCGTCAATGATGCTGTTTTCATAATAGATACGGATTTCCGCTTCCGTGGCTTTTTCAACATGAATGTTGAACGGATCCGTAAGAATCTGCTCTCCTGCCGAAATGCGGAAAGCTTTCTCTCCGTGATAAGTCAGATCATAAATCTGGTGTTTATATACAAATGTCAGAGCGCCAATCGCAGCCGCTTCCTTGCCGAAAAGGTTGCTTAGGCGGACGCGCACTGCCGTTCCGCTTGCATAGATGGGAAACGTAAATCCCGCCGTTTTCTTTTTCCCAATCATCTTCCCGTCAAATAACATACGGGTCATTGCCTGATGCCATACCGGTGTCCAGCTGCTCATTTCTGATTCCTCTTATGCGCTTCAAAGGCGTCTTTTGTCGAGCAGCAGATGATATCGCCTGCTGCCGATACTTTCTGACAGATCTTTTCAAACTTCACCCAGTTGCTCTCCTTGGTGCCGAAGTCAAATTCGTAGCCGTGCGCAAACATGAGGAAGAACATGTCGTCGTCCCTTGGTGTTGCCGCAATAAACTGATCAATGAGTGCCATGGCATTCTTCTTAATATGCCAGCATGTCAGCGGCAAGTGATACGGATCGCTCGGGAAGCGGAAGGAAGTGTCACTCCCGACCACTCTGGCATATTCAATTCCCGCTTCTTTGAATAACGGAATGCAGGCGTCGTTGACGGCACCGTAAGGATAGACAAAGCCGACCGTCTTCTGATGAAATTTCTCATTCAGATTTCTGACATCCTCCAGAATCTGTCTTCTGAGCTCCGCTTCATCGCACTTTTTCATGTTCTTATGTTCTAAAGAGTGCGATGCGATCTCAAAGCCTTCATAGACTTTCACCACTTCATCTTCCGAAATGCGGAAGTGCTCCGCATGGGGCAGAAGATGGAAACGGCTGTTCTGAAATTGCTCAAGCGGCACTTCACTCATGCCGAGATTCCCGATTCTGCCTTCCATGGTCTTTTCCCCGTACAAGCCGGAGTTTAAATTGAAGGTGGCTCCCATGTTATATTTCTTTAAGATCTCGATGATTTTTTTATCCTGCTCGAGTCCGTCGTCGATATTCCAGACAAAATATTTATGATACATGTCTATTCCCCCTGATATTTCTTAAAGAAGGCATCCATACGCGCATAGACTTCCCGGCTTTCCGGATAGTCCGGATACATCACGCTGAAAACGTGAACGAGCTGGCGTTCCGTTCCCTTGGCATACTCATAAAATGCATGCTCATTGCCGTATTTTTCCAATAGTTTGTTAAACTCCAGGGAATCCTTGCGGATCATATCTTCAATACTGGTAAACTGTACGATTGGAGGCAGCTTGCCTTCCGCTAACATTAAGGAAGGTTTCCTTAAATACTTCTCATAGGCTTTGCCTTTATCTTCCTTGGAACAGATGACGCTATTCAATGAGAAGAGAATATCTTTCCGCTGTGTTTCCAGCATGATGGAAATCATGGCTGCGGCTTTAATATCCAGAAAGCTTCCTTCGATGCCGAATTCCTTCTGCAGTTTTTCATTGTTATTGAGTGCGAGCGCAAAGAAGGTCAGTAATGCGCCTGCCGAGTCCCCGGACAGATAGAGTTTCTCTAAGTTGATGCCGAGCTCTTCCGCATGCGCCTTGATGTAGCGCAGTGCCTTCATGATGTCGTCCACCTGATGCCATAAGTCCGTCTCCGGTACTCTGCGATAGGAAAGGCTTACCACCGTATAGCCCATCTTGGCAATTTCATAGTTGAAATGTCTGTTGACTTCCTTATAGGACGCAAACAAGCCGCCCCCGTGGATATTGATCATGACCGGATCGTCTTTCGAGCCGTCTTTTCTTTTGTAGATATCAAACAGATGCCCCTGATCACCGTCATCATCATACGGGATATCCTTCAAAAGTTCCAGCATGGAGATATCGGGATGTTGTTTGGCAATCCGCTTGGCATCTCCGCTTTCAAAGATGTGTCGCCATAGTAATACGCCTGCTTTTGACATAATTGTTTTCCTCATTTAACAGTATTCTTTCCCTCATTATACTATAGAAACCCTCCGCAATTATCTTTGCCTATCTGCCGTTTCTGCATATTTTTTCACCGTTTGAATTATGCTAAAATACCTAAAGCAATATCATCGGAAATGATATTGCTTCGGAGGAAATATACCAATGGAAAATAACAGCAGAAATATCTGGAAAGGGATAGCTCTCTGTCTTCTGATTCTCCTGCTTGTGGAAAGCTGCTTCTTCTATCAAAAGATCACAAAGAAAGAGACACCGGCAGAAGAGAAAACAGCAGACATCACGACGGAAACCGTCATGAAATCCTGGCAGGACGATGCCCTTGCGAAGAATGAACTGATCGAATACATGAGTGCCATTACGGATCAGAACAGTAAGGATTATATCCCGGTGGAAGACCGCATTGCCGTCTTTGACTTGGACGGTACGCTCTTCTGCGAAACCGACCCGGTCTACTTTGACTACCGTCTCTTCCACTACCGCGTTACGCAGGATCCGACCTATAAGGACAAAGCCACCGACTTTGAAAAGGAAGTTGCCGAAAAGATTCAGATCATGATGGATACGGGTGTCAGTGCCTCGGGACTGGAAGTCGATCACGGAAAAGGCGTCGCTTCCGCCTTCAAAGGAAAGACGGTCGATGAATTCAATGCCTATATTCAGGAATTCAAGAAGATGGACGCACCAGGCTACAACAGCATGAAAAACGGTGAAGCCTTCTACAAACCGATGCTGGAACTGGTGGATTATTTACAGGAAAATGACTTCACGGTCTACATCGTCAGCGGCACGGACCGCTTAATCGTAAGAGGCATTGTGGAAGGAAACATGAATGTTCCGAACCGCCAGATTATCGGAAGCGATGAAACGATTACGGCCAGAGACCAGAAAGACGAAGACGGCTTAACCTATGTTTTTGATGATGACGATGTGCTCATTCTGGGAGGGAACTTCATTATTAAGAACCTCAAGATGAACAAGGTATCCGTCATCATGCAGGAAATCGGCCAGCAGCCAATTCTCTCCTTCGGAAACTCCACGGGAGATAGTTCCATGGCGGAATTTGTCACCTCCAACAATAAGTACCGCAGCTTAGCCTTCATGTTATGTTGCGACGATACGGTAAGAGAAAACGGAAATGAATCCAAAGCCGAAAAGATGCAGCAACTCTGCAATGAATTCGACTGGGTTCCGATCTCCATGAAGAATGACTGGAAAACCATCTACGGCGAAAACGTCACCAGAAAATAGAATAAAGCCCGTAGCATATCGCTCCGGGCTTTTCTGTTCTTGTTTGGAATAGATTAAGCTTTATTAAATTTATCTTTTCCCTGTCTGCAGCGCGGGCATCTCCAGTCTTCCGGAAGATCCTCAAATGCGACACCGTCGTGTTCCGCCGGATCATAGACATATCCGCAGATGGAGCAGATGTATTTGCCTGTTCCTTCATCCAGTACGAAATAGTCATCGGACGGGCGGATGGTTTCCGCAGGATGATCCAGATCCATGACTTTCTTCGCTTCCAGATTCTCATATCCCTGTGGTGTGTGCGTTCCGCAGTATACCGTCGGATGGTTGCGGATGAATTCGCGGATCGTATTCTGTGTGCTTCTGGCCATATGAATATCATCGTAAACGACGGACAGCTTATCCGCATACATGGCTTCGTCCACATAAGTGATGTCCCCGTGGAACATGTAGAATAAACCGCCGTCTTCCGCAACAATGATGCTGTTGCCAAATGTGTGTCCCGGTGCCGGTAACATGCGTACGCCCGGCGCAATGATCTGGCTTCTCTTGAAGTTATAGTACGGACCGTCCGTGAAATCGACCGGAATCAGACCCGGATGGTCTTTCAGCGCCTTGATCTCGTCTGTCTCAAATTCAATGCGGTTGATGTAAACCTTCGCATTCGGGAAACTTCTGATTTCTCCGGAGTGGTCATTGTGCTTATGCGTCAGGATGATCTTCGTCACCTGGGAAGGTTCATATCCTGCCCGTTTTAAAGCGGACACATAGTCTTCAATCCATCTGCCGATATACGTTGGCTGTTTTCCGTCCCAGACGGCACTCGGGCTTTCTTTCGGTAATCCGGTATCCACCAGAATCACATCTTCTCCCGTATCAATCAGATAATTCTGAAGAGAGCCGCGGTATTTCACGTTATTGTCAAAATGCTGTGCGCCCTCTTCTCCGCCAAAGGCAAAGCCCTGTGCATAAAAGCCTTTTTCATAGAATTTGATTGCCTTAAAAATCATGGTTTTTTGTACTCCTTTTCTTCTGCCGGTCTTCCTACCGCCTGCGCTTTCCTGCATTATTATCTTTTCTTCTGCATCGGCCTGCAGCCCATACCGGCCATTCTAACCTCATATTACATGTGTCATTTTATTATTTCAAGATACAGCGGCGAAAAATCTGTCCGGATAGATTACAGATGTAATTCCCGGATTTTCCTGCGTTTCATTGCGTTGTAGAGTACCTCAGGCTTTGTTCTTCCTTTATAAAAAGAAAAATCAGAACGGAGGTAACTTACCGTTCTCTTCTGTCACCCTCTCTGATAAAATTTGGAAAGCGCGGACTTTTATAGTAAAATGATTCACGGAGGTAGTTATTATGAAAAAAACTATTTTATTATTAACAACATTAATGATGTTAATCACTCTGGTTGCCGGATGCTCTCAGAAACAGCCGGAAGAACCAAGCGGCAATACAGAACCCGAACAGCAGGAACCGGTTGCGGAAACGGTTCTGATTCAGGTCAATGTACAGGGACTTGGTGAAATCGCCGCGACCACGGACGGTTCAGAGCCGCAGTTTGACGATCAGTATCCATTCTCTTCCTTTGTGACTAACACGGAAAAAGGAAGCACAGTCAAAGTGAGCACGAGAACGACGGATGAAGATTACCAGTTCATCAAATGGACCAAGAACGGCGAATTCTTCTCGAATGAGACATCCATCACCATCACGGCAGATGCCGATGCGGAATATATTGCTGTCTATGATTTGCGCAGCGGATATGAAGGAACTGCGATCACGGACATCAAGGATGCCAAGACACTGGGAGACGTCTTCCCTCTGCCATACAAACAGGCCGGATATGACTCCGAGAAATATTTCTATGTCTTTGAACTCAACAACATCATCTACCGCGTCGAAGCAGCTATGACACCGGAAATCATGGCAGAACTCGAGAAACTTGACTGGGAAGATCCGGACCGTGACCTCAAGGAGCTGAACGTGGTTGCGCCACTGGCACTTACTCGCGTTGACAACCTGACGGCAATGATCCCGACACAGGACAAGATCAACAAATACATCGGCATGAACGGCCAGGACATGGTGAATCAGAACTGGTTTATCCAGGGCTATGAATTCGAACCGCTGAAGTTCTACATGAACCACGGCATGTTCGCCTACGAAGTGTACTTCGACGGTGAAATCGATCCGGCCACATTCAATGAAGAAACGGATATGGGCAAGCTGACAGTCAAGGACATCAAGTGCACAGGCATTGGTGATGCATTTGACTTCATTCCGGAAGATTAATTTCAAAAATGCATCAAAGCCTGTCTGATTTTGAAAACAGACAGGCTTTTTCTTATTCATAAAGACTTTGATAGTTGTAAATTGCGCCAAGCAGATTGGCATCTTCCCTGTACTGACAGGAATCTATCGTTGCAGAGAATCTTCTGTAGATGGAAAGGCTTTCCCCGGCCTTTCGGTATTCCGCTTTCAGATCATTCAGGAACATCTCATTCTGTGAAATACCGCCGCCGATCAGGATTTTCTCCGTATCCAGCATAATCTGCAGATTCAGGATGATCATGATGAGCTTCTCAATCCACTTATGATAGACCTCGGAAGTAACGGGATCGTTTTCCTTCACCCACTGCAGCACTTCTTTTCCGCCGTATTTTTTTGTGCGCTGTTGGGGATTATCAACAAAGTTATCCGACACTTCAAATTCCGCGGGGTCCATTCCTTTTGCCTGTGCGACATGCAAGAGGAACCCCGTCATGCCGCCGCTTAACGCTGCGCAGCCTTCCATACTATAATTTCCCGGCTCCAGAAGGAATCCCGTGATTTCTCCGGCTGCGAAGTGCGACCCGCGCAACAGTTTTCCATTTGTGACAATACCGCCGCCCAGTCCGGTACCGATGGTGATGACCGCACCGTTTTGAACGCCTTTCAGTCTGCCGGAGACAAGTTCCGCCAGTGTTGCGGCCTTCCCGTCATTTTCCACGGCAACCTTACAGGGAATATCACTTAACAGTTCATAGATATTGGTCTCCGCCAGTTTCTTATAGGAGCCGGCACGGTAAGCATATCCCGTAACGGGGTCAATGATTCCCGGCATGGAAATCGCAATCCCATCGACACCATCCGCATACGCTTCATACTTTGCGGCAATATAATCGTGAAAGACTTCTTTCGATTTCAGAGGAGCCTGATCTTTCCACTTGAGAAGAATCTCTTCCCCTTCGATCACGGCTGCCTTCACGAAGGTGCCGCCGAAATCAAATGCCAGATATTTCATAGCTTCCCCTTTCCGTTTTGTTATTTCAGAGAGTCACCGTCAGTCGCAATGACTTCCTTATACCATTCAAAACTCTTTTTCTTTGTACGCTTCAGAGTTCCTTCACCCTTGTTGTTCAAATCAACATGAATGAAGCCGTAACGTTTTTCCATATCTCCCGTACCTGCTGAGACGATATCGATCGGACCCCATTCGCAATAGCCCAGGATACAGACACCGTCCTGAAGGGCATTGCTGACTTCACGCAGATGATCATTCAGATACTGGATTCTGGTGTCATCATTGATCTCACCATTGACTACTTCGTCATAGTCGCCGTATCCATTCTCAACGATAAAGAGCGGCTTATTGTAGCGATCATAGAGCCAGTTACAGGAATAACGGATACCTAGCGGATCCACGCTCCAGCCGAACGGGCTGTATTCCAGATACGGATTCCGTAAACCGGAGAAAACATTTCCGTCTGCTTTGTCGTATTTTTCCGGATGCGCCGAATCCGTCAGCGTCATATAGTAGCTGAATGCCACATAGTCGATGGTGTATTCCTTCATGATGCGAAGTTCTTCTTCGCTTCTGTCCAGTACAACACCTTTCTTTTTGAACTCCTGTTCCATGTAGTACGGATATTCGCCTTTGGCCATGACATCCAAACAGAAGACACCTTTCATGCGGTTATCCGTGAACGTCTTCATGACATCTTCCGGATCGCAGGTACGCGGATATCTTGGAATGAAGGCGACCATGCCGCCCACCATGACATCCTGAATCATCTCATGGGCAAGCTGCACTGTTTTCGCACAGGCCACAAACTGATTGTGCATGGCCTGATAGACCAGCTGTGCCCGGTTATCTCCTTCATGGAAGTGAATGCCCGTATGGATTGCGTATTCGTGTGTGCCTTTGATGTCATTGACACCGGCATTGATTTCGTTAAAGACGACCCAGTATTTCACTCTGTCACCATAGCGCTCGAACAGTGTTTTCGCATACTTCAGGAAGACATTGATCATCTTCTTGCTGGTCCAGCCGTTGTACTTCTCAATTAAAGCCAGAGGCATTTCGAAGTGGGAAATGGTCACTAACGGTTCCATACCGTATTTTCTGATTTCGTTAATAACATCATCATAGTATTTTAAGCCTGCCTCATTCGGCACTTCATCATCCCCGTTCGGATAGATCCGGCTCCAGGCGATGGAGATCCGCAAGACGCGGAAGCCCATTTCACCAAACAGAGCGATATCTTCCTTATAGCGATGATAGAAATCGATGGCTTTGTGGCGCGGATAGTAGGTATCCGCATTCAGTTCAAATTTGAAGCCGGCTTTCCTGCTGGAAGTGGTTCCTCCCGGCAGGAAATCGTCGACTGAGAGTCCTTTTCCGTCTTCCAGATAAGCACCTTCACACTGATTGGCAGCGATGGCGCCTCCCAGAAGGAATTCATGCGGAAAGCGGGCCATTATGCGTTCTCCAGAGCGTCTTCTTCATCCGCCTGCTTGTCATATGCCTTGACAAACGGTGCGAAGATCAGAATGTTGATGGCGAATAAGACGAACCAGACAACCGGAGCTTTCCAGTCCATGGTAGCTAAGAAAGCATTGATTGGGGACGGGAATGTTGCCAGAGTGGAAACATAGACCGTATTCATGAAGCCGGCTTTCATTAATAAGAAGCAGGCACCTGTATTTAAGATCGTAGTGATCAGGATCGGGATGATCATCGTGACGTTCATGACGATCGGTAAGCCGAAGATCAGCGGTTCATTGATATTGAAGATATTCGGAACCAGAGAAATCTTGCTTAAGGATTTCAGACGTTCGTTCTTTGCGAAGAGCAGAACGGCAATCAGCAGAGCTTCGAACATGATCTGTGTACCGAAGATGGATTTGAAGGAACCGGCTAATACCGCTGTACCCATGGATCCTGCTTCAACAGCTGCCGCGTTGGCTGCCAGGTTGGCAGACTGGATCGGGCCGATGATGGAAGCAACCATTGCCGCACCGTGGATTCCGAAGAACCAGAAGCCGATGACAAAGAGGTTGATTACGATGACGGAGCCTAAGGAATCCGAGAATGAGAGAAGAGGAGAGATGACATTCTGAACGAATGTGATCATTCCGAATCCGAAGAGCTTCGTGATTAAGTTATTTACGAGAATGAAGAGGACAGCACTGATTGCCAGCGGGAAGAGGTAGTCGAATACCGCCACGATATTGTGCGGAACACTTTCCGGCATTGGGATCTTCGGTCCTTTTTTGATGTACCAGCTGGTAATCTCAACGGATGCCATTGCGATTAAGATTCCGGCAAACATGCCCTGTGCATCCATCTGGCCAATGACCATGGCTCTGCCTGCATCCGTTTTCTGAGGAGCAGCAGCTAAGACAACGAACGTGAACAAGGCGATCACTGCGGAATAGTCCGGGCGGATATTTCTTGCTTTCGCTAAGGAATAGGCAATTCCGAATACTGCATAAACGGAAATGATACCGAGTGTTAAGTCATAGAGAGCACGGATTGCCGGTGTGCTTGGTCCCCAGTTCTTGATGGCAAGCAGGATACCTGTTGCCGTATCCGGAATCGGCGGGAACATTAAGATCATGGCAATACCGCCAAGCAAAGTAAACGGCAGAGTGAACATCATGCCTTCACGTAAGGATTTCATGTGCGGTTCATTGGAAAGCGTAACAGCAAGCTTACCGACACTGTTTTCCAGAACATCGCGGAATTTTTCTAAACCAGTCATATTATCTTCTCCTTTCCGGTTTTTGAATGATTACGCTTTCATTATAAAAATCGGAGAGTGTTTCTTCATTTTTCCGTATTCCTAAAGCTTAGGAAATCAAAGCAGGCATTCCCGGATCATGCCGGTCTCTTCCGCAAGCACAAAGAGCGTTACGGACGTATAAGGCGTCTCATGATATTCCCCCGCAAAAGAGAGATCATAGCGGCGGATACAGTCACTGTGTAATAGAGGAATCATCACATTCAGCTCTCTCCCGTTCCCTTTGATCACGCTGCTGCGGAAGATATCCTCTAAAATATATTCCCAGTCGTCAGAGGATACTTCACTTTCTCCTCTAAGCTCTCTCAATAGATTCCGCAATACCTCCTCCAGACTGTTTCCAATTGCCTCTTTCCCTGCGGAAACAACTTCGCTTCGGTCCAGTCCGGTAAGAAACTCCTCCACTTTTCCAATCTGATCCTTTGCGGAGATGAGGTTGATTTCAAGATACGGCAAATCCGTCTCATTGAGCGGAACGGTGGATATAATACCGTCTGCCGTACCTTTTTTCCTGCGATAATCATAGGAAGATGCGATGGCATCCACCGTAATACGATCCGCAAAATAGCGCTCCAGGCTCTCCTTTAAGCCCTCTGCCGTATACCGGCTGGAGTCGCACACCAATAGCAGATGTTTCTTCTCTGAGGAAATACTGTGCTTTAAGCAGACCGTCAGCCGTGCCAGATCATGTACAGTGAAAACATCCTCCGGGAAATAGCGGTGACAGTAATAAGTGTAAAGAACCGCCAGATACAGCATTTCCGTATTATTCTCAAAGATCCGTCTTCTGCGGCTGATGGAGTAGTAGAAACGGTGACGCTTGATATAGAGAATGCTCTCCGTTTCACTCATCAGATTGCGCTCATCACTCAGCGTTTTCCCGTACTTGGCAATGGCTTCTGAAAAATCACGGACTGCCGCTCTGACTTCATTACTGACACTTAACAGAGGATTTCCGCTGAGGTAATCCTTTCCTCTTAAGCGTTCCAGCAAATACCCGTAATCCTCATCCCTTAATACCGCAAACCTGTTATCATGGCGCAAGAGCTTTTCTTTCAGCCGCACGGACAGTTCCATCGTCTCACTCAGACTTTGAATATAGAACTCTTGGGAGGTACGGTAATAGGCCAAAGCGATATCTACCGCAAAGGAGAGAATACTTCTTCCCGAAAGCTGCAGATGTTCCTCATTTAAAAATTCCACCACGCACTCAATCAGTTCGTTCACCGTCTCATAGAATTCCGAGCTTCCCGAAATGAAGTAACTGTATTTCAGCTCCATGACCATATTATTTCTCTGGGTATAGATTCCGCTGATCAATGAGCGGATTACGGATTCCTCTTCTTTCAGATAATACTTTCCGTCGGCTTTACGCAACTCCATACTGATCCGTCTGCCCTTCAGCCACTTCTCCAGTGCTTTGATGTCTCCATACACCACAGACGGGGAAAGGAAGAAGAGTTCTTCCATATCCTCCTGGGAATAGCGATTGCCAAACAGCATGTTAAAGGTCAGATACACGATCCGCTCATTCTGGGTTTCCGGAATATCGAAGTCCAACTGCTCCGCAATCTTTGCAATGATATTCTCTTCCCGGATACGCATCAGACATTCCCCCGGAATATAATAGCCGCTCTGCTTTTCCCCCCTTGATGTAAACCTGATAGGAGGAAAGACTTTCATTGATGGCCTGAATGTCATTCCGGATCGTACGGTCCGTAACAGAGAACTGCTTTGCCAGTTCACTGCCGAACTGCGGCTTGTTATTTTGCATGAGCTGTAATAATAGTTCCGTCTGTCTTCTGGTGAGTTCCATAACTGCCCCCCTCTGTTTCAATGATATTGTTAATCTTATTTCCTTACAGTATTATTTTAGGAAATGTTCAAATCAAAGTAAAACGGAAATTTATAAAACGCATTGCGTTATATATTAAAAACAGAAAGTTTGAGGGAGCTGTATGGACGTAAGAGGAAACCGTTATGGGACTGTATCGGTTGCAATACCTGCATATATGAACGGTAAAACATCCGGTTTTTGCCGAGTTGTATGTAAGAAGAAGAAAAGAAAGGTGATATACATCAGTTGTTAAGAACATGACAAAACATATCCATGCCCATATTTTTTCAGCTATCTATTGCATTATTGATCATTTACGCTATAACATAGGTGATATTTTGCGGGCATGCCCACAAAAAACGAGGTGTTATAATGATTTCACAGATATGGGGCTCCGTAATTCCTGGCTGAATTTCAGTCAGCTGGAAGAGAATCATATCATGGAGAATATCATCTACAACGAACTGCTCATGCGCGGTTATTCTGTTGATGTCGGGGTTGTGGAATATCAGTACCGCGACAGTGAAAAGAAAAAGACCAAGGTTCAGATGGAGGTGGATTTCATCGCAAGGACAGCCGGAGATATGATATACATCCAATCCGCACTGCATATCGACTCGGATGAAAAGCGGGAACAGGAGAATCACTCCCTGAAGCGCATCAATGACTCCTTCCAGAAAATTGTAATTGTAAAGGATCATATCATGCCCTACAAAGATGAAAACGGGATCCGATTCATCGGGGTCATGGATTTCCTTCTGCAGGACACTGTTTAAAAGCCGATATGGAATTCTATGGAAAAGGAATAGACTCGAGCCTATTCCTTTCTTTTTCCTGTATCCTTTCTTAGATTCTCGGATCTGCTTCCTGCCACGGAACTTCCGTATAGTTTCCGACCCCCATGCCGCCGGCAACAGGGATGATAGCGCCCGTAATATATCTGGCCATATCCGTAACCAAGAAGAGTGCCGTATATGCCATTTCTTCCGGTTTGGCAAATCTGCCGTTCGGAATCATGGACTGGGTCAGTTCTCTCTGTTCCGGGCTGATGGTGGAGTAGATATCCGTATCCGTAGCACCCGGACAGATGCAGTTGACCGTAATGTCGTGCTTTGCGTAATCCAGTGCCGCACTCTGCGTTAAGGAGATCACTCCACGCTTGGCTCCGGAATATACGGAATAGTTGGCTGTCGGATAAATGCCTTCCGCAGAGGAAATATTAATAATGGTGCAGTTGCGGGAATTGGATTTCAGCATTGCCTTGACCGCATATTTGATTCCCATAAAGACACCGATATAGTCAATGTCCGTAACTCTCTTGAATTCCGCTGTTTCATATTCATGAATCGGATGCAGCAGTGTTCCCGCACCGGCATTGTTAATTAAGACATTCAGCTGACCGTATTTCTCTACCGCAAAGTCCATGACTTTCTTCACGTCTTCCTCTTTGGAGACATCCGCCTGACAGAAGAATGCTTCGCCGCCTTTTGCACGAATTTCTTCTGCAATCTTTTCACCCAGTTCAGCTCTTCTGGCAGTTAAAACAACTTTCATGCCGTTATCCGCAAAGACTTCCGCAATCGCCCTGCCGATTCCTGCCGTAGCTCCGGTAACAACCGCCACCAGGCCTTTGACACTTTCAAAACTGTTCATAATTCATACCTCATTTCAATCCAAATTCTACCATTTCCCGTTAAATGGTCTTTTTCACATATAGCCTATAACGTATAATAATGTTACAGATTAGGAAATGTGAGTAATAACATGAAGAATCAGACAAAAGAAATGATTGCGGAAGCATTCAAACAGCTGCTAAGAAAAAAAGATTTCCGGGAAATCACGGTCACGGAAATCTGTGAAGCCGTCAGTTGCCAGAGAAGAACCTTTTACTACCATTTTGACGATAAATACAAGCTTGCGGCATGGATCTACACCCAAACCATGAACACGGTCTGGGATCCGAAGAAGGGCCCCTACGATTTCAGGGAAAACTATGTTGCCGGTCTCATAGCCACTCAGAAGGATACCGATTTATACCGCAAGGTTCTCCCCGATGATGCTCTCAGCGGGTTATATAAGCATATTGTCCAATACGGAGACATCATGTTTGAAGAGAGGATCCGCAGCAATCATCCGGAGGTTTCCATGGATGAGAATCTGCATTTTTTGATTCACTACTCCAATTCAGCCCAGATCTGCATCATAAGGGAATGGCTCTTTTCCCCGCATCCGGAAGAGGCTTCTTCCCTTGTCGCAAAGATCCTTGAGGCATTTCCTGAAAGATTAAGAAGCTTGTTATTGTAGCTGTATTCCTGCCCGCCGAAGACTTTTGCGATAGTGTATCATTTCCATTCCCGATTTCATGCAAAAGGCCCATCCGTGACATATCCCGGATGGGCTTTCTGTTCTTAAGAACAACAGGCATGACTGTATTTATTATATATAGATTAAGATACTCACTGATTTGATTTCATCCATTCCTGCGCATAGTACAGCGGAACATTGACCATTCTGTCCTGTTCTCTGTATCCGGACATGGAGAAGCGCCACCCAAAGAGGTTTGTGTTGCTGTCGAGGACAGTGCGAAGACTTTTTGATCTCAAATTCTCCTCTGCTTTCACTTCAATCGGGTAGATTCTTTCTTTCTGAATCACGAAATCAATTTCCATTGTTGAGTTATCATTCGAATAATAATAAGGAGTGCATCCTGCAGATATTATTTCCTGACAGATATACTGTTCCGTAAATGAGCCTTTATATTCCGTAAAAATACTGTCACCAATCAAGACCTGACTGGCAGGAGTATCATTCATGGCACCAAGCAGGCCCAGATCACTGACAAACAGTTTGAAACCGTCGAAGTCTTCGTAATGTTTCAGCGGATAATCGATCTTCTTTACCCGGTTTACCTTATAAACCAACCCCGCATTTACCAGCCACTGAATGGCGTCCTCAAACTCTTTTGCCCTGGCTCCTTTTTTTAATGCACTGAAAATAAACTTCTTGTTTTCCTTCGCAATTTGTGCCGGAATCGAATGATATACCATGCGCACTTTCGCCAACTGACTTGCCGGTATATGTTTGGAAAAATCCTGTTCGTAATCCCTGAGGATTCGCTTCTGGATATTTCTTGTCTCAATCAGATTCTGCGTTTCCACATAGTATTGAACAACTTCCGGCATTCCCCCGGTATAGTAATACTGTCTTAACTGTTCCTGAAATAAAGAATTCAGTCCCGAATCATGCATCCAGTCGTGGCTTTTGATATAAGGAATTAACATATCTTTTCCGTTCGCCATAAGAAACTCCGTAAAAGACATGGGATACAGCGTCATCTCATCCACTTTTCCCACCGGAAATCCTGTGCCGGCATGAACACTGATCCCCAATAAGCTTCCCGCGACAACAATGTGATATTCCGGTGCATTTTCCTGAAAGTATTTCAGTGATGTCAACGCAAGGGGAATCTCCTGAATTTCATCCAGAATGATCAGTGTTTCCTCTTTCCGGATCACTTCATTTGTTACGGCAGAAAAAGTCCGAATCAACCGTTCCGTGTCAAAATCGAAAAAGCTTCCGGATAATACGGGATTATTGTCGCAGTTGATATATGCCACATTCTGATATTCATTCTTCCCGAACTCTTTCAATATCCAGGTTTTCCCCGTCTGTCTAGCGCCATATAAGATCAACGGTTTTCTGTTCTTTTTGTTTTTCCATTCAAGAAGGGAATCATATATTGTTCGTTTCATAGGCATCACCACACTTTTCTTGGGGAACTTTCATCATTATATTACACTTTTCTAGGGGAACTTTGCAACAATTATCACACTTTTCTAGGCGAACTTTCGCACAAACCCTACACTTTTCTAGGGGAACTTTCGCATAAACATTACACTTTTATGAATGAATGCCTGTTTTTCCACAGAAAAAGGGGAGATTATCTCTCCCCCCCCCGAATTGAATCATTGAATCACGGAAACTATCCTACTGCACCTTTGTAAAGATGGTCGCATTTTCAAATTCGCCGATGGCTTCCTCCCTGGACCAGATCAATAGACTTCCGTCAATCAAAAACTGTCCCTTAACTTCCTTTTTCTCCGTGAAGTTGATACTGACTTCCGTATAGCTGATACTGCCGCCGCTTATACTGTTCTGTAGTCAAATAACGATTTCATATAAAATACGCGTATTTCACACATAATAATACGCGTATTTATTATTTCTGCGTGAAAAAAGGCTCTCCCTTTCGGGAAAGCCTTTCGGTTTCTTTAGATTTCCGCTTTGGTTTCGCAGTAGATGCAGCGGTATTCTTTCTTTGTCGGATCAGTTAAGCGGAAGATGTGCGGGAGTTCCTGCTCCACGGAGCTGATGCAGCGCGGGTTCTTGCACTTCAGAACGTTCCTGAGTTCCTTCGGCAGCGACAGGTTCTTCTTTTCCACCAGTTTCTCATCCTTAATGATATTGATGGTCGCATCCGGATCGACAAAGCCGATCAGATCTAAATTCACATCCACATCCGCATCGATCTTGATGATATCCTTTTTTCCCATCTTATGGGAAGTAACATTCTTGATAATGGCAACCGAGCAGTCCAGCTCTTCGAGATTCAGAAGCTCATACAGCTTCATGGCCTTGCCGGCCTGGATATGGTCAATGACCACACCGTTTACGATGGAATCAACGTTCATGCATTTGCCTCCTTTAATAACTTCAGAATGAGAGCCATCCGGATGTAACGTCCGTTTCTCACCTGCTTGAAATAACAGGCGCGCGGGTCCTTATCCACTTCCACGCTGATCTCATTCACGCGCGGCAGCGGATGCAGAATAGCCAGGTCCGGTTTTGCGGTTTCCAGTTTTTTCGGTGTCAGGATATAGCTGTCCTTTAAGCGGAGGTAGTCCTCTTCGTTAAAGAAGCGCTCTCTCTGAACACGGGTCATATAGAGAATATCCAGATCTCCAATGACTTCCTCTAAGTCCGTCGTCTGAACATACGGGATGTTGTTGGCTTTTAAGACACCGTTTTTGACGTAGCTTGGCAGCTTCAGCTCTTCCGGTGAGATCAGTACGATCTTAATACCGGTATAACGTGAGAGGGCACTGATCAGGGAGTGCACCGTTCTTCCGAACTTGAGGTCGCCGCAGAAGCCGATCGTCAGGTTATCGAAGTGTCCCTTTTCTCTCTGGATGGTTAATAAGTCCGTTAAGGTCTGCGTCGGATGGTTGTGTCCGCCATCTCCGGCATTGATGACCGGTACTTCCGAAACCAGGGAAGCCACATACGGTGCACCCTCTTTCGGATGACGCATGGCGATAATGTCGGAGTAGCAGCTGACCGTTCGGGCCGTATCCGCCACGCTTTCACCTTTCGCTGCGGAAGAGCTTGCGGCTTCCGAGAAGCCCAGAACCTGTCCGCCTAAGGACAGCATCGCGCTTTCAAAGGACAGTCTTGTTCTTGTCGACGGTTCAAAGAACAGCGTCGCCAGGATCTTGTGCTTACAGACTTCCGCATACTTTTCCGGGTTGTCAATCATGTCATTGGCAACCGCAATCATTTCATCGATTTCTTCTTTGGAGAGATCCAGAATATTAATTAAATGCCGCATTTCCTATTCTCCTTTATTGATCCAGCTTTCATCACTCGGGTTATCGCGGAACTTCAGAATCCGCGCTTCGTCTTCTTCCGTAATGTATCCGTTGGCGCTGGCTACCTTGACTAAGGCATCCAGGTCGCATAATGAGATATTCTTGACGTTTGCTTCCGCTAAACGCTTTAAGCCCTTTGCCATGCCGTAAGTGAAAATGGAGACAATGCCCAAAACTTCCGCTCCGGCTTCGCGCAAAACGTTGACCACTTCAATGACGCTGCCGCCTGTGGAGATCAGATCCTCCACGACAACAACTTTCTGACCCGGCAGTAGAGCTCCTTCGATCTGATTCTGTCTTCCGTGGTCCTTATTTCCCGAGCGGACATATCCCATCGGCATCTGAAGCAGATGCCCGACGATGGCCGCATGGGCAATGCCGGCTGTGGAAGTACCCATTAATACTTCCGCTTCCGGATAATTCTCTTTGACTAATTTGGCCAGACCGTTTTCCACGTCGTTCCGGACATTCACCGCTGTCAGTGTCAGACGGTTGTCGCAGTAGATCGGGCTTTTGATTCCGCTCGCCCAGATAAACGGTTCTTCCGGACGCAGGAAGACAGCCTGAATGGATAAGAGATCCTTCGCAATTAATTCTTTCATCGTTTTTATTCCCCCACAAATTCCTTTACGCATCTTTCATAGGCAGCCACCGGATCTTCCGCCTGCGTGATCGGACGTCCGACCACGATGTAGTCCGAACCGATCTTTCTGGCTTCGGCTGGCGTCATGACGCGCTTCTGGTCACCCTTTTCGCCATCCGCAAAACGGACGCCCGGAGTTACCGTGACGAAATCCTTACCGCAGTTGGCGTGTACCTTCTCTGCTTCCAGCGGGCTGCAGACCACGCCATCCAGTCCCGCTTCCTTGGCGACTTTCGCGTAGTGCATGACGACATCCGCAATCGGCTTTTCAATTAAGAGGTCTTTTTCCATGCTTGCCTGGTCCGTGCTGGTGAGCTGCGTGACGGCGATGAGCATCGGGCGCGTTCCGTCCGCTCTGGTGAGTCCTTTTAAGGCTCCCTGTAACATGGCTGTGGTTCCTGCCGCATGGCAGTTGACCATATCAACATCCAGATTGCTCAATACCCGCATGGCTTTTTCCACCGTGTTCGGAATATCATGCAGTTTTAAGTCCAGAAAGATCTTGTGACCTCTCCCTTTGATTTCCCGTACAATGGAAGGACCTTCCGCATAGAAGAGTTCCATGCCGATCTTCACAAACGGTTTCTTTCCTTCAAATTTGTCCAGGAAGCTGAATACCTGTTCTCTGGACGCAAAGTCACATGCGATAATGACATCTTTTCCCATCTTAGTGTGCTCCTCCTATGATTTCCCTGATATTGCTGACTCCCAGCTTGTCCAGTAAGGACGGGAGTTCTTCGATAATGTTCTTACAGACATACGGATCCGCAAAGTTTGCGGCACCGATCTCAACGGCCGTTGCCCCTGCCAGCATCATCTCCACGACGTCGCTCGCGCTGCTCACGCCGCCCAGTCCGATGATCGGGATACTGACCGCTTCATAGACCTGATAGACCATGCGGACTGCCACCGGGAAGATGGCCGGACCGCTTAAGCCGCCGGTTTTATTCTTTAAGATCGGCTGACGCTTTTTGATATCAATGCGCATGCCGACTAAGGTATTGATCAGGCTAATGCCGTCCGCTCCGCCCCGCTCCACCGCTTTGGCAATGGCGGTGATATCCGTGACGTTCGGGCTCAGCTTGATAATCACCGGTTTGGTGGTTACCTTCTTGATTTCTCTGGTTACCAGTTCCGCAAGTTCCGGATCATTTCCGAAATGCATGCCGCCGCCTTTGACGTTCGGGCAGCTGATATTCACTTCAAACCAGCCGATCTGCTCTTCTTTATCCAGTTTCCTGCAGACTTCCACGTATTCCTCCACCGAGAAGCCGGAGACATTGGCCATGATCGGCTTATGGAAGACCTTTCTCAGTTTCGGTAACTCTTCGCTGATGACCTTGTCCACACCTGGATTCTGTAATCCGATGGCATTCAGCATGCCCGAGGCTGTCTCCGCAATGCGCGGGGTCGGATTGCCGAAGCGCGGATCTCTTGTCGTTGTCTTAAAGGCCAGGCTTCCCAGGATATTGATATCATAGATATCCGCAAACTCATAACCGTAACCGAAGGTGCCGCTGGCTGTCAGGATCGGGTTATCCAACGTGACGCCGCATAAATCGACGCTTAATCTTCCCATACGATCTCCTCCTTATTCAGCACCGGCCCTTCCTTGCATAAGCGCTTGTAGCCGCCTTTGACTTTGGTGGTGCAGCCCATGCACACGCCGTAACCGCAGCCCATACGCTCTTCAAAGCTGAACTGACCGGATGTTGTGCTGTTATTGTATACTGCCTTTAACATCGGCAGAGGTCCGCAGGTATAGAAGTAAGAATACTCTTTCTCTTTCATGCCTTCCGTCACAAAGCCCTTGACTCCGTAAGAACCGTCTGCCGTACAGACTGTCACACTGCAACCTAAAGCTTTGAACTCTTCCTCATAGAAGACTTCCTCTTTGGTGTTAAAACCCAGGATGACCGAGACTTCTTTGTTCTCTTTTCTTAACTCTTTTGCCAGATAGTAAAGCGGCGGTACACCTACCCCTCCTCCGATCAAGAGCGGTTTTTCTCCGGCAAGAGATAAATCGTAGCCGTTGCCCAGATCATAGAGTAAGTCCAGGCTTCCCTTCTTCATCCGGCTTAAGACTTCCGTGCCTTTACCGACCACCTTGTAGATGATCGTTAAGGTATTCTCTGTCGCATCCGCTACGCTGATCGGTCTTCTTAAATAGTAGCCATCCAGTTTGATTTCCACAAACTGGCCCGGACGCAGGTTGATTTCCTTTTGAGAAGTCAAGTCCATCTGCCAGACATCTCTGGCGATTCTTTTATTTTCTTTGATTTCAAAGATTCCCTGATACATACTACCTCGTTTCTAGGCATCAATGGTGGAGATGCGTAACGTGATCTCTTCCAGAACATTCAGGAGAACTCTCACCGTGTCTAAGGAAGTGAAGATGTTCGTGTTGTTTTCCGTTGCGCATAAGCGGATCTTCACGCCGTCAGAGAGTTCGTCCTCATCGGCAATATCCCTGGTATTGATGATATAGGCGATGTGGCCCTGACGGATGGAATTGATGATATCGTCATTGACCGATACCTTCTGCAGGATTCTGGTACGGATACCGTTTTCCTTTAAATAACGTGCCGTACCGGTGGTGGCTTCAATGTTGAAGCCCAGATTGTAGAAGCGCCGGATTAACGGTAAGGCTTCTTCCTTATCCTTATCGGCAATCGTCACAAAGACCGTGCCGTAGTTTCGTAAATTCATGCCGGAAGCCTGTAAGGCTTTATATAATGCTCTATATAACGTATCGTCATAGCCGATGGCTTCCCCTGTGGATTTCATCTCAGGAGAGAGGTAGGAGTCCAGACCCTTGATCTTATTGAAGGAGAAGACCGGTACCTTGACGTAGTAGCGCTTTTTTTCTTCCGGATAGAGATCAAAGATGCCCTGTTCCTTTAATGTCTTACCCAGGATGGCTTCCGTGGCGATATCCGCCAGCGGTAACCCCGTGGCTTTGGAAAGGAACGGTACCGTACGGGAAGAGCGCGGATTTACTTCGATGATGTAAACCTTGTCTTCCTTATCGACAATAAACTGAATGTTGTATAAGCCGACAATGCCGATGCCGACACCCAGTTTCTTGGTGTATTCCAGGATCTTGCCCTTGACCGCATTACTGATGGAGTATGCCGGATAGACTGAGATGGAGTCACCGGAGTGAACGCCCGTGCGCTCGACAAGTTCCATAATACCGCCCACAAAGACATCACGTCCGTCGCAGATGGCATCCACTTCGACTTCCTTGCCTTCTATATACTTATCAACCAGGACCGGTTTGTCCTTGTCGATCTCGGCTGCTGTTTTCAGATACTGGCGGAGCTGCTCTTCGTTTCCGACGATCTGCATGGCCCTGCCGCCTAAGACGTAGCTCGGGCGTACCAGTACCGGATAGCCGATCTCTTCGGCTGCCTTGACGCCTTCCTCGATTTCCGTAACGGCTCTTCCGGGCGGCTGCGGGATGTGCAGTTCGTTCAGGATATGTTCAAAACTGTCCCGGTTCTCGGCCCGCTCAATGGCGTCGCAGTCCGTACCGATGATCTTCACACCGCGCTGACGCAGCGGTTCTGCCAGGTTGACGGCTGTCTGACCGCCTAAGGAGACGATGATGCCTTCCGGTTTTTCAAAGCGGATGACATTCATGGCATCTTCCGGTGTCAGCGGTTCAAAATAGAGCTTGTCACTTGTCGTATAGTCCGTAGAGACTGTCTCCGGGTTGGAGTTGATGATGATGGCTTCGTATCCCGCCTTCTGTATGGCCTTGACCGCATGGACCGTGGAGTAGTCAAATTCCACACCCTGACCGATACGGATCGGACCGGCACCCAGAACGATGATCTTCTTTTTATCGCTTAAACGGGATTCATTCTCTCCCGTATAGGAAGAGTAGTGGTAGGCAATGTATTTGCCCGTATGCAGCGTATCGACCATCTTAAAGACCGGGAAGATGTTGTCCTTGATTCTTCTTTCATAGACGTCCATCTCTTCCAGATTCCAGAGCTTTGCGATCATTTTGTCGCCAAAGCCCATCTTCTTGGCTTCCTTTAAGACCTTTACGCTGTTGACGTTATCTTTCAGCTTCTTTTCCATCTTCACGATCTTCTGAATGGATTCCAGGAAGAGTTCCGTGATCATGGAGACTTCATGCAGCTTCTCAATTGAAATACCTCTGCGTAAGGCTTCCGCCACCGCAAAGATGCCGTCGGAGCGGAATTCGCTGATATAGGATAACAGTTCTTCATTACTGTAAGTATCAAATTTTTCCAGATATACGTGATGCACACCGATCTCTAACGAACGTACCGACTTCAGGATGCATTCCTCAAGATTCGCGCCGATACCCATGACCTCGCCTGTGGCTTTCATCTGGGTTCCGAGGAAATTCGGCGCATCCGGGAACTTGTCAAACGGGAAGCGCGGGAATTTGGCTACGATGTAGTCCAGCGACGGCTCCTTATCCGCCGTACCGCCGGCCACTTCGATTTCCTCGAGCGTCATGCCCAAGGCAATCTTGGCGCTGACTCTGGCGATCGGATAGCCGCTGGCTTTCGAGGCTAAGGCCGAGGAGCGGGAGACGCGCGGATTGACTTCGATTAAGAAGTATTCGCTTGTTTCCGGATTTAAGGCAAACTGAACGTTACAGCCGCCTTCCACCTGTAAGGCCTGAATGATCTTAATGGCGGAATCATTCAACATTTTTAAGTCATGATCATTTAAGGAAAGGATCGGTGCCACAACGATGGAGTCACCCGTATGCACCCCCACCGGATCCACGTTTTCCATGCCGCAGATGGTGATGGCTTTATTGGTGGAGTCACGCATGACTTCAAATTCGATTTCCTTATAGCCTTTCACGCTCTTTTCCACCAGCACCTGATGGACCGGAGAGAGTTTGAAGCCGTTGGTCGCAATAGAGACGAGTTCTTCCTCATTGTAGGCAAAGCCGCCTCCCGTACCGCCTAAGGTAAAGGCCGGACGCAAAACGACCGGATAGCCGATATGTTTGGCCGCTTCCTTGGCTTCTTCAATGTTATAGGTGATTTCCGACGGAATGACCGGTTCCCCGATGGAGATGCACATTTCCTTGAACAGTTCCCGGTCTTCCGCCTTTTCAATACTTTCCCGCGGTGTGCCTAACAGCTTCACACCGCACTCTTTTAAAATACCTTTCTTATCGAGCTGAACCGCCAGGTTTAAGCCTGTCTGTCCGCCGATGCCCGGAACAATGGCGTCCGGACGCTCATAACGCAGAATCTTGGCAATGAATTCCAGCGTTAACGGCTCCATATAAACCTTATCCGCCATGGCCGTATCCGTCATGATGGTTGCCGGATTGGAGTTGCACAGGATGACCTGATAGCCCTCTTCTCTAAGCGCCATGCATGCCTGTGTACCGGCATAGTCAAATTCAGCTGCCTGACCGATCACAATCGGGCCACTGCCGATGATTAATACCTTTTTGATGTCTTCCCTTTTTGGCATAAACTGTATCTTCCCCTCTATTTCTCTTTCCGGTAGGCAACCCTTCCGTCGCACACCGTCAGTAAGCATTCTCCATATACTTCCATTCCTTCAAACGGAGTGGCCTTCCCTTTGGATAAGAACTCCGCAGGATCAATGGTATATTTCTTATCTAAATCCCAGACACTGTAGGAATTCCCAAGCGCTAATCCGAAGCGTTTGCGCGGATTGTCCACCAAGAGTTCCACCAGCTTCTCCAGGGTGATGATTCCTTTTTTTACAAGGTACGTATATAGGAGCGGGAACGCCGTCTCAATTCCGACGATTCCAAACGCGCTCTTCTCCAAGCCTTTACTCTTCTCTTCCGCGCTGTGCGGAGCATGGTCTGTGGCAATCATATCGATCGTGCCGTCCAGTAAACCCTCAATCAGCGCTTCGTGATCTTCTTTGCTGCGTAAAGGCGGATTCATCTTCCATTTCCCGTCTTCCTGCAAATCATTCTCGTCTAAGATCAGGTAATGCGGTGCCGTCTCACAGGTCACATCCACGCCCTCTTTTTTCGCCTGGCGTATGATTTCCACGCTTTCCTTTGTGGAGATATGGCAGACGTGATAGCTGCAGCCGGTTTCTTTGGCTAAGCGCACATCCCGCTCAATTTCCTTCCATTCACTCTCCGAGCAGATACCTCTGTGGCCATGCTCTTTGGCGTAGACGCCGTCATGGATATATCCGCCATGCAGTAATTCATTCACTTCACAATGCGCCGCAACGATCTTATTTAAGCGTTTTGCCTCAAGCATGACTTCCTTCATTTTCTCTTCCGCCTGGATGCCTTTTCCGTCATCGGAAAACGCGCAGACATATGGTGCCATCTCCTCTAACGCCGCCATCTCTTCTCCCATCTCTTTTACCGTACAGGAGCCATACGGAATCACTTCAATGACTGCATCCTTTTCGATAATCTCCAGCTCTTTTCTTAAGTTTTCATACGTATCCGGAACCGGGTTCAGATTCGGCATCGGGCAGACCGTTGTATATCCGCCATGCGCTGAGGCTAAACTTCCGCTATGAATGGTTTCCTTATAAGAAAAACCCGGCTCCCTGAGATGAACATGAACATCACAGAAGCCGGGAAAAATAACAATACCATTATCATCGGAAATAAGAGACAGAAAATCATCCGCAACATCGAGTGCATACTTCTCATTCTGGAACACACGTGCCTTGTTTAACATAAGTGCCTCCTTCCGAAAGAATCCTGCATGAAAACAGAACCCTCTCCATTCAGGTCTTAACAGTCTCTCTGTACTGTTTTAAAAACCTTTTCTTTTGTTAGTCTAACAACAAAGGCGCCCTCTGTCAACGGAATTTCCCCTGAAACTCCTTTCAAAATATACCCGCAAAATGCGAATTGATTTTTCCTTCTCAAAACGCACTCAGAAGAAGACCACTACCTTTTACGAATGAAATCAAACCGAGTATTGTCCCTGTGAATGCGATGAAATCGATAGTGCACTATCGTTTTCATCGCATTTTTGACTTTCCATTGAAAAAAGCGGTTTCCCGCTTTTTATCATTCTCTGCTCTATTCCACTTCGTATAGCAACGTTCCCATAATAAAGGGCAGCTGTTTCTCCCAACTCACTTCAGAGTGGATACCGTTCGGGACGATGCGGCTTACCAATAAGATCTTCTTTTCCTGTAACAGGGATACCATTTCCCGCCACTCTCCTTCATACATCGGGAGCTTTTCGGAGAATTCCTTTTCCCCCGCGTCCATATACAGTACGGTATCGCTTGTTACACTGGCGTTCTGAATCATTTTCTTCACTTCGTCATACGTGAAGTATACCGCCGGAGAGACGGAGGCACCGCGTGAGAATACATCATTGTATTCCAGCACGGCATAAAGTGTCATCAGTCCTCCCATGGAACTGCCGGCAATAAAGGTATGCTTTCTGTCCGGAAGCGTCGGATAATGTTCATCGATATAAGGCTTGAACTCTTTACTCAACCAGTCCATGGTGATCTGTCCCCTGCCTTTGATTTTACCGATGGCCTCATGTTCAAAGGAGAACGGGCTGTATTCTGAAAAGCGTCCGCCGTACGGATGGTCTTCTTTGTGGAAGTTACAGTCGACAGCTGCCACAACTAATGGTGTTTTGTTTTCTTCCAGGTATTTTAATAACCCCCAGCTTTTACCGAAGGAGGCCGTTTCATCATAAAAGAGATTGTGCCCGTCAAACATGTATAATACCGGATAGCGTTTCCCTTCGGAATCATCCGGCACATAGACGTAAGCTCTGCGCTCTTCCTCTTCGGTTAACTGCGGAATTGTTATCTTAAAAATATCAATCATAGTATTTATCCTTTATAATGGATCCACGATTTGAACTTTTCTTCATCATTATTAATAATCAGATTTTCATCAAAGCCCATCTCTTCCAGAAGTTTCATTGCGTCCGCAACATCTCCGACTCTAGAGGGCTCATGGGCATCCGAACCCACAAAGATAAAGGTACGGTATTCCATGCACAGTTTCAGATAAACGGGAATGTTCTCCAGCGTCCCCATTCGCCACGGGTGTTTGATATGCGAACTGTTGACTTCCAGAGCCACCCCGTATTCTTTTGCGCCTTTTACCAGCATTTCATAGTCCAGCGGGAAATAGCCGTCATCAGGATGGGAAACAAAGAAGGTTTTGGGATGCGCCATGCATTTTAAGAGATTCTCCGTATTCTCCTTGGCACTCTTTGGTTCATAACAGGTGCCGTGAATCCCGACAATGTTGTAATCCAACAGGTTCAGATAAGAGTCACTAAGCGTCATGGTGCCGTCATTTCTCACGTTGTTTTCCACGCCGTAATAGATATGGACCCCGTTTATTTCCCTGGGAATATTTATCATTTCAGAAAACCATTTCACATCAGTTCTCCGGTCCACGCCCGGCGCATGGTCGCTGATACCCAAGCCTGTTAAGCCTTTTTCATAGGCGGCCAGGGCATTCTCCTCCACCGTCCCGATGGCGTGTCCCGAAGCAATCGTATGCGTATGAAGATCGACAACGATCGGTTTCATTTACTTCTTTTCCCCAAAGACTTTCGCAATAAAGGCCTTTACCAGCGGGTGCTCTTCCCGCTTCACATATCCGTGTTTCGTATCCGTAAGCTGGGCGTGTGCGAAGTCTTTTAATTCATGGTACTCCACATCGCACCCTTCTTCCTTCAGCCGCACAAACATCATGCGGGCTTCATCTCTTAGACTTTCCCTATTCGACGCATCGAGATAAACCGGCGGATAGTTGCTTAAGTCACCGCATAACGGGGAAAGATACGGATGGTCGATCGGTAACTCTCCCGGATAGATCTGCAATACGCCTTCATTGATCCCGAAGATGATTCCAAAGTCCGTCTTCATGGCATTTTCATAGTAGCTGTAGGGATAATGCAGAAACTGCACCACCGGGCTTGAGGCAATGATGCCGCCCGGATAAGGCAGATTGGAATCTTTCAGCTTATGCGGTAAGCCCAGTACCAGGTTTCCTCCGGCAGACTCGCCCATTAAGATGATGTTTTCCGGTTTATAGTGCTGAAGAAGGTATTTATACCCGTTTTCACAGTCCGTCATGGTGTCGATGCAGTGATAGTTCGGTGCCATGCGGTAGTCCACGGAATAGACGTTATAACCCCAGTTCTTCGCCACATAGGTCACAAACGGCATCGCCATTCGGGTGTCCCCGTTGATAAAGCCGCCGCCGTGAATGTAGTAGAGAACCTTATCGGTTGGATTGCCTTCCTTCTTAAAGAACCAGCTCGAACAATGTTCCAGGTTGATTCTTGCCATCTGCAGCCCTTCCTTATATTTCTCATCTACCGTAAAGCAGTCGTAGTCCCGCTCGTCATTGCGCTTGCGCCAGTCTTCGAAATCTTTCTCCGTCGCAATCATCCGTCCCGGATGGTTGTGTTTCTTGACATAACGCTTGGCATTTTTGATCCAAAAATACAGTGTCGGTCTCATAAACCATACCTCTTATCTTAATATTTCTTCGATAACATGGCGTCGCATTCTTCGCGCGTGATCTCGCCGTTATTGTAGCGGATCATGATCGCGACGTCCTTATCGTTCAGGTTATAGAACAGGTTGCAGACATAAAGCAGAACGTAACCGATGATCGGTAAGCCGGCCGTGATAAACCATAAGGCCTTAATGGCACTGTCCGGCTGGGCCACGCCCATCTCAGAGAGCTGCATAAAGCTCTCTGCCTCTACCGTAACCCATCCGGCAGCTCCTAAGATCGCTAAGGCAATGGAACCCGGGAAGGCATTGGAGAAAACCTGCGCAAAGGTGGATAGGGAAGCCTGAATGCCCGTCAGATCCTTTCCGGTCTTGTACTTGCCGTACTCGATGACCTGCGGCTTCATGAAGTTCTCACATCCCCCGGCAATACTCTTCGGAATCTGCAGCAGGCACTGCATAACGATATATAATCCAATATTCTTATGACCCATCAGATAGACAATAACGGCAATCGCAATGGAGATCGGGGTGAATGTCATGTAGATCTTATGACGGTCATGTTTCTCATAGATCTTCGGCAAAATCAGCATGATCACAAAGCCCAGTACCGTGCCGACCATGCCCTGGATCGTCGTTACCAGCTCATCCCCGAAGAGATAGTAGGCACCGATAATACCCAGTGCATCATTGGTGGATAAAATGCTCTGTAACATCTTGCCGCCGTAGAAGGCTAAGAGGTTTCTGTTATGCAGAGCATCCAGAAGAGAGCGGAAGAACGGAGCTTTTTCATCCGTAACGTTGGTATTGCTTTCATCTTTACCCGTATAGGCATGTTCCTCGACTTTGGTGATCATCGGAATCAGTAAGATAATCGCCAAAGCAACAAAGATGAAGGCAATGGTACGGAAGGATAACCCTACCCGGCTGCTGGCAAGGATATTGGCGGCTGCCGAGATCGGAACCATGATGACAAAGAGCGTTACCATGCCCTTCATAATCAGCTGGTCTCTTTCCTGCGTGTTGCTGGTAAGCGTTGTCTGCATGGAAGTCATGGAGATATCCATAAAGCTGTAACCGACATCCGCCATGAAGTAGAAAAAGGCTACCCAGGCAATCTTTAACGGCGTGCTTAAGCTTAGCGGCATGCAGTAAAGTCCGAGGATACCGATCGGCATGATCGGCCAGATCAGCTTGTACCATGGTAAGAATCTGCCCTTACCAACAATCTTGGAGAGTTTCGGATTCTTCTCCGGACGGAAGCGGTCAATCGCCCAGCCGAAGAGCAGATCGTCAAAGCCGTCCACGATCTTCATCACCAGTAAGAGTACGGCCGATACTTCCAGCCCGATTCCCGATAGGAGAAGATAGGTCGTCAGAAACGACCCCATCATACCGCTCATGGTATACGGGGAAATTAAGCCGAGATAATAACTGAAGCGCTCTTTGGCAGTCGTCTGCCAGTCAGGATGCTGCTGTTTCTTTTCCTTTTTCATATGATCCTCTTTTCCGCAAACAAACCACAAAAACAAGAAGGCATCCATGGATGCTGTTACTGTTTGAATGATATTTGCCTGTTGTTACCTCTATTATAAAACGGAGAACATGTCTCCGTCTTTCTATCCTTTTACCGATAATTACGATTTTTTTACTTTTTGTTTACGGTACTTCTCCGGCGTTAAAAGATACTGGCGCTTAAAGAAGGTGATAAAGGAACTCACATTCGGAAAGCCGCACGCGTAAGAAATCTCCGATACGCTCAGATTACTCTCTTCCAGCATCCTTACCGCCTTATTGGTACGACAGCGGTTCAGGTATTCCGTAAAGGTAAAGCCCGTAAACTGATGGAACATGCGTGAGAAATAGGAAGGATTGTAGTTGATGCGCTCTGCCACTTCTTCCAGTGTCACTTTCTCGGCGCAATGCTCTTCGACGTACTGCAGAGTATCCTTGATTTCCGCAGTGGTAACGCTTGATACCTCTTTTTTAGCGTCCGGGCTCTGCTGTTTTAAGAGTGTGTAGCACAGCCGTAAACATAAAGAGTTTAATAACATTTCATGATATTTCTCTCTCCGTTCATACACATCTTTGATCTCATCCAGCACTTCTCTCATTTCCTTGTTTTCCCCTTTGGATAAATAAGCGGGAAAGACCGGGATGTCAAAATTGGCATAGTGAAGGACATCTTTATTAAACTGCAGGGTCATGACCGTTGCCCTGGTTTCTTCCAGTGTTTTGCCATCCATACATCTGCCGGAATGAATCACCCCGCTGTCCACAATGGCGGTATCCCCTTCACGCAACAGATGCGTCACGCCGTTGATCACATAATAAAGAGCCCCGCTCAGCACATAGTCCACTTCAATGGCGTCATGCCAGTGCGGCGGCAGTTTTCCCCTATAAAGCGAGATCTGATCATCCACCACAATGCGTAAAGGCGTATCGGGAATATAACGAACCTCTTCCTTCCAGGCTTCCTTGATCATAGAATGATTCCTCTTTTTTTACTTTTCCTGATTTTATTCTACCACATCTGCAAAGAAAAGGGACAGCTGTTGCCTGTCCCCTGTTTGCGTAATCTATATTGTTAAGTCCATCCCTGAGAGTTCTTCCGCTGATTCCTTACATCCGTTTAAAAACCAGGCATAAACCAGATTGAAGTAGGCGCCCGATGCCACATAACAGCGGTAAGGATCCTGATAGATGTCCACGCTCCGTAAGAATGCTTCATCGAATGCTTCCTTCAGCAGATAGGACAGGTTGTTCTGAACCAGCATGTTTACCATGTCCTTCTGCTCTTGCATATGAGTGATCAGATGAATAATAAACTCTTTCTGCGGTGTGGTGCGGAAGTTTACGGATGTACTTTTCAGAAAGGAAGTTGTGATCCCGTGAAGATACTCTTCTAAGATCTCCTCTTTGGTAGTGTAATTCCGGTAAAACGAGAGACGGCTTAATCCTGCCGTATCACACAGTTCACTGATGGAGATCTCACTCATATTCTTCTGTTTCAGCAACTTTAAGAGCGCTTTAGTCAGCTGACTCTTCGCATAGGATGTCTTTTCTTCCATGTAACAGTATCCCTCCTTCTGTAACATTTTCCCCTCTTCTATTGAACCGCCACACACTTTCATGTAACATATGTAACGTAACAATTGTAACGTAAGCGAACAAACGAATCAAGTGCCGTTCGCAGGAGGATTCCATGATAAAAAAAGTGCTGAAATTCATCGGTATCGTACTGCTGGTGATTGCGGTGGCAGTGGTTGCCTTGTTTATCAAAGCTGCCTATATGCAGGTCATACCGAAAAACTATACAAAAACAACTCCCACCGGCGGAGAAATCGAGACAAAATACATGGCGATGGGAGAGCACAACGTCTCTACCCTGAAAGTAAACCGGGACGACTCCCTGAAAAAGATTCTGATCTTCTACCCAACAGACTTAAAGGATAGCAATCAGACCTACCCGGTCGTTGTCTATTCCAACGGTACCGGTCAGAAAGGCTCCCAATATAAAAACCTGTATAAGCATCTGGCTTCCTGGGGCTTTATTGTCTTGGCCAATGACAATCCGGAATCCTATTCCGGTCTGCCGGCAGATAAGACACTTTCCTATATTCTGGAAGAAAACGAAAACGAGAAGAGCATCTTCTATCATAAGGTTGATCTGAACAACATCGGAACCTACGGACACTCCCAGGGCGGAGCTGCCGTCTTCAATACGATTACAGCTCAGGAACACAGCTCCCTCTATAAGACAGCCGTCTCCCTCTCTCCCACCAGTGAAGAGCTGGCAGACAGTCTGGGATGGCATTATGACTTAAGCAAAGTCAATATTCCGGTATTTATCGTAACCGGAACCGCCGGGGAATTTGAAATCGAAGTCGTCATTCCGTTTGAAAAGCTGCAGCAGATGTATGCCAAACTGAATGTCCCAAAAGCCATGGCAAGAAGAAGCGGTGCGGAACATGCCAACACGCCAAGCGACGCGGACGGTTACGTCACTGCCTGGTTCCTCTGGCAGTTACAGAACGATAAAGAAGCGGCCAAAGCCTTTACAGGCAGTAACCCGGAACTTTTGGAGAATCCGCTCTATCAGGATCAGAAGATCGATTTCCCTTCACAGTATTAATATCCCGAAACAGCAGGCTGTCTCAGAATGCTGTTTTTCTTTAATGGAGAGAGCAGAAACTATCGGTGCCACTATCCGGCATGGTATACTTATCCTAAGTAAGGAATATGTATCATATACCGAAAGGAAGACCGTATGAACCTTTTGATTCATGATTACACCACTGAAGAATGGAATAACGTCAAAACCCAATATGAAGGTTGGGATGTTGTCTTTGATAGCGGAAACATTCATCCCTGTATCGGCTGTTTTTACTGCTGGACAAGCGGCATGGGAACCTGCATTCAAAAAGACGGTTACGAGAACATGGGTGAGCGCATCCACAACGCCGAGGAAGTTGTCATTTCCAGTAAATATACCTACGGCGGTTTCAGCGCCTTTGTGAAAAATGTCTTTGACCGCTGCATCGGCTATGTCTTACCGGAATTTGAAGTGGCGTATGGCGAGATGCATCATAAAAAACGCTATGACGAAGACAAACCGGTCACCTTTATCTTCCGTGGTCATAATCTTTCAGAGGAAGAAAAACAGCAGGCAGAGGAATACGTTAGAGCCCTCTGCCGAAACCTACGGGGACACGTGAAGGATGTCCTTTTTATAGACGAAAAAGAAACAGAACCCGCAGCCAAACAGCCTTCCGTCAAGCGCTCCGGTACCCTTTTAGTCAACTGCAGCCTGCGTAAAGAGCGCTCCAATACGGGTCTGTTACTGAAAGAACTGCAGAAAGATCTTGGCAACGGAGCACTGATAGAATTATCCTTTAAAACCGATTTTAACAAATTGGCGGAACAGATCCGGTATGCGGAGACACTGGTGCTGGGAATGCCGCTCTATGTCGACGGTTTACCTTCCTCCGCCATCCGTTTGCTGGATGCGATCAAAGGCTCCGTGGACGGCTGCAATATCTACCTCATCGTGAATAACGGCCTTTATGAAAGCAAGCAGAACATCAATCTGATCCGTATGGTTCAGTCGTTCTGTAAAGCTTCCGATGCCACCTACAAAGGAACCCTGGCCGTCGGTGCCGGAGAGGTAGTCGGAACCCTGATGCGGCAGAAACAGCTGCTCTGGCCGGCCAAAAATGCTACGGATTCCGTGCAGAAACTGGCGTTTGCCATACAGAAGAAAGAGAGTTTCACGGAAACCTTTGCCGATACCAAAGCCTTCCCCAGATGGCTGTACATCCTTATCGCCAATACCAACTGGCAGAAGCTGAAAGCACAACAGAAAAACAGCCGGTAATATCAATGCATTACCGGCTTTCATATTACTTTTTGACTCTGTTATTTCCATCCGATGGTAACGGCTTCCGGAACATTCACACAGTCAGTGACTTTACCTTCCTGCAGTAATGTCAGTGTACTGCTGTGCGTATTGGCACAGATCACCTGTCCGTCCAGTACGATCATATCCCGCGGATGCTTTCCTCCGCAGGAATAAGAGGACAGTACCTCCAGTTGATCTTTATTCACCTTCAGTTCATAGACTTCATCCAGTCCTCTGACCGAAACATATAATCTGTCTTCAAATAACCGGATGGCGGCACTGCCGTCTGTTTTCTCTTTTGTTAACTGTACCTGCTTCAAAATCTCCCAGTTGTCCGTAGAGACAACAAACACCTCATTGGAAAGCTCACTGACAACATACAGATATTTTCCGTCAGCGGATACTACACCGTGTCTCGGTCCGCTACCCTTTGGGAAATGAATCTCATGAACACATTCATAATTCGCGTCAAATACATATACCGTATCCATGAATAACGCAAAGCCGAGATAGTACTCTTTAAAGGCAAAGACCATATGGCATCCCGCCTTTTCTTTAATGAATACCTTCTTCTTTAATGTTATTTCCCCGTTTTCGTATTTCAGGAAATGGAAGGTTCCTTCATGGTAGTTGGCCGTGCAGATATTTCCGTCTTTGGATGATACAAAGCAGGAAAGAATGTCTTCATAGATCAAGGAGGCAAGCTTGTTACCATTGAAGTCCAATACGGCAACTCCGCTCTTTCCCTTTCCTTCACTGTAGACGGAAACAATATGTTCCCCGTCTACACAAAGATACTTTGTACCCTGAATCTCACTGAAAAGCTGTGGAGCGGTAAACTTCCCGTTTTCCACCTCTACCGTATAAATGCCTTCATTTCCGTAACTACCGCAATATAATGTATGTTTCATTTTTTCACTCCGCCTTTTTCTTAATGATTATCACCCGGGAAATACTCCGTAATCACCCGTCTTGCCGCAACATATTCCCACTCCACATAGGCACATAATAATACATCAATCTCATACTCCGGATATTCCTTCACAAAACTCTGATAAGCTCTGCAGCACTGCTTTGTGCTCTCTCCCACCGGATCGGCCAGATTTCCCCCGAAAATGCCGGAACTGATCAGCGGGAAGGAAATGGAATGATAATTGTTCTCCTTTAATACCAGTAAGGAGTTATGGTAAGCGTCATACAGTTGTTTGAAAGCCTTGGGTGTCCTGCTGAAGTTCGGCCCTACCGCATGAATGATGGCTTTGACATTTGTCATACGGAATGACGGTGTTATAACTGCACTGCCGTCTTTGAGCGGTGTTCTGTATTTCTGACATGCGCGTGTCAATTCCGCACTGCCTGCTTTCGCAAAAATCACACCGCAGATACCTCCGCCTTCCCATAAGCCGTCATTGGCCGCATTGACTACAACGTCTGCTCTCTGGTCCGCACAGGATCCGTGTATTAATTGAATATTAGACATACTCTGCCACCCTCTTTATTATCATTATAACAAACTTCCCTCCGCTCCTATGGACTGATTACTGCACTCATATAAAAAGCCTCTCCGCCGATTATGGTGAAGAGGCTTTGAAATATGATTGTTATGAATTAACGGTAGCGGACGCGGTCCACTCCGCGGATGATCCATCCCGCCACAAGTAAGAGCTGCATGCCCAGAAACAGCCCGTTGGCAACGGATTTTAATGTTCCGTAAGTATTAAGGGTTCCTATAGTGATCAAACTGTGCAGCACTTCCAGGACAGGGAAAACAATGAGCGGAAGGATGTTCCTGCTGTCTTCATAGTCGTAGTCTCCGCGGAAGCTCTTATACACCGTACGCAGTAAGAAGAAGACCGCAATGGCCATTTCCACCGGAAAGACCCAGCGGATGCGGAAGTTCGGGAAGAACGTATCGTATTTTGCGCCGGTAAACCAGATCTTAAGAACTCTTATCCAGCAGGTTAAAAACATCCAGAAGAGCTCCCAGATCAAAGAAAGCAGCGGCATGACCGGAGAGAAAATCTTTCCGAGTACTGCCAGTATCAGTACCAGCACTCCGTTAAAGATAAACGGCAGTGCCAGACCGCCGGCACCTAAGAGGAAACCTCCCAGGGAAAAGGAAGGTCCGCTGTAAGAAGCACGGGTATACCTCGGCTCATCCCTTTGCGGCTGACGCGGCTGACTTTGTTGTCTTTGTTCCTGTTGACGCTTTCTTTCGTTTTCTTCATCGATATTTTTCTGCCGCCTAGACTCATAGGTCATTCCGCCGTTGCGGTTATACTTATAGCCGTCCGGCCCTGTTCCGTACTCGCTGTTATTCGGATATTTCACATATTTCGGATCAATGTCTCTGCTCATAAGAGCCACCTCCTCTTCCACTTTCCAATTATAACAAAGACCTCAATGTGAAAGAACGCATTTTTCATAACCTGCTGGTTTACTTTCCTTTTCTGCCCGATTATGTTATAGTACCAACTATGGCAAACGAAAACGTAAAGACGATAGGAAAAGACTACACATTATCTTCACTGATCAAGTTCACGGCTCCCGCTATCATCAATGAATTCATGATCAACTTTTTGTTTACCATTGATGACGGACTCTTTATTACCCGTTATGTGGGAACCAATGCCGAGAGTGCCTTCAGTATCCTGATGCCGCTCTTTATGTTGCATGGTGCCTTCTCTTCTTTACTGGGAGGAGTTTCCACCCTGGTTTCCCGCAAGCTGGGAGAGAAGAAAGACGAGGAAGCACGGGGCGATTTCACGGCTATTCTGCTTGTTTCCTTCGTGGCGGGTATTCTTATCATGTTGCTCGAATACTTCTTCAAGGATGAACTCTTACGGCTTCTCGGGGCCACGGATATCATCTATCCGTATGCCCGAAGTTTCTTAAATATCAGCTGCCTCTATGTACCGTTAACCATGTTAGGCAACCTCTTTGCCCGCTTCTATGTACCGGCAGGAGCACCGAAGATGGAACTGATTTCCACCATGATCAATGTTTCCTCTAACATCTTCTTTGACTGGTACTTTGTGGTAAACAGAGGAGTCGGCATGGTAGGAGCAGCTTACGCCAACCTGATCGCCACCACCATTCAGGTGACCATCGGCTTATTCTTCTACAGTTCGAAAAAAGCGGAAGTCGGTTTCGGAAAACCTTCCAAAAATCTCTTCCCTCTGATTCTTGAGAGCTGCAAGTACGGCCTGTCCACCTTCTTTGCGAATGTGTCGGTTGGTGTAGGTACGATTATTTCCAACTACTCCCTGTTATACTTCGGTAATGAAGGATACCTGGCAGCTTATACGATTGTAAACAATATCTCCTTCACCTTCATGAGCGGTTTCTTCGGCCTGTTTGGAGCCAGCGGTCCGCTCTTAAGCTACGCGATGGGAGAAAGAAACAAGAAAAAACTGGTCCACTTATTCAAGATCATCTTTATTGAAGTCACCATGTTGATTGCCTTCACCATTGTATTCTATCTGGTCCTCTCCAAACCGATGGCTGTCCTCTTCACCGGACAGGCGGCAGCGGATATTAAGGACCTGATCGATTACGGCTTAAAGATTGCCCCATACGGCTTCTTATTCTTCGGCTACAACATCGGTGCCCGAATGAGTTTAACTTCCTTGGGAAATATCAAATCTTCCACTCTGATCACCATCCTGCAGGAAGTACTGTTCTCCAATTTAACGGTTGTCTTATTACCGTTACTCTTCGGAGTCAAAGGTGTATGGTTCTCCTTCCTGGCAGGGAATGTACTAACCATGATCTTCACCGTCTTAGTTATCTACTTGAACCGTGATAACTACGGATATGGAAGAAATCATATTGCCTTAATGGTAGAACGATAAATCACAATATAAGGGTGTGTACCGAAATGAAGTGATTCAATCGTTGCACTTCCTTTCTATTTTCTTAAGCACATAAAAACCACCTCCGTATCACTGTTACTGAGGTGGTTATTTCTTAATGCAACTCAGGCCAGTAGCCTTTGTTCGCTTCCATATAGTCGGTGAAAAGTTCTTTTGCTTTGTCCGTATGATTGACGCAGCGCTTCAGAATGGAAGTTCCGTATGAGCTTTTTTACTAATCGCGATCATGCGTAAACTGTAACTGAAGTGGCATAGGCTCGTCATTATCTAAGTCCATCAGAGCAAATTCTCTTATGTCGATATGATTTATATGTCGAATTACAAGACCTTTCGCAATCAGCAGATACCCGTTAACATAGAAAGAGATCGGCTTCTGCCAATAATCGACATTCTCCACGGTAAATGTTCCCGTCTCATGAAATTTAAGTTCGTCTCCCGCATAGATTGATACTTCAAAGGTATTTCCGCTTATTGACAGCGTGGATTTCTTCGCCCCAAACGTTTCCGGCTGAATCCATTGCCGGGCGGAAGAATCATACATCCACCGGAGGAAATATGACCCGTCCAATGAATGCTCTGTGAGCTCAGAAAAATCCAAATCCGAAGAATAAAGTTTCAACTTCTTATCTATCCAATTCAACATATTAAACATATGGTTCTATCCTCCTGTCTTTATTCTATCACAACCCCATGGTGTTTTCAGGGGGCCCTGCCTCTTTGTATCGACACCAGTCATTTCGTAGCGCAGTTACAGAAAAACTCCGCCCTCAGAGAAAAATCACCCCTGTCATCAGACAGAGGTGATCGTTTCTTTTCTTAATGCAACTCAGGCCAGTAGCCCTTGTTCGCTTCCATATAGTCGTCTAAGAGTTCCTTCGCCTTCTCCGTATCATTGACACAGCGGTTCAGAACCAGTGCCATCAAAGCTTTCTGATAGCTTCCTTCCAAACAGGCATCCACTGCCAGCTTTTCATAGGCAAACTGGTTTTCCAGGATTCCCTTATAGAACGTTGGAATTTCTCCGTAGTTGAATGGCTCTATGCCGCTGCTTCCCACCCGGCTTAAGACTTCCACCATCATTCCTTCCGTAAGGTTCGGAATGATACCGTGGTTTTCCGTCATAAAGATGAAGGTCTCATGGGTGTTATAGGCAATGGCTTTTGCCAGATCCGTAATGTAGCTGCCATGGACATCCAGAAGATCCTGTGATCCGTCGAAGTCCAGCTTTCCCGTCTTTTTCACTTCTTCCAGCATCGCAAAGACTTCTTTCTCGTTTCCGTCCATGACCTCATTGGCTCTGGTATAATCCGGATTCATTCCCTTGACGATACGGTTCGGATAGAGATAGTACTGAAGATACGTATTCGGCAGATATTCATCATAGTCCCGGACAATGTTGCTCATAAAGATCAGATCATTCATATGGGACTGGTCTAAACCGATACTCTTTGGATCAAAGTCAATCCCCTTCTTTAAGATCTCCCGTACTTCCGGCAGATAGTCTTTTCCGGTCTTTTTATCATACAGGTGCGTGAACCATCCGAAATGATTCAGACCGAAATAGGTAGCTTCAATACTGCCGGCAGGAAGTCCTAACAGAATCTCATAGAACATCACCTGACCGATCGGCTGATCGCAGATATTAATGATCCTAAAGTCTCCCGGAAAGACCCGCTTGGTTGCTTCGGCAACGATGGCTGCCGGGTTGGAATAGTTGAGCACCCAGGCTTCCCTGGAATACTTCCGGATATCCTTAATGATATCGCAGACCGCCGGGATACTTCTTAGTCCGTAGGCAAAGCCGCCCGGTCCGCAGGTTTCCTGCCCGATGCAGCCGTGCTTTAGGGCAATCTTTTCATCCTTTTCCCGCATCTTTAAGCCACCCGCACGGATCTGCATAAAGGCGAAGTCAATGTCTTTGAATGCTTCTTCCGGAGAGAGGGTATACAGGAATTCACATTCCGGATAGAACTGCTCAAATAACAGTTTTCCGTATTCCCCTACCTTGGCCTGGCGCTCTTCATCATTATCGTAAAGCGATACCCGGTATAAAGGAAATTCCTTCTTTACCGCCACCAGTTCCTTTAAGAGGTCCGGGGTATAACGGGATCCGCCGCCGACAATACATACACTGAATTTATCTTTCATAACTAATCAATTCCCAAAGCCCTGGAGACTTTGTCCTTTACGTCGTTTACCGTCAGCCCGATAATGATCTGAACGTTGTTGCCGTTCTTTACAATACCGGAGTTGATGAACTTATTGATCTTGGCATCGTCAACCTTGCTGACATCCTTGACGTCTACTCTTAATCTTGTCAGGCAGTTTGTCACAAAGTCGATATTCTCTTTTCCGCCTAAGCCTTCAATAATGTCATTGACGTCACCGAGATTACCGTCTTCCACGTTCTTATTGCGTTCGGCAACCTTCTTGAGGTCTTCCTGGGTATAGTCTTCTTCGACTTCTCTGCCCGGTGTGGCCAGGTTGAACTTCTTAATGATAAAGACACCGATGAAGTACCATAGTGGAATCACGATTGCGGCAGCAATGATCGCAATGAACCACTTCGTGGCCGAAGCCGGTAAAGCAATCGCATCGATAACGGCATCAATAATGCTTCCCGTAAAGGCTAATCTGCATCCGAGGACATACAGCAGTAACTGCGAGAAGGCATCCACTAAGGAGTGGACAAACCAGAGAATCGGTGAGACGAAGGCAAACTGGAATTCAAACGGTTCCGTAATGCCTGCCAGCATGACAACGGAGATCGCCGGAATCAAACGGTCCTTGACCTCTGTCTTCTTTTCCGGACGTGCCGTCTTAATCATGGCTAAAGACATGGCGATACAGCCGCACATCTGGGCAAAGCCGCACGTCAGCCAGCGCATGGATGGGTCAATGGTTGTTACTTCATTCGCTAAGGCAAGCTCTGTCATCCAGATCGGAAGAGCACCGCTAACGGCCTGTCCGCCTAAAGTAGCGGTGCCGCCTAATGGCGTAATGTAGAACGGAATAATCACAAACATATGCAGTCCCAGCGGCAGTAAGAAGCGCTGCAGGAAGTTGTAGATAAAGACGCCGAATAAGCCTGTGGAGCTGATCAGGTTGCTTAATGACATAATGAAGTTGCTGATCGGCGGCCAGATATAACATAAGGCAATGGCATAGACAATGGTGATTAAGGAGTTCACAAGTAAGGCAAACCGTACGCCGCCGTAGTAGCTGAAGGCGCCTTTGAACTTCGTGTCTTTAAACCGGTTAATGCACCAGGCACATATGATACCTAATAAGATACCGGATAAAACACCTGTATCAACGACCTGGACCCCGATGACCGTGGTCTGGCCGGTACCGATAAAGCCGAAGTCCGGATCCGGTACTGCCAGCATGCCCTGGCTTTCCAGCCAGCCGTTATTGGCAAATAAGAAGATCAGAAACTGTGTCAGGGCAATAATGGCTGCTTCCCCCTTCTGTGCTTTGGCCAAAGAAGTTGTAATACCGACACAGAATAAGATCGGCAGTGAATAGATAATGGCATTCAGCAAAAGATTCGACATGAATGCGCCGAAGTTCCGGATGACTTCCGGCAGGAAATCAAGCTGTAAGAATACGCTTAAGGCAATCAGTAAACCGCCAATCGCAAGTACCATGACAGGCTGTAGTAACGAAACCGCAAACTTTTTCATGGCAGAACCAAACTTTTCCTTCATGATTTAATCCCTCTTTTCCTTTTTTTGGTTGATTACTCTGCTCAGATGTACCAGCAGGTACACCCTCTCCTGTTCACTTATCTGATAGTTATATTTGTCTTTCAAAAATTCAGAGACCCTGTTAATGACTTTCCGGTTTTCCGGATGCAGCCGATAGAGATATTTCTTTAGACCGGTGATGTCATCGTCATGCCACTCATACCCTTCAAAGATTCTCTGAGCCAGAAACTTCAAATGTGTAATCAGGCGCACCGTGCTGAGATCTTCTTCGGAGAAGGTAATGTTGTGTTCCTCCTCAATGATATGCATGATTCCCGTAACGCACTGCATGATAGAACCCGCCTGCTTCTGCGAGCTCAGGGCACTGACGATCTGCATGGTGATGTAGCCGATCTCAAGCTCCGGTAATTCCACCTTACAGAGCTCATTGATTCTTCCCAAACCCCATTTGGCAACTTCATACTCTTTCGGATAGAGAAGACGGATCTCGGAAAGCATCAGAAACGGAAGAGTGATATTCTTTTCTAAACGTTCCAGGGAGAAGTTAATGTGGTCGCTTAACGTGATCAGTAACTGATCGTTAATGGCCAGCCCTTCCGCTTTCGCTCTTGCACAGATCTCTTCCGATGCCTGGATCGCTTCGGGTTTGGTGCCCTTTAAAAGATCCAGGAAGCGGGTCTGCAGTTCATCCTGAACGTAGTAGATCTTTTCAATCCGGCTCTCATCTATGATGTCATTCGGACGCTTATGAAAACCGATGCCGGAGCCGACAACGATTGCGTCCTTTGTGCCGTCAATGAGTGTGGAGACGGAATTATTGCTGAATACCTTAATGATTTTTAACATACCTGTACCGGATGATCTCTTCCTCTGCCTGAACACTTTGGTTCATCTTTTTTGCGATACGGGTGATCTTGTAGGTTCCGTTTAATAACAGAACCATCACCGACATATCATAAGTCCCCTCTTTCAATAGTGCTTCATCAAAGGAGATGATCTTCTGCCCTTTTCTGACTCTGTCATTTGCCTTGGCAAAAGCTTCAAATCCCTTTCCATTCAGCATGACCGTATCGATACCGATGTGAACCAGGATCTCCTGTCCGTTGTCACATTTCATACCGAAGGCATGTTTAGATTCCGGAAGCACTTGAATGATGCCGTCGCACGGGGCCCGTACCACCGTTTCACTCGGACGTATGGCAAACCCGTCTCCCAGCATCTTTTTGGAGAACATTTCGTCTTTGACTTCCTCTAACGGGTACAGAACTCCTTCCGTAACGGCATACAGACGGCAGTCCGACCCGAATAAACCGAACACTGCTTTCTCCTCCCTTCCGGCCTTTTTTCAATGTAAAAAATGATGAAGAAAATGAAAAAAGGCACAAATGAAACTATCAGTAAGTTTTACTCATGCCTAATTGAATAGTAACACGTTTATATCTACTTTTATTGTAACGCGAGAGGGAGGGGTTTGCAACCGATAGAATGGAATGCATTGATCCGTAAAGTTCCCTCTTATCATTTAGATTAGTGCTGTTTCTTTGCTTTCAGTAAAAATATAATGAGTCTTATTAAATTCATCTATTGAGGCGAACATATTGTCCATTTCACTGTATATCTGTTCATTATAGTATTGAGTAGCAAGTTCCGGCTTATCAATGATTGCCCATTTTAATTGTTTAAATGAATTGATGGCAAAAGCAATAAACTCCAGGTAGTTAATGGCCTGCAATTTATCGGATTCATCAGCAAAGTAAATCTTTCCCGCGTTTGCAGCTGTAGCAATGGAATGCGATATAAACAGAATCGTGCCTAATTTTGGATTCTTTTCCCTGTCTGTGGAGATTGCTATGGCGTCTTTTATATCAACGCCTTCTTTCATTCTTTTTATGGAATAAAGCATTCTTGTTAACACTTCTATTATAAGAACAGGTATCGATAAAGAACATGCGTGAATGAAATCATACCCCTGATAATACATGTTTCTAATGATTTCAGATAACGTCTTATCATCATAAATCGGTCCTGTCTGAATCAGATTCAGCAATCCCATAAGCGGTGCCGGCAAACCCATTTCCGTATTTACGTCGGACAATAAATGAATGAATTCTTTGTAAATTGCTTTAAAAAAATTACCCTCTTTTCTGTCAGCGTAATTCTCTAATATCTGGGTCACAAAAGCACCGTTTTTATCGATTGTTGTCATTGAGCCGTGCATAATATCATAAACGCCTACCACAAAACCGATAAGTGGATCATGCCCCAATTCATATATTCTATGATAATAACTGGATAATCCTTCCACATATTCATTGGTATTTCGGTTATCCTGAGCATCAAACGGAACCTTTGAGGCAGGATTTGTTTCAAGAATACTGATCTTCTCCTCTGGAATCCATTTATCAAACTTGTCTCGAATCCAATTCGACAGAGGCCCTGCTTCTGTTCCGGATTCCCCCGGTTTTGGAATACCAACCAGTAAAATATCAGTAACTGCAGACAAAAAACCAGCGGAAAAAGCAATCATATAATCATACTTATCCAGCTTATATATCTGTTTAAAATCATGATTAATTGCTTTTACGGCTTCACGGTTTATTGCCAACTCAGATTCAGAAAACAGATCCTCTATTTTATTCTGATCACCAACTGTTTTTCTTGCTTCTAAAACCAACGTGTCCCAATCAACCGTGCTCAATTCTTTTTTGTTCGTGGTTAGTGATGTACGTTCTGGTAATTCATATCCCAGTGATTGCAGTAAGGCCTCACTCTCAGAAATGGCTTTATCGAGAGAAGCAGTCTCAATCTTTTGAATATTATTTAACTCTTTATTCTGATATGCCAATACATCATTTAATTCCTGTGAAGTTTTCTTGTCCATATCTATCCCAAAAAATCTACGCTTTCTCACAAAGATCAATATCATGTTTCAGGTCCTCAACTGCCTTTGTTAACAGGATGTTCAGACTCTGCAAATAATCAATTCTCTCTCGTGAAGCATCGTTTTCGCGCTGCAGTTCTTCAATAATAGCCTGGTGTTTCACCAATGCTTCTTTGTATAGCCGGATTCTTTCCTGATTTACCTGCTTATTCTTTAAGTAGGCAGCCAAGCCTACACCGCCACCAGCTAAAGCAGCTACAGGTAAGGCCAACACAAATACTCCGGCAACAGAAGCAGATACTACCCCTCCAAGCACTGTAGATACAGCACCTCCGGCAGTTGCCAATCCTGACATAATACCCGCCGCAGATAAGCCTACTGTTCCTAATCCATACAAAGCAACAAAGGAACCTACGCCACCTATTCCTGCGCCAAGCGCACCAAACAGCACCTCTGATAAAGGAGACTCTGTTATTGTTCTTGTTTTATCATTAACTGCAATAGCTGATTCATTTATAATATTGACAACCTGCTGTAATGAATCGACAGAATTAAATACCAGTTTATCTTCTTGATCTTTTTTCGGTTTACTTTGTTTCTTTTCTTTATACTTTTTCAGAAATTTTGATAACTCTTTTTCTTTCTTAAGACCATCCGTATCTTTTTCGGCAATCTCGATAATTGACGAATAATATGAAACATCCAGTCCTTTTTTTACACCGTCCTGAATAAGGTCTTCTTTTACAAAGCTTCCCATATTACTCGCAATTATGGCTTTAATTGCTTTTTCATAGATGGCTTCCGGATCAACGTTCTTTTCAGTAGTCTGTAACCGATTCAGCAAATTTGTTTTTTTCATGTCTGCTACCCCTTCTTAATTATCAGCTATTCTCTCTACTTATAGTATTAAATCATTATAATCCTGAACGTATGCTAAACAAATTCGTAAAATCCTCATAGTAATGATTCATTCTCTTGCTCTTTTAATTATATAAATCTAGTTATATATATTAATGATATATCATTTATTTTTTATAAAATGCACAAAAAAGAGAACAAAACACGTTCTACATTTTACTCGCTTTTATTAGTATGATTTTCATTTCTATATCACTTTTTGTATAAATAAATGAAATTACCTATTCTTTTATTTCTTTCTCCAACAAACACTAATTCCCTATTTATAAAATCTAAATATTCGTCAGGTGTTTCTGGAAAAATCTCCCCTCCGAATTCTTCAAACTTCTTAAAGAATTTTATGTCAGAGTAATCATCTGATACCAGATCCTGTAAAAAGAAGAAATCTACATATCCTTTAAAATCAACAAACAAGTTAAAGAACCCTTTATCTTTTTCGATTACTTCCTGTAATGGACTTTCCAAATCTAGATAGTATCGACGTATACACTCTAGTGTTAAATCAAACCGATCACCAATGAATCTATTTGTTCCTCTGGATTGCTATCTGATTCTCATAATCGTAATACCAAAGATCATGATTTCCTAAAACAACAATGATGTCATTATAAACCCTATCCGTTAGTTTTCTAAAAAACAATTCGTTCAGTTCAAAAGATAACGAAATATCTCCCACGATTACTACTGGGTCATAACGGAACCAAATCGGACTATTTTCCATTGAACGAACTATTTCAGATATTTTCTTATCTAAATAATTGTTAACATCATAATCGTTCTTGCACTTTTTAGATATTTTATGATCTAGATGAAGATCAGAAATATAATAAATACAATAATCACTGTAATCAATTTCATTCGAAATAACAGGCAGCTGCTTTCTGTTTTTAACTAGTTCTACGCTTTTGCCATCAATAGAATCTATTAACTTTGTTTTTGAAACAAGCTGATTTTTCTTTTCGACTGGATTATCGAATAATGCATCTGTCAGATTATATTTTTCTAATTTTACTTTGCTGAAATCGTATCCTGTATAGATTCCCCCCGAAAGATCGTTTTTAAGATGTTTAGCAAATTCTTTGAAATTAAAGAATTCCTCTTCTTCTCCTTCTTTTACCAGTTTTCCATCATTATCAACATATCCGTATTTAATGAAGAATAACCCTGTCTCTATGTCATACCATTTTTGTATAATTATTCTCTCCACGGGAATAGACCCAGCCAGTCTAATTGCATCAGACTTCTTTACGTATGCACCTGTAAAATCAATATCTTTTATACCTGTTTTCGGTATTTTAATGTCATATAACCATTTTCCTTTTAAACTATCTCCATCTTTAAGTAACCAATCTTTGATAGACAGAAAGTAGTCCATATATGCAAACCCCTTCTTATAACCTCCATCATAAATGAAATGCCTACAAGCATATAAGCCACTATAGCTGTCAAAATAAATGTTATCCTCTACTATATGTAGGTTTTCTCCTCGATAAAATTTAGCTTGGTTTCTCTTCTTTGCAGAATAATACTTTTCTCCCTGCTCACCAAAAAAGTAATATAGCATTTGGCATTCTGCTGCGCCAAATATTTCAGAAGGTAGTTTTTTTACCAGTTCCTCATCTTGACAGGAAAAGATGCAATAAAAAATATACGAATAATCTTTACTGTCATAGTTATTCCACAAGTATTGTTTCACTTGCTTTTTTGTTTCAGCATTGCTTATATATCTAATAATATTAGCAATATCATTTTTCTCAATGATTCCATTATTCATCTTTATGACTCTTTCTCTATTTTCTCGAGAAGTTCCGCGTCCGAGTAACTCATTTGATCCGTAACATTCTCGACTACTGATTTCATTATTTGCCAAAAAGACATATTATCTTTAACTGCCATGATAATCTCTCTACGCTTTCCATTCAGAATAACAAATCTGTTAACTGCGTTGTAATACTTAATACAATTTTATCAAATAAAAGAAGATTAAAGAGCGCTCTACTGCAAATCAGCAGGTTCCTGGTAATAAAAATGCACAGTCTACACACATACAACAAAGGGAATCGCTCTTCTCTGTAAAACATACAAAAAGGAAGACTCAATATCTTCCTCTTTTACGTTATTTTGTGATTAATTCTGTTTGTTAACATGGACATGTTAACTTTTACTGCATCTGTAAATAAGTACTCGATTCTACTCCAGGGAATCCAGATCACTGAGGTCATCCTCTTCCGCATACAGCAGTGCTTTCGCATTGATTACGGCATCTTTGCCTTTTTCCACTAAAGCATCTGCATCGAATTCTTCGTATTCTCTGCTTCCAAGGAAGTCCATTAACATTCCGAGATTCATGCCGGCAATCAAGTCCACATTATCCGAGACGAGTGTAGCGGACTGGTTAAAGGGTGTTCCTCCCAAAACATCCGCAAAGATAACCACACCGTCTCCCGTATCCAGTTTATTGATCTTCTGAATGGCAGAATTACGGAATTCTTCTACTCCGGTATCCATTTTGACGGAAAGAAAATCCAGCTGCGGGATATTTTCACCGAAAAACATCTGCAACGAATCAATCATTCCTTCTGCCATTTTTCCATGGCTGACTAGCAGTATTCCCTTCATATTTATTTTCCCAGGTGTTCCGAATGCGTATTGAAGTATTTCTGATCCGGTAACACCAGATCCTTAAATAACGGTACTTCCACTCCGAAGTCTACTGCCAGCTTATAGGAAAGATACTGTAAGACCGGCGCAAACTCCAGCGCATAGAAACATTCACTTTTATAGTCTAACGCAAAGTCAGTTTTGTCAATCGTATTTCTTCCGATAATGAAAGCATTCCCAACTTCATTCTTCACATACTGTGCAATTCCCTGAGCCAGTACCTGATCACTTACCCCGTCACTTAAGACGATCACTTTGGTATCTTTAGTAAGACCCATATTCGGTCCGTGCAGTCCGTCATCCATCTCGTACCCGACAGCGGAATAGCGCTTATCCACTTCCAGGATCTTTAAGGCACCTTCCAGAGCGATACCGTAAAGGGATTTCGGTCCCAGAATCATGAAATGCGTTCCGTTGGAAATAATATCCTTCACATTCTGATACCACACTTCCGTCTGGGCAATCACATAGTTGATATTGGTTGCCATGACATAGGCATCCTTCACGTATGCATTATATTCTTCTTCCGAAAGTCTACCGTTCGCAAGTCCCATTTCCAGACCGATCACCATTTCCGTTAAGACCGTGGAAGAGAACCCGATCGTACGCTGGCCGTATTCTTCATCCCCGCATCCCATGTTCACAAAGAGATCTGCTTCTTTGGCTACCTTGGTATTGGCCGCTTCGCTAACAGCTACCGTAAGGCAGCCGTTTTCCTTTGCCCGCTTTACCGCAGACTGCGTCAGAGTGGAAGAGCCAGTCTGTGAAATGAACACACACAGTGTTTTGGAATCATACACGCTCTTATTCAGAAAGAGGTTCGGGATCATCGTAGATGTGGATAATCCGCTGAACTTCTCCACCATCTGAAAGGCGGCGATAGAGGAAGTATTACTGCTGCCGGAGCCGATAAAGAGGATCTGCGAAACAGCATCCTTATGCTCCTTATAGTAGTCAATCAACTCTTTTGTTGTTTCCTTACGGTTATCCAGAATGGCAGTTAAAACCTGCTGTTCCCGTTTAATACATTCAAGCATGACTATTTCTCCTCAGAAGCCTGTAATAAGAGCTCCGCAATCATTTCCGCATTCAGCTTCATGAATTTTCCTTTGGTCGGCGAGTTCCAGCAGCACCTCTCCGCCAGCATCTTTGCGCTTTCAGCATTAATGTTTAATGAAGACAGATTCGTCTTTAACCCGATTCCGCAGGCAAAGTTCTCTAAAGCATCCGCAACCGCGTAAGCAGCCGTTTTGTCATCATACCCCTCAAGATCCAGATCAAAGACACGTCTGCCAAACTGACGGATACGGGCTGGATTAGCCGAGTAGACATAGCGGATCCAGGACGGATAGATCATTGCCAGGCCTTCCCCATGCGCAATGTCAAACTCTCCGCTGAGTTCATGTTCAATCTTATGGCAGGCCCAGTCACCATCTCTGCCGGTGCTCATTAAGTTATTCTGTGCCAGTGTGGCAGCCCACATGACTTCCGCACGGTAGTCATAGTTATCTGGTTCTTTTAGAATCAACGGCGTAAAGGTAATGATGGTCTTCATTAACCCTTCGCATAAGCGGTCCGTGACATCCGTTGCCGGAATATTACTGAAATAGCGCTCCATGACATGAGAGAGTGCATCGAAGGAGCCTACCGCTGTCTGATAAGGAGATACCGTAAAGGTCAGTTCCGGATTTAAGATGGAGAACTTCGGAACGATGATCACATTGTCAAAGTCTCTCTTCAGCTTCTCTTCCCGCTTGGTGACCACATTGCTCATGCTCATCTCACTTCCTGCTCCGACAACTGTCAATACCGTACCGATGCCCAGGGCTTTCTGCGGTTTCGCTTTTCTGAGATAGAAATCCCACACATCTCCTTCATACGGAACCCCGACCGAAATGGCTTTGCAGGTATCAATAACGCTTCCCCCGCCGACACCCAGGATGAAATCAATCTTATTTTCCCTTGCCAGCTCAATCCCTTTATAAACCAGATCCATTTCCGGATTGCCTTTGACACCGCAAAGTTCCGTATAGCTAATCCCTTCTTCCTTTAAGGAGTTCACCACCGTATCATAAAGACCGCTCTTTTTAATACTGTTGCGTCCGTAAACAAGAAGGATGTTACTGGAATACTCTTTTACATATTTCCCTGTATTTTTTTCTTCTCCCCTGCCGAATATGATCTTGCAGGGATTCTGATAAGTAAAATTCAACATATTTAAAACCTCCGAAAGAAAAGAGGAGCGGACAAGTTTGATGCCCGCTCATTTTATGAAATTAGCAGATTCCGAGTACGGATAAGACCGTACCGACAACGAACAGGATCAGAATCAGTACCATCGGAGATACTTTCTTTTTCGTCAGCAACCAGTAGCAGACAAGTGTGATGCATAACGGAAGTAATCCCGGAAGGATGCTGTCCAATACCGCCTGAACGGAAGTGGAGTCGGCATCGATCACGCTGATTTCCAGTGTCGTGCTGAGTGCAACATAGGTAGCTGTCAAGCCGCCGATAACCACTAAGCCGACTTCCGTCAAGCCTTCCACCAAGCGGCTCATTGCGCTGCCGGAGAGAACGGAGATGGAGTCAACACCTAATTCATACCCTTTTTTCATTAAGTACCAGGAGATTCCCAGAGAAATCGGTACCCATGTAATCGCATATAAGATCGGTCCGAAGACATTGCCCTGATAGGCAAGAGTCATACCGATGGACATCAGGATAACTTCAATTAAGGAGTTCATGACGGAGTCACCGATACCGGCTAAAGGACCCATCATGGAAGATTTAATGGAAGAAATGGCTTCTTTCGGGATATCCTTGCCATTGGCTTTTTCTTCTTCCATGGCATTGACGATACCGAGGATCGCACATCCCACTGTCGGCTGTGTATTGAAGAATTCCATATGTGCCGTTAAGCGTTCTGCGAATGCTTCATCATCATTGGCATAAAGTTTCTTAAGCGACGGAGCCATAGCCAGTGCCCAGTCGATATTCTGCATTCTCTCCCAGTTGTTGGAGCAGCAGTCGAACATGATCCATGTAAACCAGGATTTTCTCAAATCCGCATTTGTTAATTTTACGTAGTTTTCAGACATCGTGATTTCCTCCTACTCTAAGCTTTCAAGGGAATCGAGAGATTCCACCGGAGTCTGTTTGCTTCTGACTTCATCCAGAAGAACTGCCAGAGCAATTGCGATAATCGTGAGCGGAACCGTGCCCAGACCTAAGACGGAGAGAGCGATGAAACCGATCATGAAGAAGCACCAGTGAGAAGGTTTGGTCACCATGACCTTCAGTAATAATGCCATACCAACTGCCGGTAACATACCGCCGACAACACCCATGGCGTTCGTGACAACTTCCGGCATCCAGGCTTCAATTGCACTGCTGTACTGTGCGCCGTAGTAGATGACAGGGAATGTGGTAATGAAGCGAATCGCATTGAAGATGATTGCCGGAATGATGATACCGTACAGCCACATCTTCTTTGTGTCACCTTTTTCCGCGAACTTATCGCACCAGTGGCAGACGAATACGCATACCGCATTCTGTGCCGTAAACAGAAGAGCTCCGAAGATACCAATCGGAATCGATAATGCCAGTGCCATCGCCGTATCGCTGCCGCCTGCCATTGCCAGAGCGGTTGCCGTATAACCGGCCATGGTGACGTCTGTTGACATAACGTTACCGACTGCCTGAGAGTTCATATAAACTGCATTTAAGGTTGCCCCGATCAGCATGCCGGTTTTCACGTCGCCAAGAATCGCACCGACAATTGTACCTGCAACTAACGGTCTGCCGAGACAGAAGTAGCCCCCGATATCACCAAACAGCGGAAACATCAGGTTTGACAATACGCTGAATACTGTAATAAGAATTGCCTGCATCAATGTAATTTGCATATAAAGTTTCCTCCCCCTTTATTACATCTTTTCCAAAATACTGCCGATTTCAATTCTTGGCTCACTGGGCAGTAATTGAATTGCCATACTGACACCCTCATCATTGAGGTATCTGGTTGCCGCAAGTTCCGCTTCCGTGAAGTAGGTGTTCTTGCCCATCTGAATCGTACCTTCCTTGTTGCTGGTCGGACCGATTACCATGGATTTGATTTCAAGACCCTGTTTCTTCATTTCAGCTGCGGTCGTAATGGTTTTGAAAATCACCAGGGTTCTGGCATTCTGCTGCTGTGCATCCTTTGCCAGAAGCGCCATTGCCCGATCCGTTCCGCAGATCACCAGATCCACATGCGGCGGTTTGGCAATTTTCAGAATCTGTTTTGTCAGATTGTCGTTTACAACATTGTCGTCAATTATGATGATTCGATTGATCATGAATTCCCGGATCCAGGAAGTCTGAACCTGACCGTGGATCAGTCTGTCATCAACGCGGAATAACTTAACCATGACTCCTCCACTAATTCATTTAAACATCGCAACTTGCGATTCAACATTTTATACTTTAAATATACCGCCGTTTTTGGATTTGTCAACATATAAATGTTGTGATTCAACATTTTTCATCATAAAACCCAAAATCCATGTTGTAATCGCAACATTTTTCCTTCATAATGGTATTAGCAGTTGGAGGATTGTGATGAAGAGCGAAAGAAAAGACTTTATCTTGGATAAAATCCGCAGAGAAAAAAAGATCAAGGCACAGGAGATCGTTCAGGAATTCAACGTCACCATGGAGACTGTCCGTAGAGACTTGGAAGAGCTGGAAGAGATGGGCCTTTTAAGAAGAGTGTATGGTGGAGCCATTGAAGGAAGAATCTATGAACCGGAACCTTCCTATGATACCCGTACCGTTACGCGCTTAAGCGAAAAGCAGGCCATGGCCAAGGAAGCCGTAAAGCTGATTGAAGATGAGGAAACGGTATTCATCGATGGCGGTACCACGTGTCTTGAAGTCGCCAAAGAGCTGGCAAAAAGCGAGAAAAGAGTTGTTGCCATCACCAATGCCTTAACGGTAGCCGAGGTCTTACTGACCAGTTCCAACATCAAGGTCATTATCCTGGGTGGTGTCTTAAACCAGGGTGAAACAACGGTCACAAATATTCTGAATCACAACCAGATTGACATGTTCAACTTCCAGAAGACCATCATGGGTGCTGCATCCATTTCTCCTTCCCAGGGAGTTACCGACTATAACCTGGATGTCACCATTCTTAAGAAGGAAATCATCGAAAGCTCGGATAAGGTCATCTTTGTGGCAGACCATTCCAAATTCAACAAGCGGGTCCGCTACACCGTTGCTTCCTACAATGAAATCGATGTTGTTGTTACGGATGCCGAAACATCGGAAGATGATATCCGCATCCTGGAGTCTGACGGTATTGAAGTCATTGTTGCAGGATAAAAAAGAATGCAAGTTACTCACTTCCAATTAAGGAACAGTAACTTGCATTTTTATAATAATCTTTCTGTTATCGTGTATGCGAGAAATCTCTTTTATTTCCTAAACAGGAGAATATACTTACCGAGTTTTCGTATCACAACATACAAAGTGATCATTCCATAGCTTTTGAGCAGACTGCAATCTGCAAATTTCCTGTGATTGACATAAAACACCATCTGTTCACCCTTCTTCATGGTGAATGTTCCACTGACTTTGGATGCATATTTTTTGTCTTTCCAGTTCAACTCAAGTTCAAAACGGTCTCCGTTCAGGGTTAATGTGGATCCCTCTGCTCCCATCTCAGCCGGTTTATGGTCGTCTTTTGTGTCCATGTCATAAATTTGGTAGATTCTATATGTTCCGTCCATGGAATGATCTGCTTCCACGGAAGGTTTCTCCCTGGTGAAAATGGACCAGAATGACTTCTTCTTCTTTGCCGGCTGTGCATCCACGGTTTCATTGGATTCCACTTTTTCTTCCGTTATCCAGTAATAAGTGCTGCCGGATGATATCTCCTCCGATTCATAATCTTCATCCTCTTCGTCATCGTCATCCAGCCAGTCGTCTTCCTCTTCCTCATCCGGGGATTCCTCTGTTTCATAAGGCTCATCTTCCTCTTCGGAATCTGACAGGACTTCTTCCGTATCTTCTTCAAAGGATTCCTCTTCTTCCTCTAATTCCTCATCGTCAACAAAATCCTCTGCGGTTTCTTCTGTTTCTGAAGGGAGTTCCTCCTCTTCCACCGGATTCACCGCTTCCTCCTCAACCGTTTCAAAAGACTCCTCTTTCTCTTCTGGTACAGAAGTGCTTTCTTCACCTGTATTCTCCTGCGTTTCCCATAAGCGTTCCAGATAATCCACCCAGTCCATGGCTTCAAACTGGTCGTTTACTTCCGGACTGTAAAACCACGGGTTCGCCATGGCGACGGCAGGCCATTCATTATACCGTTTCGTAAATTCGATCCACAGCTTATCATCCCGCAGCCACTCATGCTCCCCTTTATTGCAGAACTTCTCCGAGTGGAAGAGTACTTCTTCCGTTTCCGGGTCAATGATGTAGACATGCTTAAAACCGCTGTTACCAAAGTGTTTCGGATTTAGTGTTTTCAGGTTTGTTGTAAAGACCAGAGTATCCATTCCGTTTCCTCTGCCGCTGTCACAGAACATACCGCTATGATCACCGATTTCAGTCACTTCCGCAGGAAGCAGCCAGCTGACACATTCCTGATTGTCGAAATCTTCATCCGGTGGAATAATATCGATTCCCAGATATTCATCCTGAGGCTCCCAGTCGGTGAGCACTCCGTTCTCAATCACCAGCTGATGCCCTAATCCTCTGTCCATGTTCGGGAAAATATCATTCAGCGTCTTCTTCGCGTCGTTTTTATGAATTCTCTTCAGTACCGCTTTTTCTTCAGAGGAGATATTGCTCTTTCTTGGAGATCCGATGTCTTCCAGAAGTTCATACTCCATCCACCTCAAAGAATCGACTCGATCTTCCCCAAGCCACTTTCTGCAGTCGGAAATATCGATCTTATAATGTTCCTTCGCCGTTACCTCAGCCTCTTCACTTCGATATAACTCATGAAGCCCTTGTCCTAAATACCAGTATTCCCGGCTGTTCCCCGGAGAATGGGTGTAATTATAACGGTCCGCCAAAAGGATTGCCTGTGTGCCTCTGCTTTCAAAGATCTTCGCAAACCCGTCAATAAATACCCCGATTGCTTCCGAAGATTCATCGCAAAAGAGAACGTCCAAATCTTCTCTGCTGATACGGATCCCCTGGTAAAAATCCGTATCAAAACTGCCCGGGAAATAATCCATAAACTCCGTAAGGGTATGTTCCTGATTGTCTCTGAAACTTTCGAGCTTAACGGTATTCAAAAACTGTTTCCAGTCTTCTTCTGCCTTGAATTTGATATAAAGCCTGTTTTTATAGAATTCCATGATCTTCCTCCTCCGTAAATCTCCGTGGAATACGTCCAATACTGCAAGTGCAGGATATGATTATAAATAGCTTTGGTATGTATAACATTATTCTATCACAAGCGCCCTGTGACAAATATCGGTACAGGTTCATACACATTACTAAAACACGGAATCCGCAAGAGTTTTACATGCTATAATGGTGTTACCATAAAGAGTCAGGCGAGAGACAAGCTCTAAGACCCTGCAGCAACCCCACCACACGGCGGAAGGTGCTAAAGCTTGGATGATGGAACGACAGTAACAGTAGAACTTCCATCATCACGATGGAGGTTTTTTCTTTTCCCCTCTTTATGGCTGTTTCAAAGGAGGAAAAGACAGTGAACGAAACAATTATCAATCAGATCCCGATCAGTAACTGCACCGCAAAGGAGTACCGCCATATTGTTTCCCGAATGGCGAAAGAAGGCTATGAGATCTCCGACAGCCTCAAAGAGATCAGAGACGGTGAATACATCACAGCCATTCTGATTGACAATGCCCGAAAAAGAGTTTTCCAAATGGGACCTGCGCTTACAGCGGCCTGGTGCAGCGGATCCCGCTATCCGCTGAATGCGAAGCAGTTTTTCAAATACTATGATCAGCTGATTACTCACCCGGATCCTGCACTCTATGAGCAGCTGATACGTGCAGAGCGTAATAAAGCTTACGCAGGTGCATCCGCCATCACTATTCTGTAACCGGAAAAACCGCTTCCCCGTGGATTCAGGGAAGCGGTTGATTCTTCATATGACATATTTTAGTAGGACCGGTTACCGGTGAGACGGCAACGGCTATTTTACAGTTCCATTATTTCTCCGTAAATGTATGGCCTCATGTCTTCCGTTCCGGGAATGATCCATGCTTTTGTTTTCCCTACCCAGTACCAGTCGATAAAGATTCTGTCAAACAACCCTGAAATCAGATAGATCACTGTCATCTGAACGGCAGCTGTCTTAAAGTCCGATGCACCGTTTACCAGATAAACCATAAGCGGCACTAATACAAACTGCGGGACAAGAAGGGCAATAAAGGTGATCATATTTCTTTTATTGATTGTTTACTGCGTGGTAAGCCCAAGTTCTATGGCTTTATCCTGTACTTCTTTTTCATAAAAGAAAACCATACCAACAGGCCCATCTGTTATGCCGACAATACAAATGATCAGAAGAACAAAACACATTGCGATGCCTTCCAACATAGCCATTATCATTTCAGCAATCCTCCTCTTATCAATTCGATAAACTTGAAATCCCCGAAATCGTAGGCATCTGCCAGTGATTATAGAGCTTTAAGCGGATTTACAGCCTGTGCAAAGATGCCGGAATACGCTTCTCATATGAGAGTGATGAGCTTGGATTCAAGTTCATCCTGTATCGGCCAGCGCTTCAAAGTGACATTCCAAGTGTCACTTTAGATGTCACTTTGAACGGGACAGAGATGGCCGTGCTTGCTATTTTGAAACAGAAGCCGGAATGTTCGGACTTGGGGGCGCTGTAAGTGCCTGCCGTTGCGGATATGCCTTTGTTTCCAACAATTCAGAGCGGCTCACCGGTATCTCGCTGATGATCATACTTGTGGCGGTAATACATAGAACCGATTGGGCAGGGACAGAAAACGTTTTCACCAATCAGATATTGCCGATTATCGTGATCGCGCTTCTCGTTTTCTGTCTGCTTCGCTTTAAGGAAGAAGATTTTGATGTGAGGGAAGAAACCGGTCCCGAGGACAGCAAGGGGCTTTACTGGGCGTTTGCCTTCTTCACTGCATATTTTGCCATTGACGGTTTTATCTATGATCTTGCAAACACTTCCATAGAGACGAAGCCAACTTTTATGTTTGCAGGACTTATTATAGCGGGGATCATGCTCTTCATTATGCTTGGAAAGCTTAAGCTGAATGTGCAGCATGTATGAGATTTGTTTTTTGTACTTCTGCTTTTCGGTACTGTTTTGGTGGTTATCCGGCCGCATTTTACCGTGCCCGGTGTGCAGAATTTCGTACTCGGCATGAGCGTGATCGGCTGGCCGCTTTGTATCTATATGCTGTCCTGCGCCCTGAACCGGTTTGCCAGCTACAGGCTCCTGAAACGGTGTACCCTTATATTCGCGCTGCTGTCTCCCTTTACCAGCATGATGGACTACTTTTTTGAAGATCTGTTCCCAAACTACGTTTCAGTAGCAGCCCTCATCTACTTTGCGATCATCATTGCCTTGTATGTTTTGACGCTTCCGCTAAGCAGCAGATACCTGTTCTCACAGCTCTGGCTGAACGATATGAACAAGATCGAGATGCAGAAGGCCGTTGAAGAAAAACCGGATCAGTTTGAGCCGTACAAGCTAACGCCTCGTCAAAAAGAAGTGGCCCTTTTGCTTCTTGAAGGAAAGACCCGCCGACAGATTTCAGGGGAGCTGGGTCTCTCAGAATCCACGATCAAGCTTCATGTCTCTGAGCTTTATAAAAGGCTTGGAATCAACAGCCGATTTGAGCTTTTCAAGCTGTTTGACATAAAGAAATAAACCTTTTCTACCCTACCTACCCAAAGAGCTATATTGTTTTTATCGGTTTTTCAAAGTATACTCTCAATATACGGGATGCTGTGGCAGGTTTTGGCATACCCGGAATCCAGAGTGAAAGGAAACAACACGATGAAAAAAACCTTAGCAATAGTACTGGCATTTGTTTTAGTACTGGGACTCGCGGCCTGTGGCTCTTCAGGAAGCACCTCGCAGAACAATAACCCCTCAAGTTCCGGGAACAACAGTTCAAACCCGTCCACGAACAGCACCGGTGATAATCAGCAGTCCGGAAACGAGTCCGGCAACAGCAACACCTCGCAAAGCGGCAATAACGCCGAGGCGGCTAAACTCACCGGCAAGATGAATATCATCAATCTTGACGACAGGGATCCATCCGTGCTTCGCGGCGTGACCATCAAAGGCAACCAAGCCGGCACTGCGGATGGCTTCAACAGCAAAGAGTCTTCCCTTACTGACGTCCGCTGCATCTTTGAACTGAACGAGTGGGTCTATTTCTACCCGGATACCGACGCGACCTACGGACTCAGAGTCTGGATACTCAAGCACCGCGACGATCAGGAGTATTACAACAAAGCCAAATTCTCCGACCTCGATCCGAACTTTGCAAACTATTGCGATCTTCATTATCCCGAGGATGCGGAAAATCCAGATGAAACGGAATGGGGCAGCTTCTATCTGAATAAGGAAGAATGCGAACCCGGCTATTACGATTTTGTTTTCACTTACGAAGGAAAGGCGATCGCCCCCCTGCTGACCCGCTTCTATAATGAAAATGAGCTCACCGTCAAATCCGACGCCGAGCTGGAAGCACTGATGCACGAATGATGAACGCCATGTTTGAAGAAAAGTTCATTAAACTTGTCGAGGAAAACGGCGGCTTTGAGTTTTATCAGGCGTACCGGGGCGACGTGGATCTGATCCTCGGTGGCAAGGGCAACACCTTTTGGTACGTCGTGATGAAAAAAGGCAAGGTCACGGAGTCTTATATCGGGAAAAACGCCGGCGGCGTTTGGGAAGACGTTTCCGTCAAAGGCAGCGGCGCAACGCAAAAGACGAAAGCCATGCCCGCAGGCAGCACGATCAAAAAGATCGCCGAGAAGGCGTATCTCTGCCAGAACGAAACGTGGGTCACGCGGCGCACGCCTAAGCCCATCGAGGACGCGCATCCCCGCTATCATTACGTGTACAGCTTTGGCGACAAGGGGCTTGACGTATCGGTG
>JAZQFH010000039.1:0-3376 GCA_045539425.1 Erysipelotrichaceae bacterium
TGCAGAAATCCCGAAGTTCTGGAATGAAACCTGTGAGAAGTATGCCAACCGTGTTTATGCGGGAAATGCACAAGTCGGATCGTAGCCATGTCGTTCTGTGAGCCAAGGAGTTGTTATCAGGTCTTGTCTTCCTAAGACCGCTTGGCCTCCGACTTTCCCGTTTTCACGGTGCGACGCCTTCGCAGGTCCGTGACGGAGCCGTCGGAAAAGTCTTTCTTCCCTTGACAATCAAATTATCGGTACAAGGAGGTAGTCAAATGGATGTCAAAATTGCGCCCATGTTTCCGTTCAAGGTCATCGGCTTCCAGAAGGTTTTTGATAATGAAACCGCTTATGCAGAAATTCCGAAGTTCTGGAATGAAACCTGTGAAAAGTATGCGAACAGTGTTTATGCCGGAAATGCACCGGCGAATCCCTATGAGCAGGCCCTGGTAGACAACTGCATCGGGGAATATGGCGTCTGCATCGACGATCTCGGCGGAGGCAAATTCCGCTATCTGATCGCGGGCAAGTACACAGGTGGAGCGGTTCCAGAAGGAATGGTGGTCTACGAGATTCCAAGGACTGAGTGGGCTGTGTTCGATTGCATCGGTCCATGTCCGCAGACACTGCAGAGCGTGAACACCCGAATCTTCTCTGAATGGTTACCCGGTAATCCAGATTATGAGTTGAGCGGAAATGCAACGGTTGAGTGGTATGACTGTGTAAACGGAGAAATGACTGACCCGGATTATCATAGTGCGATCTGGGTACCGGTGAAGAGAAAAAAGTAAGCATATTAACAATTGCTGCTTTATACCGCACTGTCTTATGAACACCCAGCTAAGGGGCGCTGTTTCTCGTCTCAATGAACATAGACGGGTGAAGGGAGAAAGGCGTTCTCTCCGATGGCACTTTGCAATACAAATTTGCTGGAGATGAAACACAATCTTGACAAGTGACCTTGCGTTCACTATAATAGGTGAACGTAAGGTCACTTTATAGTATGCGGAGGGTATCATGGCGAATGATACAAAAGAGAGAATACTGGCTGCTGCGCTAGAGATGTTTTCACAAAACGGCTATGCAGGCACCAACATCCGTGAACTGAGCGCCTCGCTCGGGCTTGTGAAGTCCGGGGTCTATAAGCACTACACGAGCAAGGAAGCAATCTGGGATGCGCTGCTGGATGAGATGATCGCCTATTACGGAGAGCATTTCGGCTCAGCAGAGCACCTTCCGCCAGTGCCGGATTCCCTTGAGGGGCTGGTTGATATGACCATGGGGATGGTGAACTTCACGGTCCATGATGAAAGGATCATCATGACGCGCAAGGTGCTGACGCTGGAACAGTTCCGGGACGTACGCGCGCGGGAGCTGGCGACAAAGCACTTCCTGACCGGGCTTACCGAAATGTTCACCCATGTATTCACCGGCATGATGGACAAAGGCCTGCTCCGGAAGGACGATCCGAAGATGCTGGCTTTTGCCTATACGGCGCCGATCTCGGCGCTCATCCACCTGTGCGACCGGGAGCCGGAGAAAACGGAAGACGCGATCAGAAAGATCGAAGCGTTCAGTAGGCACTTTATAGCGACCTATGGGGTGAAGTAACCATGTTTGATCTGGACAAATACCTGGCTGATCTGATTCTGAACTGCCGGTCGGCTTTCGGAGAGCGTCTGCTGTACGTGGGGCTGCAGGGAAGCTGGCTGCGCGGTGAAGCTCATGAAAACAGCGATATCGACATCATGATTATCCTTGATCGGTTTTCCGTGAGGGATATGGATACATACCGTGGAATTCTGAAGGAAATCGGTTCTTATGAGAAATCCTGCGGCTTCATCTGCGGGAAAGACGAGATGAAGCGCTGGAGTCCCCTTGAGGTCTGCCAACTGCGCCATACAACAAAAGATCTGTTCGGCGTATTGACAAATTTGCTTCCGTCTGCGACACGGGAGGACGAAGTCAACTATGTCAAGCTCAGTTTGGGGAATCTGTATCACGAACTCTGCCATCGCTATATCCATGCGGACAGAGGCAAAAACGTTGAAAAAATCCGCAGCACCTGCAAAGGCGTGTTTTTCCTTATACAGAATATGCACTTTCTGGAGAGCGGCCATTTTATCCTCACAAAAAAAGGGGCTCAAGGAAGCGGTTTCATCGGAAGATCGGCGGGTGCTGGAGCTGGGAGAATATCCCGACGAATTTGATTTCGACCAGGCGTTCTCCGCCCTGTTTTCCTGGTGCCAGAAAGCATTTACACGCGTGGATCATCTGGGAGAAAATCGCCATGAGCAAAGCAGTGTTGCCAATAATCATTGACAGGAGGACAATATCATGAATACCTTAAAAACCATTCAGACTTTAGCCAAAATCGGGAAGATATTCAGCAAGATCATCTTTGTTTGCTGCATCGTCGGCTTCTGCGGCTGCATTGTCGGCATCGTCAGTTTGGCGATCGGCGCGGAAACCTTCAAGCTGGGCGGCGTCACCATACACAGCATGATTGAGAACGAGTCCGGGATGAACATGCCGACCCTGTATGCCTCCATGGTAATCGGTCTGATCTTCTGTGCGGCAGAGGCAGTGCTTTGTAAATTCTCGGAGATCTATTTTAAAAACGAGCTTGCCGATGGCAATCCCTTCAACTTGCGTGGTGCGAAGGAGCTGCTGCGCCTGGGCATTCTGACCATCGCGATCCCTTTGGGCACCGTAATTGTCAGCTCGATCGGCGTTTCCATCGCGGACAACATGGTTCCCGGCATCAACAAGCTATCCATCGGGGAGTTCTCTTCCGTTGGCTTGGGTGTCATGATGACTGTGCTGTCTCTCTTCTGCAGATACGGTGCGGAAGTTTGCGGCGGGAAGTCTTCTTCGGAAGGTATAAAAAACGAAGAAGGTTGATGTAACGTGGAAACCGAAAGACTGATTATAGATCAAATCAGAGAGACCGACAAAGAGGACTACTTTTTCAACATTTCCCACGACAAAAAGGTACTGGAAACCTTTATTTGCCGTTATGCGGAAACGATGGAGGAATTCGACTTTTCTTCCTATCCGGGAAGGCAAGACCTGTTTGCTATCCGGCTGAAGGAAAACGGACGTCTCATGGGGATTATTGATTACTTCGACGAGAAGGACGGTTCCTGCGAGATCGGATACGGAATCGGGTCTCGATTCTGGAATCAGGGCTATACAACGGAGGCCGTTCATCGCTTCCTGGAGTATCTGTTCCTGGAGAAGGGACTGAAATCCGTTTATGCTTCTTTCTTCACCGGGAATGACGCCTCCCGCCGTGTGATGGAGAAGTGCGGCATGCAATACAGCCATTTCGTGGAAAAAGAACTGATCTATCTGGATGTTCCCCGGGATCTGACATATTACGTTATCAGTG
>JAZQFH010000040.1:0-85421 GCA_045539425.1 Erysipelotrichaceae bacterium
AAAGTCTCCTGGTACGAGATTATTTTACCAAAAGCCCTCAGGTTCGATTCCCTTGGGCTTTTTTACTTCTTTTCCATTAAAAAAAGGGCTGTTAACCTTTAACTCCCGAATCATTTTAATTCGAGGTTTTTAAACAGCCCCTTTTTTTATTCTCCGTAACTCTGCGATTTTGCGAGATAGAAATTCTTGTAGCTCGGATCGTCACTGACTTCCTTGATCACCTTGAAGTAAAGCGGGATCCGTACTTCTTCATCGCCTAAAGGCACCTGAATGCTCAAAAGCGCCTTGCTCTTATCAAAGGAGAAGATATCCAGCTTATAGAAGTGGCTGTCCTTTAGGAAGCTGTAGCGGTCCTTATCGATCGGATTGAGATCCTTGTTGATCTCCGGACTGTAGGAGTGATACTGACGCTCACTCAGAATCCTGTCCGTCTTATAGCGCTTGTTGGAGGAAAGCACCTTGGCTTCGGAATAGTAATAGCGTGTCGTACCGTTTTTGATTCTGCGGCGGATCCGCTTTTCCATTCCCTCTTCGCTCTTTAAGAACTGTTCGTAGATGTGTGTCTGCGTGCAGTTGTTTTCCTTTAAGACCTGCTGTAAGACATCCTCGTTGAGCTCCACCAGATACTTGCGGAAGACTTCCACCGGCTGCTCTTCGCCCAGATACTGGAAGACGGCCTGCATGGCGCGGATGATCTTCCACTCAAAGTCGGTCTCGTTTCCGATAATGACGCGGTTCGGATGATCCTTCCAGCATTCCAGCGTTCTGTCATCCACGGCCCTTGCGACTTCGACCGTTTCGTATCTTGCCGCATTGGTATTGAATGAGTATGCTTCCTCGGCTCCCTTGGCACTGGTCACAAGATGCAGCACCATATCATAGCGGCTGTTGACCTCTTCCTCACGGATGCCGAATTCGGACAGAAGCTGACGGAATTCTTCATCACTGACATAGCTCTTATCATCGAACAGTCCGCGGTCGATGAAGATCAGAACCTTGTCTCCCTCAATATTTTGTGCTGCCTTGTAGCAGAGTTCCTCTTTTTTCAGCTGCAGATCGATGACATATTTCTGGAATTCATACATGCCCATGGTTGCCGGTGAGATTCCGCCGGAGATCAGATCCGTGGCCGATTCGTTGTCGATGATGACACGGTAGCCGTGATCCGAGAACACTTCCATGGCACGGGAGGCGAAGGATGTTTTGCCGCCGCACGGGCCGCCGGTAAATACGATGCGTTTAATTGTTTTCATAACTTGTTCTCCACTGCTTCATTATAACATCAGCGCTTTCAATTGTTGCGGGATTTCCGTCTTCACTTTCAGATTCTCTTCTTTCAGCGGGTGATAGAATACCATCTCCGCTGCGACAAGTCCCATCCGGTCTGCCTTCGGATACGGTACCCCATAGAGCGCATCATTGATGATCGGATAATTGTGAGAGGAAAGATGGACGCGGATCTGATGCGTTCTTCCGGTCAGTAAGGAACAGCGGAAGGTAGTGATCCCGTTTTTATAGCCCAGTGATTCCACCCGGGTATGGGCTTCCTGCCCGTTTTTATACACGATCATCTTTCCCGCATTGTGGCGGTCTTTGCCGATCGGATCATCCAGGTTCATCTTCACGCCCTTCTCGGCCTTTCCCTTGCAGAACGCCAGGTAGTAGCGCTTGATTTCCCGCTTCTGCAAAGAGAGATCAAAGAGCGGCTGAAACAGCGGGGACTTACTGTAAAAGACTAGACCCGAAGTTTCTCTGTCCAGACGGTGGATCGGATTGAGCGTGTAGTTCTTATTGGCAAAGTGCGAGCGTACAAGCGTTGTCAGAGTCACCTCATTCTCATCATCCGAATGGATCAGGATGCCTGCAGGTTTATTTACGATTAAGACCAGTTCATCTTCATAGCAGATCTCCACATCATCCTTTTCCATCTTGCGGCAGACTGTCTTCTCCGGATAGAGCTCAAGCGTCAGATACTGTCCGCTGAGGCGGCTCTCCCGCTTTACTTTCAGCTCATCCATCTTCAGCCAGCCGTTGGTGATCATCAGATGCTGGATTTTCCGCGAAGGAAAATACTGGTCCAGAAATTCCTGGATATCATTGCAGAACAGGGAATCCACGCGGATGCGCAGGATTCCATCTTTCACGGTGTAGTTCATAAGCGCTCCTTATTCGGTATTTGTGCGGTAGAATTCCAGTTCCATCTCCAGCTCTCTTGAGCTGATGCGTCTGGCACCGCTGTTTAAAATCATATTCTGTACGGCATAGTCGCTGGTTGCGACGGTGATGCTGTAGTCCTTACTGTAATCATGGACCGCTTTCTCGATATAGGAGTCCGCCGTCTGATTGGCTTTGGTATAAACGATGGTCACATTGTCGCTCTTCTGAATGCTGCCGAGTCCCCCTGCCACCTTATAGGCATCGAAGACGATGACCACATCGCAGTTTTTGTATCCGGCAAGATTTGCCATCTCATTGATCACCATGTCTCTCGCCATATCGAAGTTCACTTCCAGAAGATCCTTTGTCTTGCTGAAGTAATGCATGACATTGTAGCCGTCCACTAGCAGAAGTTCCGGTTTGCGCTCCGCAATTTTGACCTTCTTCTTTTCTTCCTCTTCCTTTTTATCCCGTTCATGGACCTTGTCTGCCTTGCGGTTTCTCCCGTTGAGATTCTCAAACACCCGCTTCAGTTCCTCTTCCGAGATGCGGTTGCGGTTGGTAGTTGCCGTGCGCGTATAGGTCCGCTGGTCTTCACGGATATGCATGAAATCCTCCACGTGATTATACGGAACGTAGAAGCCTGCTCCGTGCGCACAGAAGACGGATCCGGTCGGATTGGCAAAATCCATCTCGGAGTCATAGGAAAAGCGTTCCAGCACTTCCAGCGTGTTGTGGCATTCGCGATAGCCGCATAAACGCAGGGAGATCTGTCCTCTTCCCGAGGAGAGAGAAGCGAGGCGCGTCTGATAGTTTTTCAGATTCACGACCGGTGCCTCCCCGTAGATATGACAGACATCGGTATCCTCCTCCACTCTGACGCTTCCGGAAAGACTTTCAAGATCGTAGAGAACCTTGGAAAGATCCTGCTGCGGAACATCAATGCGGTAGGAGTAATACGGCTCAAGCAGGATACTGTCCGCTTTCTTTAAGCCGTTACGCACCGCCCGGTAGGTAGCCTGGCGGAAGTCGCCGCCTTCGGTATGCTTTAAGTGTGCCCTGCCGGCCACCAGCGTGATTTCCATATCCGTGATCGGAGAGCCCGTCAGGACTCCCTTGTGTACTTTTTCCCTTAAGTGCGTCAGGATCAGTCTCTGCCAGTTGAGCGAGAGCTCATCCGTGGAGACATCGCTTTTGAATACGAGTCCGCTGTCCCGCGCAAGCGGTTTTAAGCGCAGGTGCACTTCCGCATAGTGGCGCAGCGGTTCAAAGTGCCCCACCCCGATCACGCTGTCACGGATGGTTTCCTTATATAATACGGAGCCGTTATCAAAGCTGACTTCCACTCCGGTACGTTTCTTTATGATATTGCGGATGACGTCGATCTGCAGATCGCCCATCAGTTCCACGTAGGTTTCATTGCGGTAGCCGTTCACATTGAGGCGGATCTCCGGATTCTCCTCTTCGATTTTGCGCAGTTCTCTTGTCATCTGATTGGAATCCACCTGTTTCGGATAGGTGATACGGTAATTCATATAACTGGATAAGAGCGGCTTCTGACCGCTTTTTTCCGCGCCGAGCCCTTCATTGGCATAGTGGCCATTTAAGCCCTTAATGGCGACAATATCGCCCGCAGAGGCTTCACTGACAAGCGTGAAGCGCTTCCCGCTCATCGCAAACAGCTGGTCCACCTTTTCGTTTTCACCGATCTTCTGCTTGGCGCTTAAAACACCGCCCGTCACTTTCCCGTATAAAAGGCGGTTGCCGTTCTCGTCGTAGCTGACCTTGTAGATCTTTAAGCCGAACTGCTTGGGATATTCCTTCTCTGAGCTGTAGCGGCTCAGCGTATCCAACAGTTCCACAACCCCCTCATCCTTCAGTGCGCTGCCGAAGCAGACCGGGAAGATCTTGCGCTTCTGTATTAGTGATGAAATCCGCTCATCGCTGACGCTTCCGTTTTCCAGATACTCATTGAGCGTCTTCTCATCCGTCAGGGCAATCTTTTCATACATTTCCTCTTTTGAAGAGGAGAAATCGACAACCGGCGCTCCCAGCTGCTTCTGAAGATCTTCAAAGAGTTCCTCTTTAGTGCGGGTGGTAATATCCATTTTATTGACAAAGAAAAAGACAGGAAGGCGGTAAACCTCCGTCAGATTCCAGATGGTTTTGGTATGACTCTGCACGCCGCTCAGCCCGCTGATCACAATCACCGCTTCATCCAGCACCTGCAGCACCCGCTCCATCTCACTGGAAAAGTCCGTATGCCCCGGTGTGTCCAGTAAGGAAATATGCAGATTCCCGTAATCAAATGTCGCATTCTTGGAGTAGATGGTAATGCCCCGCTCCTTTTCCTGCTCGTCAAAGTCAAGATAGCTGTCCTTATGATCGACCCTTCCCTTTTTGCGGATGATGTTGCCGTGATAAAGGAAACTCTCATTCAGTGTCGTCTTTCCCGCGTCAACATGTGCCAGTATGCCCAGTGTAATCTTTTTCATCGCCTATATTATACTGAAAAAAGGTAATTCATGTCCCGCTTTCGGTAAGATATCGTCAAATTCTCACTCTTTTGTTAAACTGCCCTATAATGAAGTCACAATAGAAAGTGAGGTGTCGGAAATGTTCGGTTTAATTCTATTGATTAGTGTCCTGGCATGGCTGATGTCTCCTGTCCGTTATTACAGAAGACCGTATTATTATCGCCCGTTTGGCTTCTACTACCGTCCGCGCCCGTATTTCTACGGCAGACGGTACGGAATGTACCATCATCCTTACAGAGGAATGGGTGAACCGATGGGACCACATTTCCATCGTTAGGCATAAAGAGGCGCTCCCCCGAAAGGGAACGCCTCGATTTTTATTATTGCAGGACTTCGTAGCCGAAGCCGCCTTCCACCAGACAGTTTTCTCTGGCGTATTCGCTTCCACTCTCCAATGCCCTCTTCACTTTTTCCTCACTCAGGATGTCACCTTTCTGCCATCCCGCCAGCAACATTTCTTTCACAAAGGCCGCCAGGAAGGAATCCCCGGCTCCCATCGTATCCACGGCATCCACCAGTTTGCTTTCACCGTGAACCATCAGATTCCGGTTGATCAGATACTGGCCGGAGCGCCCCATGGTGACTAGGACGTTCTTCACACCCTTATCCAGCATGCGTTCGGCAAATGCGCGTACGTTTTCTTCCGTCGTCTTTTCCAGGGAGAAGAGTGCCAGATCCAGATTCGGACACACCTTGTCAAGATATTCATCCGTGCGGTACTTTTCCTTCTCGCCGAAATCATAGACAAACAGGTTGTCCAGCTCCCCAATCCGCTTCATCTCATATTCCATCTTGGCATTGCAGGAAGAGATGACAACATCGAACGTGCTCAGATATTCCATATCTTTCTCACTCAGATGCATCGGGCCCTGCCAGTTGGGACCGAGTTCCACTCTCAGGAAGGTTCTCTCTCCGTCGATGACGTTATAGACGCAGTGCTTCGTGCTCGCGTCCGCGATCTCGTAGCACTTGGAGTCATCCACATGGAACTTCTTCAGGGCTCTCTGGATCACGTGTGCCATCTCGTCTGCCGCATAGTTTCCGAAATAGGCGGAATCCATGCCGAGCTTGGCCAGATGGACAGCCACATTGACCGCATTTCCGCCGGGATACATCCGCTTGTTATTGACATAATAGTCAATGACATTATCCCCGACACACACGCATTTCATTCTAATAATTCCTCTTTCTGTAATAACGGCGGATCTCCAGGGAATGATTGGTGATCACTTCCATGTTCTTGCCGATTCGCTGCAGAATGGCATTCATCACAACCGGGGAAAGATACTTGCGGTATTCATCCTTGATTCCCGGCAGTTCATAATCTTTCGTATCGAAGCAGGTGAACTTGTCCGTTAAGCCTTCCACGAAATCCTTCACGCGCAAGTCCTGCGGACGGGTAACGCCTTCCGTACAGACCAGGGTCACGCAGACATCCTTTTCCACCAGTTCCAGTGTCCCATGGAAGAAGTCCGCGCTCGTCACGGATTTGGTACGGACCCATAAGGATTCCTCCAGTACGCACATGGCATAGGAATATGTCGTCGGCCAGAGGTCACCGCTGCCGATCCAGATGTTGTATGGTTCATGGCAGTATTTTTCAGCATACGCATAGCACTTTGCATCGCATGCGATCCGTACTTCCGCCAGGGCATTGCCGAGATATTTCAGATTCTCCGCAAAATCCGGATAATCCGGGAAGAATCCTTTCAGATATAAGATCTTACCGATGATGAAATAGAAAACAAGTTCCTGCGGACGGCCATCCTTATATACAAAGGCATAGTCGCTCACTTCTTCCAACGGGGTATTCTCTTTTCCGCAGACGGAAACGATACGGATTCCCATCTCTTTCAGCTTGCGGGCACACTCCATGGTTTCCTTCGTGTCACCGCTCTTGCTGGTTAAAAAAGCCACGCTCTTCTCACTCAGCCGGTTGCATCCTTCCAGAAGGAAATCCGCCGACAGCTGGCCTTCCACCGGAAGTTTGGAGTACAGGTTGACATAATGCACAAACGGCTGCATCATCGCCATCGAACCTCCGCTGGAGGTAAAGAACAACAGGTCAAAACCTTCTTCACAGAGTGCATCGGCAATCGATTCGATTTCCGCTCTCTTCTCGTAAATATAATTGTAATTCCGGACAATGGTGTCCTTATCAAAATTGATCATGTCACATTTCCCCTTTCCATCACACTTTCATTGTATAAAAAAAGAGGCTGGGTATGTTGTATACCAGTCTCTTATAAAATGTCACGTAATTCACGAAACTCATAGATTCGGTTGATTGGTGCCTCAGCCACCCTGCCGTCCTTCGGCCAGACCCAGAGGCATGAGATTCCCAGCCGGTTTGCGCCAAGAAGATCTGAAGAGAAGCGGTCTCCGATAAAGAGCACCTCCTCCGCCTTCATATCTAAAAGTTCGAGTGCCTTCAGATAAATGTCCGGGTGCGGCTTGGTATGTCCGACTTCTTCTGAGGTGACAACATGATCCACATAAGGCAATAGTCCGCTTACCTCCACCTTGTAGTTCTGTTTTTTCGTATTGCCGTCCGTCACGATGGCAATCTGATATTTCTCATGCAGATAGCGTACGGTTTCTATCACTCCTTCATATAGTTCAATATGTTCCAGATGCCGGCTGCTCCAGTAATTATTGAAATCCTCAATGATGATTTCATAGCCGAATTTCTCTTTCAGCTTCTGAAGCATCTCCACAGGTTTTACCATCCCCTTCAGATTCCATGTCAGCATATCCTGACACATCGCCTCAAACTCATAGCTGAGCGGATCCAGAGAAGGAATGTTCTCTTTGAGGATATCACGGATGGTATAATATGCCGATCTTTCATGGTTCCCCAGCGTCATATCAAAATCCAGCAGCAGTCCGCGGATCTTCTCTTTCTCAAACCTCATATTCTCACCTCTCACACTCAGTAACATTGTACTTGAAGGAAAACTCCTCTTCAACAAAAACAGAGACTTGCGTCTCTGTTTGAATTGATTAGTGAGATGTATCCTTATCTTTTACCATGACGTCATGCGCGCCGCCTTCCACGATTGAAGTGGCGGAAACCAGCGTCAGCTTGGCATTCTTCTGCAGGTCCTTGATATTCAGAACACCGCAGTTACACATGGTGGATTTGATCTTCAGGATACTTGCCGCAACGTTATCCTTTAAGGCTCCGGCATACGGGACATAGGAATCCACGCCTTCTTCGAAGGAGAGCTTTTCCTTGCCGCCCATGTCATATCTCTGCCAGTTGCGGGCACGGTTGCTGCCTTCACCCCAGTATTCCTTGACGTAGTGTCCGTTCACCATGATACGGTTGGTCGGTGATTCATCAAAGCGGGCGAAGTAGCGGCCCAGCATGAGGAAGTCCGCTCCCATTGCAAGGGCGAGTGTCATATGGTAATCGTAAACGATTCCGCCGTCCGAGCAGATTGGCACATAGATTCCCGTCTCCTTGAAGTATTCATCCCGTGCCTGGGCGACATCGATCACGGCACTTGCCTGACCGCGGCCGATTCCCTTGGTTTCTCTGGTAATGCAGATGGATCCTCCGCCGATTCCGATCTTCACGAAATCCGCTCCGGCATCCGCCAGGAAACGGAATCCTTCCGCATCGACGACATTTCCTGCACCGACCTTCACTTCTCCGTGATAGGTTTCCTTGATCCAGGCAATCGTGTTCTTCTGCCAGACGGAATAGCCTTCGGAGGAGTCAATGCAGAGAATATCCGCACCGGCTTCGACCAGTGCCGGAACACGTTCCTTATAGTCACGCGAGTTGATTCCCGCACCGACCAGGAAACGCTTGTCATCATCGAGCACCTCATTCGGGTTTTCCTTGTGACTGTCATAGTCTTTCCGGAAAACGAAGCTGACCATGTTCTGATTCTCATCGATGACTGGAAGTGCATTCAGTTTATGTTCCCAGATGATATCGTTCGCTTCGGAAAGCGATACGCCTTCTTTGGCATAGACAAGTTTTTCGAACGGTGTCATGAATTCTGAAACCTTCGTGTCTAAACTCATGCGACTGACACGGTAGTCGCGGCTCGTCACAACGCCAAGCAGCTTGCCGTTGGCGCTTCCGTCATCCGTTACCGCCATGGTGGAATGCTTCGTCTTCCCCAGGACATTCAGAACATCCTGCAGCGTTGCATCCGGGCGGATATTGGAATCGCTCGGGACGAACCCGGCTTTGTAGGCTTTTACCCTGCGGACCATTGCCGCCTCATCCTGAATACTCTGTGCTCCGTAAATAAAGGAAATACCGCCTTCCTTTGCCAGGGCGATTGCCAGCTTCTCTCCGCTGACAGACTGCATGATGGCACTCACAAGCGGGATATTGAGCTTCAGTGCCTTATCTTCCTCTCCCTCTTTATAACGGGTAATACGGGTGGAAAGATCCACATTGCTGACAATGCAGTCTTCGCCGGTGTAACCCGGAATAAGAAGGTATTCATTAAATGTGCGGGAAACGTCTTTCAGATATGTTGCCATACTTCACCTCCGTGTTTGTAGATATTATAATGAAATCATCCCGACTTAACAAGAGACTTTTTTCCGCTATAATAGAATCAATCGAGGTACGGATTTATGAGAATACTGATTATTGACGGACAGGGCGGCAATATCGGAAGCCAGCTGATTAAAATCATGAGGGAAGAGCTCCCGCAGGCGGAGCTGATTGCGGTCGGTACCAATGCCATCGCCACGCAGAATATGCTGAAAGCCGGATGCCCGCAGGCAGCCACCGGGGAAAATGCCACCATCACTCAGGCGAAACGCGCGGACATTATTGTCGGCCCGATCGGCATCATGGTTGCCGATGCACTCTTAGGCGAAGTATCCCCTGCCATGGCTCAGGCTGTCGCACAGAGCGATGCCTATAAAATTCTGATCCCCATGAACAAATGTGAGATTCTGATTGCCGGCATCAACAACGTCCCGACATCAAAACTGTTAACGGATGCCATCGCCAAGATCCGCGATCTATGCAAGATCAGCGACGCAAACATCTGATTCAACAAAAAATCCCGTTTCGACGGGATTTTCTTTATTCATGTTTTCCGGTACGGTTCATTAACTGATTCAGGGCTTCCTCACAGCTCAGCCCTTCGTAGATCACCTGATAGGCTTTGGTGATAATCGGCATCTCCACGCCATGGATCTGACTCAGTTCATAGGTGACTTCCAGATTATCCAGGCTTTCAATCGTCATGCCGATCTGCTCCTTGACTTCCTGTAAACTCTTCCCTTCCCCGATCAGGGCACCGGCTCTGCGGTTACGGGAATGCTCCGAAAGACAGGTAACGATCAGATCTCCCAGTCCGGTCAGACCGGAGAAGGTATCATGCATGCCGCCCAAAGCGACCCCAAGACGGGTAATTTCTGCCAGTCCCCGCGTGATCAGAGCCGCAAAGCTGTTGTCTCTGAGCCCGAGCCCGTAGGCAATACCGGCGGTAAAGGCCACGATATTCTTTAAGGCTCCGCCCAGCTCCGCACCTTTGACGTCCACCGAAGTGTATACGCGCAGCGTATCATTCATTAAGAGATCCTGGATCTCCTTGAGCACGCGGTTATTCTTTGAAGCGATCACCAGCGCACTCGGCAGGCCGATGGAAACTTCCTCCGCATGTGTCGGGCCGGAGAGAACTCCAATCTTCGCTTTCGGCACTTCCTCTTCCACCACTTCATCCAGCGTCATCATCGTTTCCTTTTCAAAGCCCTTGGAACAAAGGATGATCGGCTGGTCCGTGATCAGGTGTTTGTACTTTTTCAGCGTCTCTCTTACGCTCCGGCTCGGTGTCACGTGGAAGATATAATCCGCCCCGTTTACCACCGGTTCAAATTCGCTGTAACATTCAATACTGTCGGGAACAACAACACCCGGAAGGAACCGGCAGCGGTGCTCTTCATTGATCATTGCGGTTTCCTTCGGATTGTAGGACCAGATCCGGACACGGTTTCCCATTTTATTCATATGGATGCCCAGGGCAACGCCCCAGCTTCCTGCTCCGATAATTGCGACTGTTTTCATACACTAAAAACTCCTGTCATATTTCTTCTTGAATACTCTTGCCATAAGGAAGGAATACCCCTTCTTCCACCAGTTCACTTCCCCGAGATCGCTCAGCGGAACTTCCATATAGCTCAGATGATTGGTATTGAGATACACATCCAGTAACCGCTCGCTCACTCTTCCGAAGAAACGCTGATGGAACGCGTCATATTGTGAAACATCACACCGCTTTTCCAGCTCAAAGAGGATGTCAAAGAGCCAGTCACAGTAATCCTTTAGAATCTCCCGCTTCATGATCATCATATTGAACATGTGTCCGCTTCTTCTCACTTTCAAGCGTTCGAATTCCGCCAGATAGTCAGGATACTTTTCGGCAATGATTCTGCCGGCTTCATCCAGCGGTTCCACATACATCGTGTTTTTATAATGCTCATAGATCGTCATGATGTAGTAATTGCGCTTTTTCGGCAGAATGATATCGCTCTTCTTCAGAAGTTCTTCCGCCTCTTTCAAAGTCAGCACGCTCTCTAATGGATGTTCCTTATTCTTTTTCTTCAGCGCAAAATACCGGCGGTAGTGACATAAACCGATATAGTCCGCGTCCAGATTGTGAATTGCCCAGTAAAGCCCCGTCAGTTCACAGAAATACGGATTCTTTAAGGAGATATTCGCCCCTTCATCATCTCTCTGAAAACCGATATCCGCTTTGTTGGCACTGCCGACAAAAACCGGAAGATAGAGAGGATCTTCACTGACCGGAAAGGATTTATGCGCTGCGATAATGACTTTGATACTCTTCATGGCACCCTCTTAAAACTGATTATATCGTATTTCATTGAGCGATACAAAAAAAGAAGAGCAATGCTCTTCTTTGAATCGAACCCATGATACTGAAGTCCTGATGTATTTTAGGGGAAGACACCAATTGTGGTCGGATTTCAGCCCATGAAATCGGATCCAGTTTCAATGTATCACACTTGTCGGATGGAAAAATTAGCTATTTTCCCTTTTTTGTCAGAGAACGGCAGGGTCTCCGTAAAGATAGTGCTCCAGAATCCTTCTGGTCGTATTCAGAATCGATCTCAGGCTCGCCATATCCATGGAATTGCTGGATAAGAAAGAGATAATAACACCGAAGTAAAGCATCTTGCAGTATTCGATAATACTCTTCTTTTCCAGATCCGTCAGCGGTTTCTGAACTTTTTCCAACTGCAGGCTCTTGCGGGCGTAATGTTCGATAATGGAAAGAAGCTGTTTGTCAAAAACATCTCTTCTGGAGTACATGTAGACGTTTTTGATCAGGGATGCATTTTCATGAATGTAATTCAGAATTCCATCCATGTCGTCTTCGTATCTAGCTCCTTTACTGTTGGCAATCAATGCGGAAATCTCCTCATTGACCAGTGTTTCTAACATGGAAGGTATATCCTGATAATGGTAATAAAACGTGTTACGGTTAATACCACATTCATCCGCGATATCCTGGACGGTGATCTTGTTGAAAGACTTCGAGCGGAGCAGCTTCTTAAAGCCCGCCTGAATCATCTTTTCAGTTTTGTTGCTCATACCCGTATTATATCCTAATACGTTTTTGTTTCAATAACGGCATTGGAAATCATCTTGGGCAAAATCGTGCTTCTGTCCAAACAAAAAAACAGTTCCCGCAGGAACTGTCTGTTTTTCACTAACGGCGGCGGTTGGTATCGACGACACGTACCAGTTTACCGAGTACGATTTCACGCAGATCTTCGCGGTTTTCCACACAGGTCTGCAATGTCACAAACTTGTCTTCATAGTTGAAGTCCACGCCGGTGTCATAGAACTCGACTTCCTTGATCTTTTCCTTATATGCATTGAAATAACCTTCGGAATAGTTCGTGATGTAGTACTGCATATCCGGATCCGTTTCCCAGTATCCCTTGGCGTCAGAGAGCTGGCAGTAATAGACGGAGGCAATCTCATACTTGCGTAATTTGCCGTCCAGAAGCAGATAGAAGTATTTATTGGCTTCATAGTTTTCCTCTTCCGTTAAGAAGCGCAGCGGTGTGAATTTCTTTTCTCCGCTCGGATCTTTGGAGAGATAGACATAGTGGCCGTAGATGATGATATTCTGATCATCCAGCGTATTTCTGTAGTCCATGAAAATACTTCCGCTGGAATCGTATTGCCCTGTCTGGAAATCTGTTCTCAGATAGGTATCATTACTGGCTCCCTGTACAAACGGCAGATTCACGAGATCACTTTCAAAGAAAATCTCACCGACATAATCCCCGTAGGAGGACTTCATCGTGTTGTACTGGTAATTGAGTTCCTTGTAGTCCAGCGTATTCTCATACGGGACTTCCTTTTCCGGTTCCGGATCCACAACTTCATCCTGTTTTTCCGGTTCCGGTTCGACCGGAGTCTCTTCTTCCGGTGTCTTGCTGCAGGCAGTGCTCAAGAGCATCAGCAGTATCAGTAATATTACACTAATTTTCTTTCTCATTCTGTTTTACTTCCTTTTTTACTTCTCTGAGATATAATGCAAGAATCACGCTCATTAACGCCGTATTGGTCACGTTGGCGCTGTTGACAAGTCCGCTTGCCAGATAGGCAGATAATGCCAGAAAATACGGCAGAGCGGCAGAATTCTTTCTTCCTTTTCGAAAATATTCTAACAAAATCCCGCCACAAATCAAGAGATATACCAATGCTCCGGCAACCCCCATCGTCAATAACGTCTGGATCCATTCCGAATGAGCACTGTTATAGTGGGCGGTGATTTCCTTGGAAACTTCAACGTACCAGTAATCCAAAAGTTCCGGTCCGACACCGATCAGCTTCTGTAACGGCGTGAAACGGTGGAAGAAGGAGTAAAAGGAATCCTTCCAGAGCCAGAGACGCTTGTTTCCCCATTTCAGATTCTGATTTATAATGGCGCGAGAGAGATCAAACACAAAGTAGAGAGCACAAAGTGTGATCGCGATCCGCACAATACGCACGATCCACCTGGAGACAGCCGGATTCACTTCTTCCGTCTTTCTCAGATACCACAAAGCCGCAATCCCGCCGATGACAAGCAGATAAGGAAGCGGTGAGCGGTAGATAAAGCCGATCAGATCCTTAAAGCCCGCGACCTTATAGCGGAAGGCATCCATGTGCATGACCGTAATGATCATGATCCCGTATACCGTTAATAAAGCGGCGCATTTTCTCAAGCGTCTGACATCCGCAAACAGATACGGTAAGAAGAAGAAAGCGAATACCCCGACACTGAGAAAGAGAACATCCGACGAGCAGAGAACCATATTGGCAATTGCCAGAATCAGCGTAATCAGATTCAGCACGGAGTTTGTCCCCTTTTCTTCCCTGAAATAGCGGAATAAAAGAAGCGGTGTCAGTAAGCACAGATAGCCGACCAGCCAGTTCACGTTTCCCAGCGTGGAGACGTAGAAATACAGCTGGCTCAGATAAATGCCCTCGTGAAGCGAGAACGGATCAATCTCTGCCGAGTTGAGAATCGTCAGAAAAAAGATAAAGATATGTACCGCACAGACAAGCGGCCAGAGATCTTCCGGGTTCCAGTGATTATTTGCCAGTATCAGGATAAAAAAGACAAGAAGCGCAATCGGCAAAGCGCCGACGCCGAATCCCCTTACCCCGCTGAGTGCTTCCAGCGGATGCTCGCTGAGCAGCGCGGATACCAGTGCAATCAGCGCAAAGGCAATCAATAGTTTCTCCAAAGGAATCAGTTTCTTTGGAAAAGAGCTCTTTTTAAGAAACAGGAAACAGCAGAACAGCAGAAACAGAACTGCCGCCCCGGCCATAAAGACATGGTTTTTCGCTTCGATCACATTGAAATAGTGATCTTCCAGATACAGCGGAACCGCAATCGTGACAAGCAGAAAATACAGATAGCTTACGATCTGATTTCCGTCTTTTTCCCTGAATGCCTTTCTAAACTGTTCCATCCATATCTCCCACAAAATGAAAGTGAAGAGATTATAACATCTCTTCACTTCATGTTCAATTGCTGAGCGTTTTTAATTAGTCAGCGTCTGCTGTGTTAACAACATTATACCCGTTGTTGTTATTGTTGCTTGGTTCTGCGTTCTTTGTATCTTTGTAAGCGAATGTGAACGTGGAGAACTTGTCGGAAGAGAAGCTTCCTGTAGTTCCGCTAACTGTCGGTGTGGATTCAACCTTTGTACCGTTGTGGTTAGCAACCAGTTTCCATTCTCTTGTAGCGCCGCTTTCAACTGCCGGTGCTTCCGGTAATGTAACAGTTACGTTAACTGCCTTGCCCGGTTCAGCAACCTGAGTGTCGGAGCCGTCAGATCCAAGAACATGGAATGTGACATCATAAGTGGCTAATGTAGTGTAGCCGTCAACTGCTTCGTTCGCAACTTTGTTGATAACTAAAGCATAGGAGTACTTGACATCAGCAGTACCTTCGGCACCTGCTAATTTTGCAAGTTCTTCCTGAGTGAATTCTGCGGAAACAGATCCACCCTGAGCAGCGTTTCCAGTAACTGTTCCGGATTCAGCTAACACTGGAGTCACTAAGAATAACACAAGTAAGACGTTGATTAAAACAAGTAAACCTTTTTTCATAAGAGCCTCCTAAACTTGTATATACTCTAATATTTTAAGTCTGTGTTACCCATAATGCAAGCAACGGACTTCAATTCGACGCTTTTTTGCGACAATTTCTCATATTTGTAGACATATTTTAAGGATTGTCTGGATTTTCAAAGCCTCCGAAGTTCTCGTAAATCATATCTTCCGTCAGCTGAACCGTCTGTGACGGCGTGTAACTTGTCTCCCCGTAGATATTGACATGCAGATCCTTGACCATCTCGGAATAGCTGCGGATGACATATCCGCCGATATCGTACCCCGTCAGATCTTCCGACGCCTTGATGTCATAGAAAAGTCCGCTCGGTTCCGTATAGGTTTCAATATGGTTCAGATCAAACTTTCCCGTCACATCCGTCAGGTATTTCCGGATCTCCTCCGTGGAAAGATTCGTGTTAACGGACGGCAGTATTTCATTGATCAGACCGTAAATCTCCAGAAGACTCAGCCCTTTCACTTTGTTCACGACCGCCATGATCACCTGATTCTGGCGGTTGATGCGCTTGAAGTCGTTATCGATCGAGCGGATCCGGCTGTAAGTCAAAGCTTCTTTCCCGCTGAGATGATACGTTCCCGCACCTTCCGACTTTCTGCGAAACAGCGCGTCCGCCTCCGCTTCGCTCAGTTCCAGATCGATCCCGTCGATCTCATCGATAATATCCACCAGGATTCCGAAGGAGATACTGACGTAGCGGTTGATATCCATATCGAAGTTATAGTTCAGCGTCTTAACGGCATCCTTTGCGCCGCCGTACCAGTACGCCCAGTTCAGATGGATGAACTCTCCCTCGTCGACCGGATAGTAGACGACCATGTCACGCTCCAGCGAGGTGATTTTGATGGTGTGATTGTCGTAGTCCAGAGAAATGATTTTAATTGCGTCGGAGCGCAGTTCGTCATACTGGCTTTTGGCACCTTCCATATCCACGCCGAAGAGCGCGAAGTTGACGACGTTGCGGTCGCTCTCATACACTTCGACCACTTCATCAATTTCCTCCCCTTCGCCGACTTTGGAAAGGATATTATTGATAATACAGTTCGCAATGAAAAGGCCTCCGTAGATCAGGACACTGATCACAATGATGGAGGTAAGTATGATATTGGTAATATCTTTCTTTTTCCCTTTTCTTTTTTCCGACATGTCACTCATGAAAAATTGTAACTCTCGTTACAATTTTTATTCTTTTTCCTCACTTGTGTTTCCATACTGGCCGTACGCTCCATACGCTCCGTATTTCCCGTACTTGCCGTATTTTCCGTATTTACCGTATTTTCCGTAGTAGCCTGCTTTGCTGATATCGACCTTGTTCAGAACAACACCGAGGATCGGGCACTTGGTCTTATCCAGCTGCTCCTTGACACTGCGCACAAAGCGGTAGGAATCCATGCCACTCTCGATTGCGATAATAAAGCCGTCGCACTCTTTCGCGATAATGGCAGAGTCGATGACGACACCGAGCGGCGGCGTGTCAATGATGACATAGTCATAATTCTGACGCAGCACGCGGATCAGTTCCGAAAAATACTGATTTCCCAACAGTTCTGCCGGGTTCGGTGCGACCGGACCGGCAAAGACGATGTGGAAATTCGGATAGTTTGTGGCATAGATCACTTCCGCCAGTTTTGCCTGCTGGGAAAGGAAATGCGTCAGGCCGACCACTTCCGTACGGACGCGGTTACGTCCGACAAGAACTGATTTGCGCAGGTCGGCATCCACCAGAACAACTCTCTCTCCGCTTTCTGCCAAAGAATTGCAGAGGTTCATGGAAATGGAACTCTTTCCTTCGTTTTCCATGCAGCTGGTAATGGCAATTACCTTTTTATCATCACCGCAGAATTTGATATTGGTACGTAAAGTCTTGTACGCTTCTTCTGCACTGTAGTCCAGTTTATCAATCTGTAATTCAACTGTTTCCATACTTTACTTCCCTTCTCTTATTTTCCGCTTCTTTTTCTTTTCTTCTTTTTGGTGTTTTCCGTCTGATATGCCGGAATCGTCCCGAGTGTGCTCAGGCCGAGGTATTTTTCAACATCATCCGATGTCTTGATCGTATCGTTTGTGATATAGAAGAACAGGATCACCGCACAAGTCACGACTGCTGCCAGAAGTCCGCCGATGGCGACATTTCTGCTCAGGCTCGGAGAGTACTTGCCGGTCGGCAGATTCGCCGTGTCGATGACGTTGACGGATTCCGTGCTCATGACTTCCGCAATCCGGTTGGAGGCATTCCGGCGGACCGAGTTGGCAATCTTCATTGCCATTTCCGGACTCGGATCCAGTACCTTGATGTAGACAACACGGGCACTGCTCGGAGTGGAGACAGAGATTTTATTGATCAGCTGGGTTGGAGTGATGTTCAGATTCAGGTTGTCGATAACCGTTTCCGCTACCGTTCTGCTCTTGATGATTTCAGCATAGTCGTTGGTCAGCTGATTGGCAGCCGTTAAGTCAGAACTCGTGTAGGCGCCTTCACTCTGACGGGAAACGACATAAAAGCTCGTTGTGGACTGATAAAGCGGGGTAATCAGAAAATACGTATAAAGTCCCGCAATCAATGCACCCAAGAGCGTTGTTAGAATAATAATCCATGCTTTCTGAAGAAGGACGCTCAACACTTCCAGAAGGTCGATTTCCATCTCTTCGTTGTTTCTGTACTGTACCTGATCCATAAACTCCTCACCTGTTATTCTGCTTCCAGAATCAATTTCTGCGGATTCTCAATGAAGATCCGCCTGACATATTCCTCTCCCTGAAACTTCAGGAGATATTCCGCACATTTTCCGATTGTCGGCTTGCGGCTTTTCATATCGTGCGTATCGCTGGCAATAAAGTGCACCAGATCCTCCTTCACCAGTTTCTTGCAGAACTGCTTCATGAAGAACCCGTCCTCTCCCAGAAGAGACTGGGAATTGATCTGGATATAACATCCGAGATCATAGAGATCTTCGATAAAACCGATATCCTTGCGGCATGCCGCGTAACGTTCGATATGGGCAATGATCGGCTGATAGCCGTGAGACAACAGCGCATAGCAGCGTTCCTTGATGAAAGCTTTCTCCGAGCCGGTCTTGAATTCCGTAAGGACGCAACGTCCTCCGTTCATCGTCGGCCTCTCCTTTTTGGACAGCGTCTCAATCATGTCCATATTCGCATGGAACTCACATCCCAGATAAACCGTAATGCCCATCTGTTCGGCTACTTCCTTCACACGCAGGAACTGTTCATTCACCCGGCTCATTTCCGGTTCGAACATTCCCACGCGGTAATGGGTCGTGAGGAAGATATTCCGTACCCCGTCCGCATATTCCGTTTTGAGGATTTCCTCGCTCTCCTTCATTGAACGGCTTCCGTCATCCACATGAGGAATAATATGCGTATGGATATCAAAATAGCCCGTCATAAAAAACACTCCCCATCAATACACGTATTATAACACCGAAAAATAAAATATCTCAATTTGACTGTCCGATATTTGTCAAAAAAGCGCAAATCCCGTATCATTAAGGCATGAAAGACACCTATTACCATCTTGGTATCCCGCAGAATAAAAAAATCTGCCTTCTGGCAGACCTGCACAATCAGGAATATGAATGGGTTTTACGCAGCATCCACAAAAACAGGCCGGATCTGATCCTTTATGCCGGGGATATCGTCAACCGCTACAAGACGGACGGGTATTCCTCCATTCTGGAAAAATCACCGAATTCCGTGGAACTTCTGAAAGAATGTGCGCAGCTTGCGCCGACATTTTTTTCGCTTGGAAACCATGAGTGCTTCATCACGCCGGAAGACAAGGAAACACTGTCCGGATACGGGATCCATGTACTGGATAATTCCTGGGAGAATTATGAAGGATTTGTGATTGGAGGACTGACGAGCCGCAGAGTGATGGGATACCGCTACTACAGTGCGCACAAAGAGGAGTTTCCGGAGTTCACTCAGGATTACTTTCTGAATCACAGAAGAGAAATCTACGAGATGTACGCGCATGACTTCAGCTGGCTGGATGCATTCACAGGTGAGAGCGGCTATCATATTCTGCTTTGCCACCATCCGGAATACTGGGCAAAACAGGAACCGTATCTGAAAAACCAGCCGATTGAACTTGTGGTTTCCGGACATGCTCACGGCGGTCAGTTCCGCTTTTACGATCCTTTCCGCCGCAAATGGCAGGGCGTGCTCTCCCCCAACCAGGGCTTCTTCCCAGAATACACGGAAGGCGTGTTTGAGAACGGGATGAATCATCTTGTGGTTACCAGGGGTCTTGCCAATTCGATCTCCCCGATCCCGCGCTTATTCAACGAGCGTGAAGTCGTATATATTGACTAAACACAGATCAGCTGTAATAAAAAATGTTCGGTAAGAGTCCGAACATTTTTTTGTTCTTTAATAGCTGTGCCGTTCCACCCAGAGGTCTGATGTCTCTTCCAGTTCATTTGAGGCGATATAGCCTCCGCTGACACGGATCCAGAGATATCCATCCGCTTCCTTTGTTTCGTAATAGTTCATGACACGCCCGGAGTATACCGTTCCGACCGTATTGGCATTGACGCCTGCCACATCTCTTAATCGCAGCGTGACGTTTGTCTTGATGTAGCCGAGCGGCTCTTCCGTATCAATCGTCATGGAATAGAGCGCTTCCTCATCGATTGCTTCTTCCCTTAGGACATATTCCACGGCGTAGAGATCGTGATTCACTTCCGCCACATAGGACACGACGGTTCTTGTCTCTTCCTCTTCGGTATAGACGTTATACGGGATCTTGTTGATCACCATGTGTCCCTGACGCACGGCATTGGAGAGATAGTGCTCCACATAGTAGTCTTCGCTCATATCCACGAAATTCAGCAGCGTGATGACATTGCTGTTATAGCGGTGAACGTAGTCAATACGGTGTCCGTCATTAATGATGCCTTCCCCGTAATCCCTGCCGCTGCTCAGCGGATAGTCTCCGCTTAAGACATAGTCGAATGCCGTATACATGCTGAATGCATTCAGATAGGTATTGACTTCCGGAGCATTTACATTCTTGTAAGGAGCGGAGCTTAAGGAGATCTCATGCAGCGAGAAGGTCTTGTTGCCTCTTTTCAGCGTCAGATTTCCGTTACTGAAATCCTCATAGCTGACCGTAACATCCACAGGATCGTTCTCCTCCATGTGGTAGGTGTTATTCCATAAGTAATAACTGTTTCTGGCGACTTCCTTCAGCTTCAGCAGTTTTCCCGCTTCATCATTTTCTTCAATGTGGTATGAAACAAAGCTTCCGCAGCCCTTCTCATAGGCACTGTCTTTCACAAAGAGAACCAGATCCCCTTTGCCTCTGATCTGATCGTAGGCGCGGATCTCTTCCTGATACGTAAAGGTATGATCGCTCTCCGGAGAGAGGAACTGATAGACGATGGAATCTTCCACATCCCTTTCATATCCCACCGTATCGGTCTGCGGCTTGCTGATATGGGTACGGGTAAATCTGTGACCGTAGAGTTCCTGGTAGATTTCCGATTTCAGATTCGGATTGTCGATCCAGCCGGACATTTCTTCCTTCTGCGTATTTCCGTCCGTCTTTTCATCTTCCTTGATTTTTTCACAGAGTTCAAAGTAGCGCTCCCAGTTGCGGAAATTGTATTCCGAAACGTTCTTGACGGAGATGACGGAATGACGGAAGGAACCGCGGTGAATGTTTCCGTAATCAATGTATTCAAAGCGCATATTGTATCCGTTGATGAAATCAAACTTTTCCTTGAAAGCATCCGTTGAGGAATCGTCCGTTACCAGTCCCGTATAGGTGATAAAGGCGACGAGCGCCTCCCGGTAATCCGGATCATCTTCTACTAAGTGAATGATATAAGGACCGTAGGCTTCAATACAGGTCTCCTTATCGTAGGATTCGGCAATTGTCTGCGTATAGCTGTTTTTATCCTCACTTTCAAACTGGCTCTGACTCATGTAAATCATATCGCCGTCATGATATACCCTGGAAAGCTCCGAATAGAACTTAGCGCCTTTTATTTCCTCCAGATCAAAAAGGAACACCCTGTCTCCGGTGTCAAGTATTTTAAGATAGGCCAGAAATTCGTCGTAGTTTTTTGCCGGCTGACCGGTTACTTCCACAACAGGTTTTTCGCCTTTCTCTTCTTCCTTATGATCGCGCGTGCATCCCGTCATTGCGCAAAGCAATAACAGAACCGCCAGAATCCCCCTCAGTCTTCTCACAGTGTTTCTCCTTCACGGTAAGTTGTATTTATGTCTTCTATTTTGTATTATAACATCCTTTCAGACGCGTAAAGAACAAAAAAGCCATTGAAAATGGCTGTTTTGGCTTAATGAATCTCCGCAATGGTTCCGTCCGCTTTCCAGATGTGGTTTTCCGGAAGAACCCCGCGCACACAGGAAGTCGGATAGACACGGCTGTTGCGTCCGATCACCGTTCCCGGATTCAGGACGGAATTGCAGCCGACTTCCACGTGGTCTCCCAGCATGGCGCCGAACTTTTTCATGCCTGTCTCAATGTCTTCATCTGTACTATGGACGACAACGAGCTGCTTGTCGCTTTTGACATTGGATGTAATGGAGCCTGCTCCCATATGGCTGTAGTAGCCTAAGATGGAGTCACCCACATAGTTGTAATGCGGCGTCTGTACATGGTCAAACAGGATGACGTTTTTCAGTTCACAGCTGTTTCCCACCACACAGTCAGCGCCGACGAGTGCGCTCCCGCGGATGAAGGCACAGTGACGTACTTCCGTATTCGGTCCGATGATGCACGGCGCTCCGAGATATGCGCTCGGGAACACCTTTGCGCTCTTATGAACCCAGACGTGTTCGCTGACTTCCGTATATTCGTTTTTATCCAGTTTTTCTCCCAGCGCCAGGATCAGATCCTTGATGCCCTTTAAGGCTTCCCATGGATAGGTAAATCCTTCCAGATATTCCTTTGCGAGTGTATGATCCAGATCATATAGTTCTCTGATTTTTAACATATCAAATTCCCCTTTCGGCTTATTTTCACTTTACTATTATAGCGAAGTTTGGGTAGCTTTTAAATCAGAACCGTTCACCTGATAACCTTTTTCTTTCCATGAATTCGTCGTTTCGGCTTGAATTTATGCTTATCATGCAGAAAAGCATGTCGAATCAGCAAAGCAGGTATAAATATCAACACTTTTTTTCATGATAAAATTATTTTGTATTTTCTGAGGAGGGGTTACAGAAAATATCATGCAATCTGGACTATATTTTGAACTATCAAATCTTATCTTATATGCTATGATGGTCTTTACCGCCGATTCCCTGCTCACGCCGAAATACGACAGATGGAAAACCATTCTGATTCTGCTGTTAAGCGTGATCGGATACCGTGCGGGAGCCCTGATTCTGCCTCAGTTTTCCTATTGGCGGATGCTGTTCGGCTTTTTGTACTTTCTTTGTATGATTTCCTATTTTCATCAGGACCAGTTCAACTACAAGCTGTTCATCGTCACTTTCATCTTCGCCGCAATCATGGTCTCCGAACTGATCTTCGGTGCACTGATTCCGCGGGACATGATTCTTTCCGGAGAGCTGTTTGAAAAGTATCCACTGTCGGTTTATGCGGTATATCTGTTTACCAATGGATGCTTTCTTTTCTGGATCTACCTGTCATTTCGTTTCAAGTTACGGAAATACGTCTATCACGGGGTCAGCATTCCATGGTACCTCTTCATCCTCTTTCCGCTCTCTCAGATCACTCTGATGGCGGGATGGTTTGAATCTTACCCTTATTCCCAGGAGTCACTGAACCCCTGGAAAGTCCTTCCGGCAATTCTGATAAGTGCAGCAGCGGATCTCGGTTTACTGGCGGCACTCCGCCTGGTGATCAAAGCTACGGAAGTCCACGCGCAGAATGAGATGCTCAACGAACTGATCCGGGCTCAGGAATCCTATTATGATAAGCTGACCGGGAGCTATGAGAACATGCGCCGGCTGCGTCATGATATCGGCAACCATCTATACACCATCCGGGCATTGATCCAGGACAGCAGAATCTCGGAAGCGGAAGAGTATGCCGCCAAATTCAGCACAGAGAATCAGGAACCGGTTTTACTGAACTGTGAGAACACCGTTGTTGCGAGCTATCTGTTCCACAAGAAAAAGGAATTCGAGAATAAAGGAATTGCTCTCGAACTTGACATTCACATTCCCAAACATCTGGAAGTCGCCAACACCGATCTGATCTGTACATTCGGAAACCTTCTCGATAATGCGGAAGAAGCCGTAAAAGAGAAGGAAAAACCTGCGATCCAGCTGCAGGCATATTTCAAAAAGCCCTATCTCACGATCATGGCAAAAAAACCGAAAGAGGAATTACCAAAGAAAAAACAGGAACGTATTCCCGGACTTGAAAGAGGTCTGGGACAGGTCATTCTGAACAACCTCACCCAAAAATACGACGGGCAGTTCAGAGTTTACGAAGAAGAACAACTTTACTGTGCAGAACTAATTCTGAAAGAGCAGGAGGATTAAAACATGTTACATATTGCAGTCTGTGATGACATCAGCGAACATCTGCAGCATTCCCAGAATATGATCCAGGATATCCTGGCTTCAAAAGAAATCAATTGTGAAATCTATCCGTTCCATACATCGGAAGATCTTTTGCAGAGTATCAGAGATAAAAAAATCCGCCCGGAGATCGCCGTTCTGGATATTGAACTGAACGGGGAAAGCGGAATCAATCTCGCAAAGAAGATGAATCAGTACCTTCCAACTTGCCAGATTATCTTTCTGACAAACTACATCGATTATGCTTCCGATGTTTACGAAGCGGAACACGTCTGGTTTGTAACCAAGAAAAAAGCCGACCGTTATCTGGAGCCGGCATTAGATAAAGCGATTGCCGTACTGACGGAATCCTCAACCCATATTCAGGGAATCATCGTACGTAATCAGGGCAAGAGCATCGTTGTTCCTCTGAATACCATTCTCTATATCAGCCGCGTCGGCAGAAAAGCGCAGATCAAATGCATGCATCAGGAATACTACGATTCCCGCCGTCCGGTCGATCTGATTCCGCGGCAGTTGGAAAGCACATTTTTGCAGTGCCACCAGGGATACTGGGTCAATATCAACATGATTGAAGAACTCGATCATAACGAATTTGTCTTAAAAGGAGGCGTCCGGACGCCAATCAGCCGGAATTTCCGCGATTCCGCCCGTCAGCGCTTCTTTGAAATCTATCATTATCCGGGTGCAGAATAAGATCTGCACCTTTTTTCATAGATAAAAAAAGAAAAGAGCCTTCTGAGCTCTTTTTCAGATTTTATAAACGATTTCCAGCGGAACGGTAATCATTCTTGTTTCTCCCATGAAATCCATCTCCAGCTTCGCAATACGCTTGTGGCGATTAATATACACGATTTTACTTTCCATTCCGCTGAGCGGTCCATCCGTAATGATGACTTTGTCTCCCTCAATAAAGCCGACAGAGGTCTGTACGACCTCATCATCTCCGGCAAGATGAGAGAGATACCGCTTTTCTTCGTGAGTCAGTGCAGGAGTCCCTTCATTATCATATTTCAGGTTTTTGAAATACTTTCCGTACTTAAAGCGCAGATCCGTAATGGCTTTATCAAACTCAAGCCCATCCAGTTCGGAAAGAACGAAGATATATCCCGGAAACAGAAGCTTCCGTATAGCTGCTGTGCCTTCCTCTTTTTTGCGGAAGAGTTCCCGGTACAGCACCTTTGTTTCAAATCCGTTGCGCTCGAAAAACATCTTCACTTTCTCTTCATCGTTGGTCGCAACGCGAATCACATACCATTCCTTCTCTACGCTGTTCATCTTTTCCTCACACTCCCTATTATAAGAATTCTTACCGCTTTATCAAACGCTTTCTGCATTCACGCGCATAACGCATACCCTTCCGCAGATTCCCCATGGAAAAGGGAGTCATAGCAATGACGACTCCCATCCGGTTATTTTATATATCTGTAGAGATTGTTCATTCTGTACAGGAAGACCGCCAGCTGCGCTCTTGTGCATGAGTTACCCGGTGAGAAATGCGTACTATCTGTTCCCTTCGTCAAGCCGACACTGTATGCCCAGAGAATTGCCTTATATGTCGTGTTTCCGAGATCCGTACTCACATCCGCAAACGGATTGCCGATGGTGCTGACTGCCGGTTTCCCCGCAAGTCTCCATAACATGACCGCCATGTTCGCTCTTGTCGTCGTACCGTTCGGATCAAATCTTCCGTCAGAGCCTTTGACGATTCCCTGCTGATAAGCCCATAAGATTGCCTTATAAGTTGTATTTCCCAGAGAAGTACTCACATCGCTGAACGGGTTGTTTCCGGTATTGACGGATGGTTTCCCCTTCAAACGCCACAACATGACGCATAACTGTGCACGGGTGCACGGTAATTGCGGCCCGTAAGCATAGTCATCCATTCCCTTAACGATTCCGTTATCATATGCCCAATAGATGGCCTTATATGTCGTATTTCCCAAATCCGGAGTGGCATCGCCAAACGGGTAATAGGTGATTCTTTCATAATCGATACTCAGTGCTTCGATTCCCGCCTCTTCATAGTACGGCATAAACTGATAAATATATTCCTGTCCGCGAACAACATCCTTATCGATGAATGTCTTTCTGCTGGATCCAATGCAGGCATAGGAACCATCCGCCTGTTTTTTGTAGATATTGATTTTTGTATTCCCTGAGTTCAATACCAGGTTTAATTCAACTCCGTGAATACTGTTCTGTACACTTTTTACACATGAATAATAGGGTTCAATTGTCTTGGTTGTATAGGTTACTCCGTCCGGTGCAGTTACGGTTGCCGTAAGCAAAAGGTAATCATCCAGAGACGATGAGTTAACATTGCACTTTTTCTCTGTAATATTTCCGGAAGTATCTTCAAACACGGCATAACAGCTATGGGAGCCTCCCCAGCGGAATTCTTTCAAGCGGTATGTCTTACCGACATAGATCGTGGCAATCTGGGAATCCTGGAATGCTTGCCCGTCCTTCTGGAAACTGGCAAGATACTGTGTTCCGTTCATGGAAGAAGTTGCGGTACGTGTGAATTCATTCGTATAAACATACGAATTATCCGAATTCTTCAAATAGGTGAAGCCGGAAGCCGTCGGGCTCTTCACCATCCAGAAATGCAGTACGTCGTCACCTCTGTGGTGTACACGCATTGTGAAGCTTTCCCCTTCGAGCAGATAGAGATCATGCGGTTCTTCCTTTACTTCAAACGGAATCTCATAGCTTGTGGAGGATACCGGGAACTGCGAATTGAATTCGCTCGTATTATACGTATCTCTGCGCACATGTTTTTCCATGTCCGCGTCGCTCTTAAGGAAATAATGGTAATAATCCGTTGCCGGAGATGACGCATCCCATGTCGCATCCACATGATAATACTTTCCATCCAGTTTCACGATGTTCCAGCCATGGTTGTTTTCCCCTGTTGTGACATAGTTTCCCTGTTCATCCGTTCCATATCCGCGCATGTAACGTACGCCGACGCCAAGTTCACTCAGTAAGCGGTAAACCAGTCCGCCGTATCCCTGACATACGCATGTACGCAGGATCAGTCCCGCATACGGTGTGTATTTATGGTCATTTCTGGCTGTATCAGAGTAGCTCGTATAATCATAAGTAATATTGGAAGTCACCCATTCATAGACTGACCAGATCTTTTCATAATCATCTTCATTGTAAACATTCAGGCTGTTCAGAAGGTTCTTCACGGCACTGTCCACCTGGCTCTCCTGTGAAGAAGTAGTCCGGTAGCTGGCCGTCAGATTGACTGTAAACACGTATAGCCCGTTTTGAATTGAACGGTCCCAGCTCCAGCTGGATGTCTTATAGTTGACTAAAAGATAATCGGATTCTTTCGGTTTTCCCGTATATTCCGTATATGCCTGCTGCACTGCAGACAGGATGATGGTTGTCTTCCCCTGTTGTGACATAGTTTCCATCCGCGTCTGTTGCATATCCGCGCATATAGCGTACTCCAACACCGAGTTCACTCAGTAAGCGGTAAACCAGTCCGCCGTATCCCTGACATACGCACGTCCGCAGGATCAGTCCCGCATACGGTGTGTATTTTTGGTCATTTCTGGCTGTATCAGAGTAGCTCGTATAATCATAAGTGATATTGGAAGTCACCCATTCATAAACTGACCAGATCTTTTCATAATCATCTTCATTGTAAACATTCAGGCTGTTCAGAAGGTTCTTCACGGCACTGTCCACCTGGCTCTCCTGTGAAGAAGTAGTCCGGTAGCTGGCCGTCAGATTGACTGTAAACACGTATAACCCGTTCTGGACCGAACGGCTCCAGCTCCAGTTGGATGTCTTGTAGTTGACTAAAAGATAATCGGATTCTTTCGGTTTTCCCGTATATTCCGTATATGCCTGCTGCACTGCAGACAGGATGAATGATTTATCATCATATTTATTCTTATACGCAAATGAAATATCCGTCTGACGGTTGACCATACATTTACGCAGATAATTGACCACATCTCCGTACTTGTCAAACGTATTCGATGATGTGATCGTTGCCTGTGCGCTGTCCGGAATGTGTACTTCCGGCAGATCTTCCTCGCTTAAGATATCCGCATATTCCGGATTGATATCATATCCTGTTCCCTGCAATTCATCCGTCTCAAACAGATCCTTGTTTTCATACTCCAAACCGAGCACGCTGAGCGGCTCTGCGCAGAAGAAGAGCGTAAGAATGCAGATCAGCATCTTCACAAATCCATGACGCATAATTCATCCCCCTAAATCACAATATTAAAATATATTATACCTCATTCTATATGACTTTTCCGCTGACATTATCTAAAAGGCGGAAACTGAGACAGCTTCCGCCTGATATCATCCGGAAATGATTATAATGAACCTTTCCTATTGAAGAACATAGAATTTGTTATTGAAGCGATAGAGGAATACCGCGAGTTCAGAGCGCTTGCAGTTATCTTTCGGTCCGAATTCCGTCTTCGTCTTACCCTTGGTTAAACCGATATGATAGCCCCACAGGATTGCCTTGTACGTTGTTCCGCCCAGACTTCTGTCGACATCCGTAAACGGATTGTCAAATCCTTCCACGCTCGGTGCACCCGCTAAGCGGTAGAGCATTACCAGCATCTGAGCACGCGTGATTTCATCTTCCGGCGAGAATGTCGTGGCACTTGTGCCTTTTACGACTCCGTTATGATACGCCCAGAGAATGGACTTGTATGTCGTATTTCCCAGAGAAGGACTTACATCACTGAACGGATTTTCATATCCGGAAACATCCGGAGATCCGTAGATTCTGTACAGCATGACCGTGAAGTTCTTACGTAAGCAGGCATCTGCCGGCGAGAATTCCGTTTCACTGGTTCCCTTTACGATTCCGTTCTCATATGCCCACATAATGGCCTTGAACGTCGTATTGCCGATGCTCTCTCTGACATCATCGAACGGATAGTAAACGATGCTTTCTTCTTCGCTTAGAGCTTCCGCATTCTGAATCAAGGCTTTGATGCGGTAAGTGTAAAGCGTCTGCACCTTCACATCCGCATCCGTGAATACTTTTGCGTCTCCCTGATAGACTTCCGTCCAGCTGCCGTCATCATTCTGACGAACGAGAACATATTTCTCAGCTTCACTGACGTCAGACCAGCTCACCGTAATTCCTCTGGTGCTGTTTTTCAGATTCAGAATTTCGATTTCAGGTAACGGGAGTTTTTCCGTCGCGACAACCAACTGATCGGTATATGTCTTTCCTTCCAGAGTTACCGTAGCCGTGTAAGTGATTTCTCCCGCTTCACTGTATGTTGCCTGACGAGTGATCTCAGATGTCAGAACAGCCGTCAGAGTCACCGTGTGAGTATTGTCATATTCACAGACAAATGTTGCCTGAGCAGATTCAAATCCGTTCCAGCTCCAGGATGGTTCCTGATATTTATGTCCCGTCGCCGGAAGCATTTCTTCCTTCTGATCGGTATAGGTAATTCCTTCAAAGACAGCAGTTGCCGTATACGTACGCACGCCTGTTTCCTCACACGTCGCTTCTTTGCTTAGTGTACTGCTGATGGATGCGGTTACCGTTTCCGTATGAGCAGGATCCCGCTGACAGACGAATGTGACTGTTGCGCCTTCATAACCGTTCCAAGTCCAGACCGGAGTGTCCCAGTTATGACCGACAGCTTCCACTTCCACTCTCTTCTCATCCGCGTATTCCTTGCCATCCAGAGTAACCACGGCCCGATACGTCACATGGCCCGGTTCCGTGCAGCTTCCTGCATCATCCGAACTCTTTGTGATAGTAGCCGAAACAGTCTTGGTATGGTTTTTGTCATGTTCGCACGTAAAGACGGCTTCCGCGGAAGTATAGTCATCCGCCCAGTTCCAGTCCGGTTCGCCATATGCGTGTCCGATGGCATCGAGAGTTTCTTTCTGGGTATCCGTATAATTCTTTCCTTCAAAGCTGATTGTGGCGACGTAAGTTTTTTCTCCCGTCGTTTCACACCCCGGCTCTGCAGTAATGTTGGAGGTAATGGTTGCACTCAGCGTCACTGTGTGGTTTTGATCATGAGCACAGACAAATGTTGCTTCCGCTTTATTAAAGCCGTCCCAGCTCCACTCCGGTTCACCGAACTGATGTCCGACTGCCGGTAATACAACCGTCTTTGTCTCTTTGTTTCCTTTATATTCCGCCGTGTAGGCAATGCTTCCGTCTTCTTCACAAGTCGGTTCAACTCTTACGGAAGTCACTTCCGCATCTTCCTTCAGCGTGTGCGACGCATCATGTTCGCAGATCAGAATCGCCTTGACACTTTCATAGTTCTCTGCCCATTCGAAATGGTCAAACTGATAGCTGTGTCCGAGAGGTGCAATCTCTCCCGTTTTCTGATCAGTATATGTATTGCCGTCAAATACGACAACTGCAGTATACGTCATCACTCCGGCAGTTTCACATCCTGCCTCTTTTGTCACAGCAGTGGTAACCTCAGCTTCCATCTGTTTCACATGTGTGGAATCATTTGCGCATGCGAAGATGGCTTTGGCAGAGCTGAGGTCTTCCGCCCAGGCCCAATCAACCAGACGGTAATCATGTCCGGTTGCCGGCAGAATTTCTTCTTTTGTGTCTGTCAGGATTTCACCGTTCAGCGTAACGGTTGCGGTATAAGTACGGATGCCGGATGTTTCACACGTTGCTTCCGTGGTAACTTCGCTGCTGATTTGTGCTTCAAGCGTCTGCTTATGTTCCGCATTTGTCTTACAAGTCAGAGTTGCCGTAGCGCTCTTATATCCGTTCCATGTCCACTGAACATTTTCCGTATCCCAGATATGTCCTTTCGCTTCGACCGTCTTTTCTTCCGTCACATTCAGATTCAGCTGGCTGTTACGTTCTTTTACCGTAGTAGTCACGCTGCTTTCTTCACAGCCGGCACGGAATGTGAATTCCGCTAATGTACTGTCGCTTGCGAGTTCTGTCTTATTGGCATAAGTCAGAGTAATCTGTCCCGCGGCTTCATCCACATAAATGGAATGATATGCCAGACTGGAATCTGATGAAACAAACTCCAGTTTCGCAGGATCGTATTTTAAAGTAATGAAACCGTTGGTGACTGCTTCCTTTTCCGAAAGAGTTACCGTTACGCTTCCATCCTCTTCCGTATTTGAAACTGCCGCACCTTCATGGAGGGCCGGTGCTTCGATACGGATGGAATTCAGGCTGCCTGCAGGGAGCTCAGCTTCTGCCGTCTCTTCTGCTTCCCTGTTGAATTTCAGCTGTTCCTGCTGAATCCGTTTGTAGATTTCCGCCATCTTTTCATCACTGATCAGCATCTTTTCCTTCGTGATCACATCTTCCGCAATCTCTTCTTCCGTTGCGGACGGAGCCACTTTTCCGTTGACATACATGCCGCCAACCGGCCAGATGCCTTCTCCAAATGTTCCGGCATGATAGACACTGCCGCCTAACGGATCAATCACGATCATTTCCGTTTCACTTCCGTCATAATGTGCCCAGTACAGATACGTTCCGTCATAGTACATGTTCTGATAGAGGAAGGATGTGGAAATACCGGTCTCAAGTACAAGCTGCGGTGTGCTGAAGGTCTGCGTGCTCAGCGTTGTGGACCAGATGGCACCGTTTGTATCCAGGAAGAAGTAGGTTGCGCCGGTCGTTGTACGTCTCTGTAATGCAAGAGCACAGATATAATTGGATTCTCCGATTGTACTCTCCGCATCCAGTAAACCGTACGGGAAGCCGCTGTATGTACCTAACTCATCATCCGTTTCCGGAGCCAGATTGCCGAAGATCAGATATCCTGCAAACGCGTAAGTGTAATACGGGTTATAGCGGGATCCCGCCGGAGCCATATCGAATATCATCGCATAGTTATTGCCGTATTCCGTTAATGCGTAAGTTGATCTGTCAACGGAGTACAGAACGCTCTCGGAAGCAGAGGTATCCAGCGTAGCCGCATACAGATTGCTTGTTGTCTGCATGTATGCCGTTACCAGATTCTTATCCAGAGCCGTATTATTCAGTTTTGTAAAGTCTGACGGATGGTCCGAGTTGAAACTGGCGAAATAGACTCCGCCTTCTTCATCCCAGAGGATGCCGTTTAATGTCTTATTTGCGGAAACCACTGTCACCGCACAGGTTGCCTTCTTGCTGGAATCCGCATTGGAAGTCGCCGTAATCGTGGCATTGCCTCTTGCGACTGCCGTAACCGTACCCGTTTCATCCACTGTCGCGATTGCCGTATTGGAAGAGGTATACGTAACGGACTGATCTTCCACTGTCAGCGGACTTACTGTTGCCGTTAAACTTGCCGACGAGCCGAGATATAAGCTTAAGGAAGTAGGGTTCAGTGTGACGCTGTCAACCTTGTACGGGTCGATATCTGAATTGTTATTGACTTTCAGGGCGACAGCCGTTTCATTGGACGCATAGTCTCCCGCAAAGACAGCCACGTATCCTGCCGCATTGCGGATGATATCCGTTGCTTCAATGGTGGTTTCGTAGCTTCCGTTCTTCGGAATTGCTTCCTCATAGACTGTATTTCCATCTAGGGATTTCACTGCCACATAAGCGAGATTGAAATTGTCGCTGACTTTGATGGAAATATTGTTCCCGTCCAGTTTTGCTTCAGAGATAACCGGAGCCGTATTGTCGATGACAAAATCATATCCGACAAATGCGCCATCTCCCAGTTTATTAGAACGCAGTACTTCATTGAATTTTGCTGCAGACAGCTGACCGGCATCCGAAGCCGTCATGCTGCCGTTGACCATCATGGCATTGTATTCCGGAATGGCGTAGTAGCCCACGCGGACCCGCTCACCTTCCGCAAGATTCAGGCTGCTGAGTTTCTTATTGAGAGAATAGGATCTCGTAGTTTTTCCCTGCCAGGAAGCACTTTCCTGGTCATACCAGATACCGGTGACTTCATGCCCGTTGATGGCGGAGCTGAGAACATTTGTTACATTTCCGTTCTCATCCACTTTGGAGATCGCATATCCCGTTGTTCCCGCTGCACGGTAGAGGTTGTAGGTAATCTGTTTTACGGTTGCTTCCGCATTCATTGCCAGGCGGTCACTCGGGAAACTGTCTTCCACTTTGTACGGGTTTCCGCTCACTTTGGAAGTTGTCCCCTTGTATTCCACTGTCATGTAGTTGGTATCGCTGTTTCCCGTATACGGAATCTTCGCCGTTCCATAGAGCGTATCCGTATAGGACGTATTGTCAAACATCGAAGGATCCGTCCAGCTGCCGTAGAATCCCAGAAGCGGGATCGTATGTTCATGGGCAAAGGATTCCCCTTCCGCGCTTGTCGTATTACACTTCACATAAGTGAAGCCTTCGATATAGGCACCGTTTGGATATTCTGCATTCAGCTCATTTTTCTGCTGTTCGCTGAGCGTCAGAGTGACCGTGACACTGCGCGCGGAATTCGCCGGAACCACACCATCTGCCACTGCACCTCCGGAAGATTCAAAGTTCAGTAACAGCTGGGCATCCTGCGTGGAAAGCCCTTCGATACCATCCATTTCACCGGCTGTCAGATTCAATGCTGAACCGTCATTATTGCCGGAAAGATAATCCAGGATAGCCTGGGCATCGAGTGCATTTGTCACGCCGTCCTTATTCACGTCATGTTCATTGGAAGCACCTTCCGAACCTTCCCACTCATAAAGAGCGGAGGAATTCAATGGTGTTGTACTCATCGCCATAAACCGGCTGCCGTCACTGCTGTAGGAAGCCTGGGTGAAAAGTTTTGTATCCAGATCAAATGTCAGATCATGATCGGTAATATTGTAAAGAGTGAAAGAATAGGAGTATGTTCCCGTACGCGCAGGATCGTCACCGAATTCCACCTTGACTTTGCCGTCTTCCGCTGCACCTGTTTTTGCACTCAGGGTGTTATCTTCCGTACTCATCAGAATGATGGAAGATGCATTGATTGCCTTAGACACTTCTGCCAGACCGGCTCCCTGCTGCAGGATGGAGACATAGTTCCCGTCATTGATCATCGGCGTCGCAGTTGACATCATTAAGCTCTGCGAGATGGCTCTGGTATCGACATCTGCGAGAGTGCTGTTTTTCTGACGCGGATCATTCTCTCTGAGATATTCCGCCAGTACCGCTGCCAAGCCCGCCATATGCGGAGCAGCCATGGAAGTACCGGACATCAGTTCGTATTTACTGGAACCGCCTGCTGTCCCGGTTTTGGTTTTATTGGTTCCCCAAACGGAATAGATATTTCCGCCCGGAGCCGTGATTTCCGGTTTCATTATCAGGGAGCCCGGAACACCCCAGGAAGAGAAATCCGTAATTGTGGCATCTTCTCTGCTCTGTTGCGTTTCGGTGCTTACCGCATCGGTTATTGTGACCGTACCGGTATAGTAAGTATAGTTTCCGACAGTCTTAGAAGTGGAATTCGCCTTGATCGTCTCCGCATCGCTCAGCGAGATGGAGACCATCGGGAATGTTCCGGTATAATCCGTCAGATCCATGCTGATGGATCCCGGCTGGTTGTTGGCAACAATCAGCGCCTTCGGTTTGACGCCTGCCGCATTATTACCTTTTTCGTAGAAAGAGATTTCGCCTCTGTTGACGATGACGATTTTGCCGCTCAGAGAGATTGCATTATTCACTGCCGTATAATCAGCCGTATTTCCTACGGCATCAATATAAACATAGGAGTAACTTCCGGCAACGGAAGTCATTTCCCCACCGGTATTTTCCGATTCCGTATAGAAAACGGAATGATTCCCGTTGAATAAAAGCGGTGTTCCGGTTGCCCCGATATTATCCGCTGCGGCAACACCTAAACTGTTGATATAAGTTCCCGGGGAACCTCCGGTATGCATGGAGACATCTTCAATATAAAGGTCAGTTTCCAGAAATTCCGTCAAGCCATAGGAGTTACCGGCGGAAATCGTCACAACGATATCACTGGCCGCAGAAAGCGAGTTTAAAACATCCTGATAAGCATCGGAATACGTAAACCCCTGAATTGAGGAGCCGAGGGAAAGGTTAACGGAGTCACATCCGAGAACGATGGCATCTTCAATAGCCGACATGTAGTCGGAGTCATACGCCCCACCGGAAGCGCCGAACACCTTCATCACTAAAAGCTGTGCATCCGGTGCCATACCGACCGCTTTCACCGTTTCCGCCGCGTCGACGTAGGATGTTCCGTTCTTAATATAGCGGTTTGCGGCTGCGATACCGGCAACGTGCGATCCGTGTTCCCCCTGCAGATCGTTCAGGTGGTTGATGGTTGTATTCTTATCTACATAGTTATATCCGTAAGGAATCTTAGCGGAAACATAGCTGCCGCTTCCGTTCAGTTTCGATTTTACTTTAGTAATATCCGCGGAAGTCATCAGCGTCGGTGAATCGGACAGACGTGAGATGGAATAGTTAAAAGCATCCGCATTAAAAGACTGATGTGTTGTATCGATACCCGTATCAATGATGGCAATTCTGCTTCCAGCTCCGGTATATCCTTCACTCCAGGCAGTCGTTGCCCCGACCATACCGGAGGAACTGTTCGCCGTCTGCGGAGAGACCGTGTCTTCCTGCGGAAGATACTGGCGCTCTAAAAAGACATCCTTAACACCTTCCACGTTCCGGATCGTTTCGATATCCGCATATTTGACATAGGCTGAAATAACATTCATCGCAAGCGTCAGATTCCATTTCACATCCATGGAGTATCCGATTGCCTGATTGATTCTTGAAGTAACGGAATCCTGCTCCTTTTTCAGACTCTCACGGTATGACATTGCGGAATTGTTTTCAGCAATGTTTCTGATCTGATATCCCTGCTCAAGGGTAGAGCCCTTGTCCAGCACAATGGAAACACGGACGAGCTTATTCCCCGCAAAAGGAAGCTCCTCAGGTTCCGCGGATTCTTCAGTAACCGTACCGAGTTTTTCCACCCGGAGCGACTCCGGATCAATAACTTCCATTTCCAGCGAATGATCCTGAACGGGTTCAGTCTCCTCCGCGTGTACAACAAATGCATTGGTTGTCAGCATCAGTAATGCCAGCATCCCGGTAAGTAAACGTTTCATATACGTTATCCTCCCTTGTTTCGACAAAATTCTACTTTTTATTGTAACATCGGTCCTTTTCAAAAAAAAGAGCTTTTGAAAGCTCTTTCCTTGTGCTGTAAATTGTTTCACCGCTTCTTATGGCAGATAGTGGAACAGATTGTTCAGACGGTACAGGAAGACCGCTAACTGGGCTCTTGTACACGGGTCATTTGGTGAGAAGTGTGTCTTGTCCGTCCCCTTTGTCAGCTTCACATCATACGCCCATAAGATGGACTTGTATGTTGTATTACCCAGAGATTTGGATACATCCTCAAACGGATTCGTTGTGGCACTTACTGTCGGCTTCCCTGCCGTACGCCATAACATGACAGCCATGTTGGCTCTTGTCGTGTCTCCTGACGGATTGAATGTTCCGTCCGCATTTCCCTTGACGATTCCCTGCTGATAAGCCCAGAGGATCGCTTTGTAAGTTGTATTGCCTAACTCTTTTGTGACATCCGGGAACGGATTGTCCGATACATTCACTGCCGGCTTGCCCTTTAAGCGCCATAACATGACGCATAACTGAGCACGCGTGCAGTGATCACTAGGAGAATATGTATCTGCGCTTGTTCCTTTGATGATTCCGTTTTCATAGGCCCATAAGATAGCTTTATACGTGGTTCCACCGAGGTCTTCCGAGACATCTATAAACGGATTTGCCGGATCTGCCTTTGCGGTAATCGTGAGCGTACCGTTCACATAAGTCACCGTATAGTTTCCCTGCAGTGTCTCACCGCTTGGGATGATTTCATACGTACCCGGTTCCTCACCGGCTGCTCTTTCAATTGTATAGGTAATCAGAGAAGGTTCTTCCCCTTCCACAAGGCCGGTGACGGTTGCCGTGAATTCAGGATCGTTCTGACCCTGTTCCTTTTCCGCATTTGATGCCGTTACCATAACTTCACGCGGTACAATGGTCAGCTTGCCGGTTTCATAAATGATTACGGTCCGCTTGCTGATATCTCTTCCGTTTTCTTTGACGACCTTCGCTTCGCCCAGTACTTCCGGCATATATTCTCCGACGGTTGTTCCACTGACGCGGAGTGTGAGTCCGCTGATTTCGAGTTTTTCCCCGTCTGTTGTCGTGAAAGTGATTACGCCGTTCTCTTCGTTTTCAAAGCCTTCGATCACATGCTCTTCTCCGTCATAGATGTACTCCTGAGACGCACTTCTGAGAGTGATCTCGTAGGTTTTCCCTTCCTTGATGAGGACTTTGTACTCCACCTGGAACTCATTCAGTGTGAAGACAGCTTTATGTTCTCCAATCTCCCACTGATTCTCATAGGACTGATCATCTGAAACCATATAGGCAAAATGACAGTTTTCGAATTGTTCTTCCAGAGCTGCCTTTACCTCATCCGGTGTTCCGCTGATTTCGCCATACGGTGTACTGACTGTCACTTTCAGCGGTTTGGTATCATAGCAATACCATGCTGTTTGTCCCTCTTCAGCAACATCATTTACCAGAACAGCGTCATCTTCCGTCAGTTCCAGTGTTTCAACCGTAACCGAACGGATCGGATTCTTCCGGACCTCTGTCACGTATTCGCCGTAAGCATAGCCGACATAAACTTTGCATGGATGCTCTCCGATACCCCATTCCGCATCATATTCCTGATTGGTTTCTACCGTGATCGGGATATTGTAGCCGAAGGTATCTTTCAGCTGTTTTTTGATTTCGGAAACACTTCCCATGAAGTACCCCTGGTCCGTGTCAACTTCCAGGTAATCCGGTGTCGCATCATAATAATGCCATTTCACATCCTTAATGGCGTTACCGGTAGCGTCTCCCACTGTAGTAAACGTTTCTTTCGCGTCGCTTTCATAGCGGATCACTTTCGGAACGTAAACAGACTTGATCGGATTCTCCTTGATTTCCACCTTATAAGTGACTTCTTTACCGGCAAAGAGAAGCTTCGCTTCATGACTTCCGGCTTCCCACTGATTGAAGTAAGACTGATCATCCGTAACTTCATATTTTGCATAGAACCCGTACTTTTTATAGATTTCATGATTGACCTGCGCAATGGTTCCGCTGAGCTCTCCATCCGCCGTCGTTACCGTGATCATTGCAGGCTGTGTGTTGTATCTTTTAACATTCTTGTAATTCCATATCGGTTCTCCGACATATTCCCGGCTTACATGTGCACTGCCCGTATAGACAACCTGATCTTCCACGCTTACATTTTGAATCGGGCTGTCTTCAATTGTGACATTGTAACCGTATGTTACTTTCGGAATCCATTGATGACGATTATGGAATTCAATGGAAACTTCATGCGTTTCTCCTGCTTTCCATGTATTTTCATAAGACTGATCCGTAATGACGCGGTAAGCAGGATAAACCCCGAATTCCTCTTCGATTTTACTCAGAACTTCTGCGAGTTTTCCTTCATAAACAGAGCCGCTGCTTGTTGTGACGCGGGTGTGTTCCGGATAGCAGTCATATTGCGGGTAACGGACCTGATAACTTCCTTCGTCCGTGTATACCCAATCCTCCACCATGCGATAGTTTCCGAAGGCAATTGTGACATCTTCGATTTCCGCCTTGGCAATCGGGTCTTTGATTACGTGAACGGTATAGGACACCGGATGGTTCGGGAAATTGCAGTAAGCAGTATGATCTCCGACACCCCACTGGTTTTCATAGGACTGATCCGATGTATACAGTTCGTAGAAATTGTTGTAGACGAACTGATCATGGAAATGTTCCTGCAACTCCTCAAGTGAGTTAAAATCTCCGTCCACCGTATGGAAGACAGGCCCTTCCGCCGGATTCACGACATATCTCAGATAGAATTTTGTATTCGAATCAAAGGGATTTCCGTCAAAGGCAGTGTTGCAATCATATTCCACCTTTACGAGCTCCGGCACTTTCACACTGAGTACCGGATCTTCTTTTAGATCAATTTCATATGAACAGCTGTGTCCGTGCAGCAGGAGTTTTACCTGGTGTTTGCCGACCTGCCACTGATTTTCATAGCTCTCATCTGATTCGATATTAAATTCACTCTGAATACCGGTCAGATTATAGATTTCATAGGAAACCTGATCCGGATTTCCCGTAAGGAGTTCTCCGGCACATTTCAGTGAAACACTTTGCGGATTCTTGGTATAGGATACCCAAGGAAACTCCTGGTAACCCTCATCTGTTTCCACGCTCTCCGTTCGCTCAATTCCGTATCCGTAATAAGCGAGCGCATCTGTGCAGCTGAAACTGGAATAATCAATCGGGTTTTCCGTAATGAAAATCTCTGCAGGAGCGCTTCCTGTCTGATAAACGTAAAAATTGAGATAATAGGTCTGCCCCGCTTCCAAAAGCGCAAGCATTCCATACTGATTTTCGCCATCGAAAGAGCTGGTACTGCTGACCCAGTTTTCAGACGCATCATATAGAGTTGCCTGGATGGAACTCTCCGGATAACTGATGTGGAAATAGTATTCCCCCGCTTTTTCCGGTGTGAACGATAACCATAAGGATTCACTCAGTTCATCCAGAGTCAACGGAGTCTGATAAGAAAGTGCTTGAACCCCTTCCGTCGGAATTTCATTCGGTTCTGCGACTAAACCTGTTTCTTCAGCCCGCAGAGGGAAGTTTACAAAGCTAAGCAGCAGAAAAACCGAGAGAATGAAATTCACCTGTTTTCGAAAAAATAAATGATTCATAAAAACTACTTCATCCGCAAATGCACAGGCGGATGATCTCCCACTTTCGATTTTAACACTTCATACTCTGATTGTTATATTTCAAAAGGAGGAATCCGTACAAAAAGGAGCAGATTCCGTGCTGGAATCTGCTCCTTTCGGTTTATTCTGCAATTACCTCTTAGTTATTCAGATTGTTGTATCTGTATAAGAAGATTGCCAGCTGTTCTCTGGTGCAGTTGTTATCCGGAGAGAAGTGAGTTGCGTCAGTTCCCTTCGTGATACCGTTGTTGTATGCCCATAAGATAGCTTTGTAAGTTGTATTGCCCATTTCCGGAGCAACATCTTCGAATGGGTTGGCAGAAGTGTCAACCGCCGGTTTGCCGGCAAGTCTCCATAACATGACAGCCATATTGCCGCGGGATGTTGTTTCACCCGGTTTGAATTCGCCATCACTGAAGCCCTTGACGATACCCTGCTGATATGCCCATAAGATTGCCTTGTAAGTTGTATTACCTAACGCATCGGCACTGACATCCGGGAACGGATTGTCTGTTGCGTCGATGGCCGGTTTGCCTGCAAGTCTCCATACCATGACTGCGAACTGTCCTCTTGTGACATTTTCTGCCGGAGAGAATGTATCTTCGCTGGTACCTTTGACGATACCTTCGTTGTATGCCCACATGATTGCCTTGAAGGCTGTCTTTGTAGGTGCAGTTTCAACGTCATTGAATGGGTTGAAGACGATTGTTTCTTCATTACTTTCGAGTTCGCCAGCTTTGACCTGGTATGTGTACTCTTCACCGGCTACCGCAGTGCCATCCGTGAATGTGCCTTCTTCGGCATCACCGACTTTTGCGTATTCGCCGTCAGCCTGTTTACGGAACACTTCATATGCAGTTCCTTCTTCGGCTTCCCAAGTTACCACAACACCCTTGCCGCTGTTAGCGACTTCGATCGTCGGAGCAACCGCTTCCGCTTTATTGATCACATATTCTTCTACAGTTTCTTCGAAGTTCTGTTCGTTTTCTTCTGTAGCAGCATTGATCACTGTTTCTTCTTCCGTTAACACGTTGAATGTTAATGTAGCAACAACTTCATCCTTTGCAAAACCGTCGAGATCTGCGAAGCCGAATACGACTTTGCCGTCTTCTGTCTTGCTGGAGTTGAATGGAGCAACTGCTGTCAGTTCAACAAATTCAACTGCTTCCGGATCGAATGTAACTTCATACAGACCGTTGTGAGCTAACTCTTCCGTAGCTTTCAGTTCGACTGTGTAAGTTGTATCTTCTTCTACCGGTTCTTCACCTTCATTGTCAACTTCCGGAGTAACTGCTGTATTTAATGCACCCTTGCGGTCATTGTTGAAGTCGATCTTCTTGATTTCATCAACTTTTGCATCCGCAAACTTCAGCGCCGGCAGAGTTTCTGCTGTAACGCCTTCAGCATCGAGATTGATGGCTGGGAAATCCGTCTTTGCGGCTGGTGCCTGCAGTTCGAATAAGCCTGCGACCGGCCAGACACCTTCTGCGAAGCTGCCTAAGTCGAATGCATGATAGCCTGTGTTATATGTTGTGTCATTGTATAACGCAATCATATCAACATCGTTTTCAGCATTGTTGAATCTGCTCCAGAACACATTTTCTCCATCGAAGTACAGAGAATTGTAGTGGTCAACATCGATTGGTTCACCGATCTGTGTAATTTCAACGAAGTCCCAGATTTCGATACCATAGCCAAAGTACTGTCCATACAGAGTATTTGTTAAGTCAACCATTGTCAGTTCATACAGATATCCTGCATCGTCAACAACGTAGAAATAGTCTGTCGGTGCACGGCCGTAAATATTCTGGACTTCACTGCCTTCATACGCAATACCGACGAAGTATTCACCATGAGTATCTGAGCTCAGATCAAGTACCATATCAGGATCGTATGTACCTGTTGTTGTATCAACACCGAGGACGTACGGGCCATAGACACCGAAGAGTTCATCCTTCAGAGTTGCAGCAGCAAGATCGAAGAATCCGACTTCAGATTCATCTGCAACAGCCGTCAGTGCGAATGTTGCCGGGTCAACAGTGAATAACTGAGATGCACCGTCATTCGTGATGGATGCTGCATATAATACGGATCCGTCTGCATTGTAGGAGATACCGTTAATGTCGCCTGTTACCTTGTCTGTCAGTTTTGTGTATTCTGGTAAGCTGGCAGTATTGAATTCAACGAAGAATTCCTGACCCTCTTCATCCCAGAGCATACCATTCAGTTTCTTTTCAACCTTAATGACATGGACAACTGCCGTTGCAGAGAGTGAACTGTCTGCCTTCGGGACTGCCTTGATTTCAACATCGCCTACGCTGACGCCAGTGACAATACCGTTTGCGTCAACTGTTGCGATGCTTTCATCTGCGGAAGACCAAGTAACTGTCTGATCCTGACCCCATGGGCCAACTGTTGCACTTAACTGGACCTGTCCATTTTCAACAGTGATGACTTCCGGAGTATCCATTTCAATTGTGGCACTCTCTTTCAGCTCTTCCTTGTTCAGGTTCAGCTGGTAGCCTGTCACGTTGCCCGCATAGTCTGCTAAGAGAACTAAGAGGTGATCCGGAGTTTCTGCATCAAGATCGACTGCATAAGTTTCTTCATCTGCATCTGTCGGGTTTTTCTTATCTTCTGTTGTAGAGCCCTGAGTGTAGACTTCATTACCGTCTTCATCCTGGACTAACAGCATTGCGATATATTCGTTATCTTCCGCTTCCAGTGCAAGAATGACACCGTTATCTGTTCTCGCGCCGATGATCTGACTAATCGTCGGAGCCGTGTTATCGACAACGAACGGCATTGTGTACAGAGTACCATCTGCCATTTCATCCCAGGCAATGGATCCGTCTTCCTTGACATAGTATTCCGGAGCCAGCTGGAGGTTCAGATTGAGTCTTGTTCCTTCCGGAGCTGTTGCCTTGTAACCAATCGATGTAGAAGTCGATGTGTTACTCCAGGCAGCCGAAGATGGTACCCAGTATGCCGCATATGCGCTGGCACCGAATTTTTCCGTTCCATCGACCAGGTTACCTTCTTCGTCTGTAATGAAGAAGCGGCTGCCGCTGGAGTTACGGATTAAGGAGTAACGTGCATTTGCGATTGTGCTTGTGGAACTCAGAGCATTTCTTTCCGGTTTGTAAACTTCTTCTGCATCAAACGGGTTGCCGCCGAAGTAGTAGTTTCCGGATTCTCCTTCATAGTTTAATGTGAAGGATTTGACGTTCTTCGCATTTTCGCCGAGGCTGGAAGATGCCATATACGGATCGCGTGTTTCCGTTCCCTGAGTGTATTCAAGGTAAGAGCCCTTGTCATACATGGAAGGTTCAGACCAGCTGCCGTAGTAACCTAACACCGGGATGGAGTGTTCGACACCGAATGCACCGTCTTCAGATTCAGCTTCTGTTGCGAAGATGTAACCTTCAACGTAAGCACCGTTGTTGTCATAATCCGCAATGTTGAGTAATTCAACTTCAACGCGGATCAGCTTGGAGTCCTTTGCAGGAACATTTACCATACCTTCGTTCGCATATTTCAGTGCGAGGTATGCATCATAAGTTGTAACAGCGCCGTCTTCATCGAGGTCAGCCTTATCAGCATCACCGATAGTTTCTCTAGTTCCGACAACGAAGTCGAGTAATGCTTTCGCATCGTTGGCATCAAAGACACCTTCTTCATCTTCATCGAAGTTATAGACTGCACCGTTGTTGATCTTTTCACCGTCAACATACCAAGTTAATGCTGCTTCAAGCGGGAACATCCAAGTATCGAGATATTCGACACCATCATATTCGAATCTGTCCTGTGTGAAGAATTCAGCTGCCAGATCATAATAGAGATCTGCATCACTTACGTTGTTGAGGTAGAATTCAACAGCATATTTGCCTGCTCTTTCCGGATCATCGCCGAGTTCAGCTTTGACCTTACCATCATACTGGTTGAGCAGCATGTCTTTTCTGTTTTCGCCGTCAACTTCCGTGTTGTTCATTAAGATAACAGTCTTGGAATTCATGAATGCGTCAACATTCGCAAGACCGGCGCCCTGTTTCATGACGCTCCAGTAATAACCGGAATCTTCTTCAACTAACGGAGTAGCAGTAGACATTAAGAGGCTGTGTACCAGAGCACGGACCGTGATGCCTAATTCATCGGCGATAGCGTCCTTGCCTGTTTCTCTTAAGTACTGTTTGACTAATGCGACGATACCTGTCAGCTGCGGAGCTGCCATGGAAGTACCGGACATCAGTTCATATGTGTCGTGACCGCCCTGGATTGCGCCGGCAGTGCTTCTGCTGTAGCCGAATACGGAGTAGATGTTTCCGCCCGGAGTAGTGATTTCCGGTTTCAGGCTCAGATCACCCGGGACACCCCAGGAGGAGAAGCTGCTCATGTTGTAATAATCGGAACCATAGACAGAGACAGAAACCTTGTCCTGAATTGTCAGTGTGCCTGTGTAATAGACTGTTCCGTCTTCCAGAGTCACTTCCGTGCCGTCTCTTAATAATGCACCGTCAGCCTGAGTGATGGATACAACCGGAACATTGCCCGTGTAACCTGACAGGTTCATGCTGATCGTACCGGCCTGGTTATTCGCAATGATAACCGCAGCGGCACCATTCGCAACTGCTGCGTTTGCCTTTTCAAAGAAGGAAGTAGAACCACGGTTGCAGATGGCGATCTTGCCAGCCATTAAGTCCGCTACCGGAGCGAAATCTTCCGGAGTACCAGGTGCATTGACATAGATAAATTCATATTCGCCAGGAATCGTTGTTAATGCCGGGTTGCCGTATCCGGATGTCTCTGTGTAGAAGATGCTGTCTTCACCAAAGATCATCGGTGTACCGATCGCACCGTCATTGTCAACAGAAGCGACGGAGATTGTGGAGCGGTAAGTTGCCGGAGAGCCGCCTGTTGCGAAGTTTGCATCATCGCCATACAGATAGCCGACACCTGCATTCTCTGCCCAGTAACTGTTGTTACCTGCGGAGTTACACCAGACGATATCGCTTAAAATCGTGTTGTTAATGATATCTGCATAAGTGCTGTTGTTAACGTAACCTGCAACGGAAGAACCTAAGGAAAGGTTGACTGCATCCGCGCCTAAAGTGATCGCGTCTTCAATCGCAACAAAGTAGTCGGAATCATAAGCGCCGCCGCCCGTACCGAAAACCTTCATGACTAACAGCTGAGCATCCGGAGCGTTACCTTCCGTACCAACTGCAGTGATGGCATTCTGTAAGGAGAAGCTGCCGTCTTCAGATTCAGTGTAGATGAACTTGTTCGCTGCTGCGATACCTGCAACGTGAGAACCGTGTTCACCCTGTCTGTCGTTGATGTGAATGATATCATCATTTCTGTCAACATAGTTGAAACCATACGGGACCTTTGTGTTGAAATATGTGGAAGCTGCATCACTTCTCGTTCTCTGAGAAGCATTCAGCTGACTCCAGACAGCTGCTACTTCATCCGCTGTCAGTAAATCATACTTCTTGCCCGTTTTGTTTTCGAGCTGCATGATGCTTAAGTCAAATGCCATCGGACTAAATGACTGATGTTCAATATCCAAACCTGTATCGACGATCGCAACCTTGCTGCCTGCACCAGTATAGCCCTGTGCCCATGCATACTGAGAGGCTGTCATAGTAGAAGAAACCGCAACATTCGGGTTGTCAGAAGAATCTGCAACAGCCGGCTCGTACTGTGTTTCCACAACAACGTCTTTAACGCCGTCAATTGCTTTTATTTCTTCAATTTTTTCTGCTGGCACGTTTGCAGAAATAATGTTTGCAGCTAATGTGATGTTCCAGACAACATCAAGTTTTTCGCCATCGAGGACGTCTTTAGAGATCGCCGCTGCGACAGCATCCTGGTCGTTCGCCAAAGTCTTACGATAGGACTGAGCTTCAGCGTTATTGGCGATGTTGGCTGTAGGATAGCCTTTATCCAATGTGGAAGCTTTGTCTAATACGATAGAAACACGAACGTTTCCTTTCAGTGCAGGCTGTTCGTTGCCGATGTTGCCTGCGGCATTCTCGCGTAATTTGTTCACTGTGTCAGCGTCGACATCGACCTTTTCCCAGGTAACAGTAATGCCATCATTGGTTGTGCTGTTTGCTTCTTCCGCTTTCAGATTGCGATAGCTGAAACTGGATAAAGCAAGTAACAAAGCCAGCGATGTACCGAGAAGCTTTTTACCAAAACCTTTTTCCATATTGTTCCCCCTTCTTGAGAATTGCACTCTCACGTGGTTATCCTACTTTGCACGTGATTTTACAATACTCAAATTTTACCACCTGAAATGAAAGTTTACAATATATGTTAATGAAAACCTTTTGCATATTTTTACATGTGTGAAAATGTTTTCATCATAATCCTTCCCCGGAAGACACCTATCCGCATTCTGACAACAGAAAAAGGAGATATCACAACATATCTCCTTTCAGATTCCGCTTTTGTGACCGGTTTATAACGGTTTTGGGCACTCAGATGAAAATACAGGTTCTTGTGTTTTCAGAAAAACCTCCCGTTTAAGCGTGTTTTTTATGACGGAAGAGCCGTTTCAGATACTTCACACCCAGCTTCTGCAGATAGACTCCTTCTTTCCCGCGTATATATATAAGGTAATATAGGGAAACAGAGAGCGTGGCGCAGATCACGGCATGCACCGCAACACTGAGGAAGCCGTGATTGACAAACAGATTTGTGCACAGGAAGTAACATAGAGCAAACAGTGCAAGCGCCGCCAGGAAGTTGCGGATGAATTTCACGTAATAGACCTTCACCGGCCTTTTGTTTTCAAAGCCGTATTTATGAACGATATAGGGATCCAGCCACATGAATGTGGTCCAGTCCGCCGCGATGGTCCCGATCAGAACCCCCGGGATTCCCCACAGCTTGACGCCAAGCACGGAAACCGCCAGATTGACTAGCATTCCCATCACCGGACGGAGTCTGGACTGACGGAAGAGTCCCATGGTGGTACGGTATTTGGAAAGGGCTGCCCGGATTGATAAGGTATAGAGTTCCATTCCTAAAAGGAAGGAGAACGGCTGAGCCAGCGTCCAGTCTTTTCCGATCCAGGCGGAGATGAATTCATTTGCACATACGCCGATTCCCACAAACGCCGTTGCTCCCAAAATGGTCGAAACCGCCATCACGGCCTCAAACACTTCATATTCATGGTCGGTATCATGCGTAATGTGCAGATTGCCGATGGAGTGAGAGACGGAATTGTAGAGCTTGTTAAACAGCGTGTTGATCGTTGTATAAAAGATATAGTAGTTGGAATAGAGTGCTTCCGCATCCATCCCCATCATGATGGAAAGGACGATATTGTCCGTTGCCTTCATGACGACCGCATTCATTTTATAAAGGAAGAGCGCACTGCAGTCATTGAAGATTTCCCTGACCTCTTCCCTGCTGATGCTGTCCGGCGTTTTCTCATCGATATACGGATACATCCGGCTGGCAAGCACCCCTGCCAGAATATTCTGAATCACGACCTGCAGAATGCCGATGATGAGATATAAGGTATAGCTGCCAAAGAGAATCATGGAAATAATCTGAACGATTCCGCTGATGACAGTCGTGACATAGTTCAGAACCGTAACCAGATATTCCTTCTGATCCGCCTTGATAATTGCGCTTTTATACGCCACAAAGAGATAGGAAGATGCCGTTTTAAACAGATAGAGCAGAAAGACAAAGGGAACACTCAGGCCCAGTGCCGTGATTTTCTGATAGTCTTTGATCAAAGACGGCAAAAACGGAATCAGAAGCAGGCCGATCAGGGTGACCGCAACGCCGATGCCCCGGTACGCCCAGCGGTAGAACTTCATTAAGAGCGTGATTCTGTGATGGTCTTCATGTGCTAAAGGATCATACAGCTTATAAAGGATCGCCGAGCCGATTCCAAGTTCCACTAAAGAAAGCATCTGCAGAATATTGGAGAAGAAGCTCCCGATTCCGAGATACGATTTCCCCAGGTAGCGGATGAAGAAGGTCCTGACGACAAACTGCATAAAAAGGTTGATCAATTGACCACCCATGCTGCTGATAAAGTTGTAGATCGTATTTGTCGTCCGTGATGCCTTTTTCATAATGAATCTATAAATTCCCGTAATGTCCGTCTGGTTTCTTTTTTCCAGTGCTCCCTGTTTTCTTTATCGTATTCTTTATTCATTACGCTTTTCAGCGTTTCATACAGTCTGTCCCCGTTGAATTCCTCTTCCGCAAGGAAATACGGCTCCCACTTTGCCATCTTCGCAAAGTAAAGCATCTTGTCATCCCATAAAAAGGAAATCAAAGGGATATCAAAAGCGTAGGCACAGATGCAGGCATGCAGCCTGCCGCCGAGAATTGCCCGATAGGAGGTGATGATCCTCACCAGATCCTCCGCGCTTTGCGGCATTATGATCCGCGGATATTTCAGATCATATTTTCTGACGATTTTCTCGCCGAATTCCCTGTCGCTTTTTAACCCGTTGGTAAACAGTTCATAGGGAATCCCGTCTTCTTCCAGATGCTTAAGGAAAATGCCGTAACAGTCCGCCACTTCCTCTTCGCTCATCGTTTTCCCGTACTTGCGGAAATTCTCCCCTTTCAAGAGGTTCACGCCGATCACATCCCGCTTTTTCGGGGTGACATTCTGAAACACTTCCGAAAGATGGAATGCCGGATCTCCCGCCGCCGCTGTCTTCAATAGCGGATTTGTCACATAGCTCTCTCTAAGCCTTTTTACACCGTCTTCTCCGTCACGCGAAGTAAACCACGTAACGATTGGTTCATTCAGATGCTGCTTCAAAATCATGCATTTGCGGTTATTGCCGTCAAACTTCTGTACATTCATGGCGTCAAACATCACCGGCACATGATGCTTTTTGGCGATATCAATCACCAAGGAATAATATGCCCAGAGTTTCTGGGTTCCGTATTTAAATGAGCCACAGGCAAAGATGATGCCGTCCGCTTTCGAAATAACAGCCTCATAGGCTTTCAGGTGTTTCCGCTTCAGACTTTTCAGTTCAAGATCAGCTGAATTGAAAACTCTGGCGGCTTTATGCAGAAGGCGGGAGGACAGAGAGTTTGCGGAAGAACGTGTACTTTCAAAATCGAGTTCCAAAATATCAATCTGCTCATTCATATTGGAAAGAAGATAAGAAAGAGAGCGATAGATAAACTGATCGCCGTAGTTTTCATATCTGGTAAGTCCCGCAAGTACGATGCGTTTCATTCTTCCCTCATACTTTCCAGAAGCCTTTGATAGGATTGCTTCAGATCATAATGCGGAGTGAATCCAAGTGCATAGAGTTTCTGCCCGCTCAGATGCACGCGGGTCTTCGGGGCATAGCCGTAGTTCTGACTGTCCGCGATTTCATAAATGACGCGGATTTCCTCATGTGCCAGCTCTTTTGCGCACATCTCAGCCATCTCACGTATGGACGCGTGGCTTTTTTCATTCACCACGTTATATGCCTCTGCTGCCTCTCCTTTTTCCAGTAATAAAAGGATGGCAGTCAATGCGTCAGAAAGATAACAGTAGTTTCCTTCGGAAGAGCCGTCCGTATGCAGCACGATATCCTTCTTCTGGATCACGCTGCGGGCAAACTGGGCAAACACCCGGGATTCTTCCGGAAGGATTCCGGCTCCGAATACCTGGGCAAAGCGGGCAATAACCACACTTACCCCGTACTCTTTGTGCCACGCGACGCACATATTCTCCGCCATGCGCTTGCTCAGCGGATAATCGGAACGGACAGCGAGCGGATTCAGATATCCCTGCATCTCTTCGGAAACGGGTGTATCCGTATCCAGAATGCCGTAAACCTCCATAGAGGATGCATAGACCATCTTCTGCACTTTCATCTTCGCGGCAAGTTTCAGAACCTCTTCCGTACCCGATAAGGCGGTCCGGATCGTTTCCACCGGATGTTCACTCATTTCTTTCGATGAAGTGATGCCGGCCAGATGAACGATATAATCGCAGTGCTCCGTAAACTCCGCCATCTGCGTCAGGTCCTGCTCTTTAATGATAAGCTCCGTGCGATCCAGAAGTGAGCCAAACAGCCGTTCTGCTTTCAAAGCGGAGCGGACAGAGGCCACCACACGCAGATTCAGCTGATTCACGCGGTTCAGATATAACAGTAAGCGGATAAGATTGGAGCCGATGAGGCCGGTCGCACCCGTGACGAAAACCGTTTTGTTTCTCAGAAACGAAACGTCCCGTTTTCTGTTCACCTGCTCAAAATCTTCCATCAGGATTCTGTTACTGCTCTCCATTTAGCCCCTTTTCCTTTCTGACATCCAGAAAAGCTTTCATCATATACAGATCATCGATCGTTGTGATCTTGATGTTTTCATGCGGCCCATCCACCAGATACAGCGGATAGTGATAGTACTGCATCATACTGCAGCAGTCGATAAAGTCCGTCTTTCCTTCACTCAGTGCTTTACGGTGTGCCTTCAGGATATCCGCCAGATAAAAGCTCTGCGGAGCCTTAGCCACGCTCGAGCGGTTCCGGGAAGGAATCGAGACGATTTCATTGGAATTCTCATCCACCAGCAAGAACGTCTCCGTAGCTTTGGAAGATGTGATGGCGGAACCGTGCGCTTTCACACTGACAAGATTATCCGAAATCAGTTTCGCATTGATCAGCGGACGGACACCGTCGTGGATCAGAACAATGCTTCCCTCTTCCGCAATCTCTTCCGCCGCCAGAAGTCCTTCATAGATGGAGAGCTGGGAGCAGCTGCCTCCCGGAACGATTTTTCTTACCTTATTTATATGGTACTTCTGAATCAGCTCCTGCAGGTATTCCATCCATTCCTTCACGCAGGCAATCACGATGGCATCGATCTCCGGATGCAGATCAAAATGTTCCAGCGTGTGGATTATGATCGGTTTTCCGTTGATTTCGATAAACTGCTTCGGCAGATCGTTGTGATGCATTCTCACTCCGACGCCGCCCGCAAAGATCACCGCGATGTTTTTCGCCATGAGATTCTCTCTCCTTCCGTCAGATTGTTATTCGTGGACCCGTTCTTCCTTTTCTTCCCGCAATTCCGTAGAGGAAACTCCCGGCGTATGCGGAAGATAAACAACGGTTGCCCCGAACGGTTTCAGTTCCTCTTCCGTCTTCTTCCATCTGGCATTTCCTTTCCAGTCATCCCCGATGAAGATTACGTCAAACGGATGTTCCTGAATGATTTCGGTTTTATCTAAAGTATCTGCGATGAAACATTCGTCCACCGCCTTGATGTTTTCAATAATATATTTCCTGTCTTCTTCCGCTATCACGGTAGAATGGTGCTTGTACTCCTGCACCAGGCGGTCGGAATTGACCCCGACGATCAGATATTCACACTGTTCCTTGGCCCGCCGCAGTAAATTCAGATGCCCGACATGAAACATGTCGTAGACGCCCTGCGTATATCCTGTTTTATATTTCTTCATACACGTTACTCTGCCTGTATTTCCTTTATCTTTTTCCATATTCTATCACAATACCCTTCCGCGGGATTGTGCACCTCATCAAAGATTCCTTTGCGCTCGTTACAGTACGGATCCCTGTTTTCACTGATATCCTTTAAAAACGTCAGCAGATCTTCATAGCGGTAGAGGTGATGCCCCGGCATGTAGCTGAGGGGATCTGAGAAGGTAAACCCGCGCGATGCACCATATGCTTCAAAGTCATCCAGCGAAAATGCCAGCGGTTTATCCAGAAGAAGATAATCGATTGCCGCACTGGAATAATCCGAGATCAGAGCATCGCTGTACGGATAGAGATCATACAGGCTGATGCCTTCGTTTTTCAGATCTTCTCCCGTGATAAAAAAGATATTGCCGAGAGGTTCTTTTTCATCCTGATATTCTTTCTGGAGCGGATGACGCTTCAGATAGAGGTCCACCCCATGCTCTTTGCAGTATTCATCCAGCTGATGCAGCTGGTCCTTTCCGCTTAAGAGCGGAAGATCATAAGCATAGCGGATATCCATCTCCGGAGTGCGGGTACGCGTGGACTGACGGAAGGTCGGCAGCCAGAGTACCTTTTTATTCTCAGGGTGAAGACGCTTCAGAAACGCTTCTCCCTGCTTTGACGGATGTAGCATTCTGTCATAGCGGGGATAACCCAGCGGCTGCACAAGCTCTTCGGGACATCCCCAGAATCCGGCTTTCAGTTTCACAAACACCTTCCCCGGGACCAGCGCCAGATCAAAGCGGTTCTGCTCGTAAAATGAAGTTCCCCGGGAGGTTGTATCCTTGTAGCCGCAGCCGTGCCAGAGATTCACAACGATCTGGCCGCTTCTCTTTTGAATGTTCTGAAGCGGAGAGGAATGCGTGAAAAAGAGATAACGGCTTTCAAGCGCCTCTTTCAGTGCCGGGATGGTATATCCTGCGTGATTGTAGCTTGTCGCATAGACAAAGCGGGTGCGCGGATAGTTCCCTTTTGGCAGCTGGTCTTCCCTCTGGATCCACCAGACAAACTCGGCATCCGGTTCCGCTTCTAAAAGATAGCAATAGAGATCATACGCGTTATCCGAAAAAGACGGCTGGGAGTAGAACAGATAGCGGTTCGGCTGTATTTTTAAAGTCTTCCGATAATACATAAGAGCAACAGGTATACTGATGTCATGAAAAAAACCGAGAGCACCGCGTTTCAGCGTTCCCGCGATTCCCCGTTTTTTCATTTTTTCCATCAAATCATTCCATCTGTTATACATGTTGTCTTCCCAAGCGATGATAGATATCATCCAGCTTCTTCACTGTCGTACGAATGTCATACAGCTCTCTCTGATCTGAGTGTTCCTCTCTGCTCATCGTGCAGTTCAAAATCATCTCTGCCCACGCTTGAGCCAAAAGATCCAAAGAGCAGTAATGGATATGCTCATTGATACGCGTCTCTTCCGGTAAGGCATCGGAGGCGAACACTTCGCACTGCATGCACTGCGCCTCCACTGCCGAAAGACCGAACCCTTCGGATAAAGAAGGCATCAGAAGAACATCGATTCCCTGCAGCAGTTCCGCAGTCCCCCGGATGGTTCCGAAAAAGCGGAGCTGTTTCTCCAGGTTTTTCTGCTCTGCTTCCCGCTTCATCTCTTCCAGTAAGCTTCCGTCTCCCGCCATCCACATCTTTGCGGATGGATTCAGACGCAATATTTCCTCAAATACCGCCAAAGCGAAGCGCGGATTCTTCACGGGTTCCATCCTTCCGATAAACCCGCAGAGAAGCTCATCTTCTCTGACGTCGTACTTTGCGCGGATGCTGTTGCGTTTTTCCACATCAAAATGAAAATCACGCAGATCAATGCCGTTATTAAGCACTTCGTAATTCCCTTCACCAAAGCAGAAATCTCCTGCCGCACTGGAGCAGGCAAGTGTGAGAGCGGATTTCCTTACAAGGTAGTTTCTCAGCGCCGCATACATCGTTTTGCGCGCAGAGGATGCGCCTTCATAGATGCTGTGAACATGCGTGATCACTTTCGCAGCGGAATACCTGCGGCACTGATACAGACTCAGGGCCAAGAATCCCGGACTGCCGGCATTGATATGGATCACATCATAGGTGTTTTCCTGCAGATGACGTTTGAGCCCGCTCAGGTAACTGAACCATTTCCCGACTCCGCCCTGGGCTCTCAGTGCAAAAATTTTTCCGCTGTTTGACTCAATTTCCTCGCGGTAATCTTCAAAGGTGCTTTTGCCCATCGAGAGAAAGGAAATCTCAAAAACGTTATGATCCAGCGTACGGAACAGATTCAGAAGAAACGCCGAAACACCGCCGAAAACACCGTTCCCGGCGTTGATTTCCAAAATGCGGAGTTTCGTGTTTTCTGCCTTCATACGCTCTTACTTTTCTTTTTTTCTCAATACTGCCGTCTGATGCCAGTTTCTTTTCTCCAGCGGAGGCAGTTCCATATAATTGCCGTAGATCTGCTTCAGATATGTATCATAATCCTTCGGGCCATGGAAACAGGAACCCTCAAATTCATACAGTGCCCCTTCGGCATAGATTTTCTCCCGGTTCATGATGCTGCGGAATTTATAGGAACCCATGAAATTCATGATCTCCTTTGATTCATAGAAATCATAACGTGAGAGTACCCTGTCGAGTTTGCCCATCACCTTTTCTCCGCTGATCCACTTGGAGAGGTTGATTTTCAGCGCCAGGCTGATCACGGCATTCTCATACCACGGACGTTTTTTATTCTGATAGTCCACCAGCTCATCGAAATACGCCAGCTTATATAAGCCGCGCAAAATCAAAAGATGCGCCTTGTGCAGCTGCTTCAGCAATTTGTTCTCCGGTAATCCGTCCAGCGGGAAGACGTCGATCCACAGGTTTACGACCTTTTCCTTCCGGGCGATCCGGCTGACCAGCTGATAGGCTTCGCTTTCGATCTTCGGTACATAATACATGCTGCCCTTACGACAGCGGAAATCATTGATGCTGTACTCTTCTGGCAGTTCCGTCTTTGCCAGCCTCAAGAATTCTAGGAAATCTCTGCGCGGCATTGCCACATCCACATCATCGTCCCAGGGGATAAAGCCCTTATGACGGACGGATCCGAGATAGGTTCCTCCGGAAATATAATAGGTAAGCTGATGCCTGTCGCACAGCTCTGCAAATGTTTTCAGGATCTTCAGCTCTTCCAGCTGAATGTTTCGTAATTCACTGTTTTCACTCATTGCTCTAATTCCTGCCATGAATTCTTTCCTTCAGCACGGAAGCCACAAAGCGGGTGTTCCCGATCAGATAGCGCTTCATTAAGCGCTTCGGCTCCTGAACCATACGGAACAGCCATTCCAGATTTGCCTTCTGCATCCAGAGCGGTGCCCGCGGAATATTGCCGGAGATCACATCAAAACTTCCGCCAACCCCCATGAAAACACAGGTGAGACCCTGACTCTGCAGATACTCCACCAGATACTCTTTCAAAGGGCTGGTAATTCCCACAAAGACGATCTGCGCCTTGCTTTCTTTCAGAAGTTCCGCAATCGACTCCCAATCCTCTTCTTTGAAGTATCCGTTATGCACGCCCACAAGATTCAGCTTCGGATAACGGTCACGGTAGACTTCCGCGGTTTTCCGGACAACTTCTTCCTTTGCTCCGAGAAGATAGACTCTGTATCCTTTTTCACTGCTCAGCTGAATCAGACGCTCCATCAGGTCAATCCCCGCAACGCGTTCGGGAAGCGGCTGTTTGAGAAAGCGGGATGCCAGAATGACCGATGCACCGTCCGCGTTGATGATCCCGCAGCTGTTGACGATTTCCTTCATCTCAGGGGAATCATTCAGTTCATTGATCTTATCCGCGTTGATGCCGATCAAATGAAGCGGTTCATTCGCCAGAATATACCGCTCGGTTAAGGCGACCGTTTCGTCCATGGTTAAAACATCGATATCCGTATTCAGAATATGGATCCGTACGTTATCTCCCAGACGTTTTTCTTTTTTTAAAGGCTGTCTCAATTTCATCATAAATACTATTTCTTCAGATACTGATCGATATTCTCAATGGAACGCTCTCCGGAAAGGTATTCCCGGTAGCTGTGATTAAAATCGATGAACTGCCCGTGCAGTTCCATCATTGTTTCCGTAACCGGCGGAAACTCCATATAATTGCCGTAATTCTGGCTGAGCAGACGGTCATATCCCTTCGGGCAGGGAATCATCATATCTTCAAACGGAAGTTCGATGATCTCGTCGAAGCACTCTGCCGGAATGCGGTTTGTCTTGACGTGAGGATAGAAATCCGGTACTTCCCACCAGTCGTTTCCTTCACAGGAATAACGCGTAAAGCTTTTTTCCAGTCTGCGGAAAATGTTCTTGTATCCCACCACATTGCAATAAGCCCGGATCAGGCGGATCCTCCAGTGGTCCTTCACGGAGTAGGCGTTCGCAATCAGGAGCTTGTTACGGAATTTGGAAGTCTTCTCCTGGATTTTACAGGCCAGTTTTCCTTTCGGTGTTCCGTCGATTGGAAAAATGGAAAGGAAAATTCCGCAGTTGTAATGAATCGGTCTGCCGGCTTTGATCTGTTCCAGATCCCTGCTTGTGAAGTAGGTGGTAGCGGAATTGCGGACTCTTGCCGGATAGCGGTAATATCCTTCTTCCCTCTCCGTCGTGGAAAGAAAAAACGGTTCCCTGAGCTTCTCCGGTGCGATTTTCAGAAACTTCTCGTAATCGCTGCGCAACATATAAAGGTCGATATCATCATCCCAGGGGATAAAGCCCTGATGCCGGACTGCTCCTAAGAGCGTTCCCGCATTGGCGGTATAGGTAATGTCATTTTCCTTGCAGACGCGGTCCACTTCTTTCAGAATCAGAAGAAGAGCATCGAAGAGCTTCCGCTTCTTTTCGGAGATGACTAAACGTTCATCATTTGAATCAAACATGGTTTTACTTTGCGCCCCTTCCCTTCAGTACAACACCGATGGTCTTAAAGAGGATCCTGAGATCCAACTCCAGACTCCAGTGCTGAATATACTGGCGGTCCAGGCGGACCACTTCTTCAAAGTCCGTGATTTCACTCCGCCCGCTGATCTGCCATAATCCCGTAATGCCCGGTTTGACGGACATGCGGCTTCTGTGATGCAGATGGTATTTTTCCCATTCATCCAGCGTCGGAGGGCGTGTTCCCACTAAGGACATATCACCCTTGAGGACGTTGAAAAACTGCGGGAATTCATCCAGTGAAGTATTGCGGATGAAATTGCCGATTCCTCTGGGCTTGCCGTCTTTTCCCTTCTTTTCGCTGCCGATGATTCGCGGATCATCTTCCAGTTTGAACATCATACCGTCCTTTACGGTATTCTGCTTCTGCAGATCCTTTTTCCGTTGTTCCGCATCCAGATACATGCTGCGGAACTTATACATTTTAAAAATCTTTCCGTTCCGTCCGATTCTGTCCTGCGCAAAGAAAATCGGTCCCGGGGATTTCATATAGATGAGCGGTCCGATCACGATAGTCAGAATCAGCGTCAAAAGACAGCCGATAAGACCTCCGGCAATATCCATCACCCGTTTGATCAGCATCTCTCCGTATGTCGGAGTGCGCATGCTGCTGGAAAGCACATGATACTTTCCGATCTTTCCGCCGGTGATCTGCGTCCATTCTTCCTCCGCACTCTCCGGCATCATCAGATGAACGGACAGTCCCATCCGTACCAGTTTCTGCAACAAGCCGGACGGCAGGCTTTCCATGGCATTCTGATAGATGAGCACTTCATCGACCCAGTCCTTCTGAATGCTGTCGAGTGCTTCCTCTTCTTCTCTCAGAATTACGATGTCATGCGGATTCTCACCCACTTCACCAGAAGTCAGAAATACATGGGAAACAAAGTAATTGTCAAACAGTTTCGGGGATTTTACCGCCTCTTTCACATCCTCCGCAGAGCCGATCAACAGTAACGACTTCCGGTTTTCTTCCGGTGTATCCTTCAGTCTCTTTAAAACCGCCTTGCGGTAAAGACTGCGTAACAGCGTGGAAAGCAGAAGGAAAAGAAGATGGGCCAGCCCGATCTGAATTCGGGATGTCAGACGGGAAGTATGGAATGTGAAGATATAAACCGAAGTGATCACAAACAGTGCAGCCGTATATTCCAGCACATTGATGAACTCATATGTGATACGGCGGCGCAGGATATTGGTATAGCTGGAAGTAAAAAGATCCAGAAGACCCTGCGATATAAGAAGCGAAATTGCTTCCGTCGTATACATCCGCAGGTTGGTGGAATTCAGATAAGCTTCGGAAAACTTGTACGCAATAAAAAGACTCAGCTGCATGCACAGAATATCAAGCAGGATGAAGTCGAGATGTTTTAAGATCTGGCTGCGTTCCTTTTGGTACATAAGTCTTTCCTCATCGCATAATAATTCATGTTAATTGTAACACAGAACGATTCCAAACAATACCGCTGTCACAAGGGAAAGAAAAAAGGATGATTTCTCATCCAATGATCTTGATTCGTATACGGTAGCTTTTCGGATAGTACTTCGGCGGTGTCTGGAATGCGATCGTATTTTTGGTATAGGCCGAGCGTTCGATCACATCCACGCTGAAGTTTGTGAACCCTCTGGCTATCAGATCCTGCGTAATGATCCGCTGCATGGCCTCCAGCTCCAGATCGCTGTTCTTATAAAGATCCTGATAATCCGGTAAGAGTGCCTGCTCCTCTTCTTCCATCGGCTTAATAAACTGCTGATAGAAGCGGTAGAGGAAGACGGCAATCTGCGCCCGCGTGCAGACTTCATTCGGCGCAAAGGTCGAAGTGGAGGTTCCTTTGGTGATCCCGTTCTGGAATGCCCAGAGAATTGCCTTATAGGTGGTCGTTCCCATGCTGCTCTTCACATCGAGGAACGGGTTGTACCCGGTTTCCACATCCGGAGAGTTTGCCAGCCGGTACAGCATGACGACGATGTTCGCACGGGTTGCTCCGTTATAGGGAGAAAAAGCTGTCTGTGAAGTACCTTTGACGATATCGTTGATATTTGCCCAGACGATGGCACTGCGGTTGGTCTTCCCCAGGGAAGTAATGTCCTTGAACTCCGAGAGTTTCATGTCGATATACTGCGTATCGTATAAACGGTAGAGCATGACGCAGAGATTGGCACGGGTGCAGTCCGCTTTCGGCGAAAAAGTCGTAGCGGAGGTCCCCTTCACGATTCCTCTGTCGTATGCCCATAAGATGGCTTTATACGTTGTGTTTCCCAGTGCCGTACTGACATCATTGAACGGATTTTCTTGAGCATCAAGATGTTTTGCGGGAGCCGCAAGAAATGAGAACATGCAGAAAAGGACCAGTATCACCGTCTGAAGTTTACGTTTTCTCATGTTTTCCCTCCTTTCTTATGGACTCTTTTAAATCAATAGATGAATGCCGAAAAGAATCAGTTCCTTTCGCTCCCGCTTCTGAAACAGGGCGATTCCCGCTTCCAGAAGAAGGAATAAATATATGTTGTAATAAATGCTGATCAGATTCGGCTCCAGACAGCTCCAGATCTGCGTCAGTGCAATGCACAGAAGCAGGCGGACACGGTTCTCATTCCAGGCTTTTTCCATCGCCTTCGAATAAAGGAAGACGATCAAGAGCAGGAAAAGAATTCCGTAATTGAAGAGAATCTGCAGATAGGCAATATCGATGAAATTGTATTCCCCCACTGCCGTATTGTATTTTCCTCCGCCGTTTCCGATCCACTGGATCTTCTGTCCGAAAAGAGGAATCCCGTAATTCGCAAAGCCTTTGGATGAAAGCTTCAGCCGGTTGCTGATCAGCTTATTGATCTTAACGGCAATGGAAACATTCCGGTTATAAAGAACGATCAGTAAGAAGATTCCGATACATACCAGATACGGCAAGGCAACGGCGAATCCCTTCAGCCAGCGCGGTGCCCTCTCCAGGCGGATCTTATCCTCTTCGATATTGAAGAACGTAACGGCCGCCATCACGCAAATCATCAGCACGCTGACGATAAAGCCGGTGCGGGAATCCGTAAGATAGTACAGGAAACCTGCCACAAAGAGATCCAGTATCAGCTCCGTTAAGCGCAGATTTTTATGATACAGGTAAAACTGCATCATAAGAAGAATAAAGAAACGGGTCGACGGTGCCGTCGGATAATTGTATCCCAGCGCATAGCGGACTCTACCGCCGCTGCGGGCAAATTCCAGGTTCTCACTGATGCCGAATAACGAGCAGAGCACGATCACGACCATCGCGAGGATTTCGATGCGGTAGGCATATTTCACGATCGTATCAAAGCCGATATCCTTGCTGGCATAGAGAATCAGGAAAAACAGAAACAGATCACGGTTGTGACTGAAGAGAGCGATCAATAAAAGGAAGACAATGAAGCAGATCAGCGGAAGCGATACTTTTTTGAGGTCACTCACGCATAAGAGATAAAGTGCATCGTAGGCATATACGCCATAGCGGACCAGTTTCACGCACTTTGAAAAGAGCGGCTGATACTGCAGCAGAGAATCATTCAGGCACATGCTGAAAAGATAGATGCAGAACACCACCAGCAAATACTCTTTTTTTGTTACGATCTGTTTCACTTTATTCCATAAAGTCATTTCGATAACTCCGTAATCTCATATTCACCCTTCTTCAAAGTCAGATAGCGGGCTTCTTCTTCCCCTTGTGTAATAAGGAAGGAACGGATGGCGCCGAAGCGTTCCGTGCCGTAGATGAAAATGCGCTCTCCCTTGCTGCGGACCTCTTCCGTGATGCTCGCCTCATCCAGCGGAGCACGGTAAATCGGAGAGTCGTGCACCAAAGTGACGATACCGGTCGGCAGATCCATTGCATCCAGCACCCGGCGTTCCGCCTCTCTGTGTCCGTACAGATTTACCGTGATGGTAACATCCTGTCCTTCTTCGTTTTCCACGATGCGGATCGTACGGTACTGTTCTCCGGTCTTATAGTATTCATAATAGGTCGTATCCTTTGAAAGGATCCCGTTGACCGGGTGGGTAATCGTAAACTCATAAAGAAACTGTTTTGTCTCTTCATCATCATAGGTGTATTCGTAAAGGTACGTCGCCTTGGAGCCCTGTGCCATCGGATCTTCCACTTCCTCCGCCACCAGCACCCCGTCTTCATAGACATAGCGGGTTCTGTACTGCAGCGGCCTGTTTTCAAAGTCCAGCACTTCCACGGAGGAAAGCTTCCCGTTCAGATAACCGCGCAATATCATGCGGTTCTTTTCAAAATCATATTCCTGCGTCGTATAATCCTTCGTGTTTTCCAGATCGGGATAGTTAACGCGCACGGCATCGATGACCTCATTGCCTTCAGAGAGTTCATAGGTGTTTCTCTCCATCAGGATACCGTCATAGTTCCGGTGATAGACCATCAGATACGTCCTGTCAGCCTCTTCAGCGCTTCCCTTTTTCACGATGTAGTTAAAGGTATGAACGCCCTCACTGTCATAATAATAGGAACTTACGGTTTCGCTGACAGCCGATTTCACCCCGGCGGGGCTGACGGTATAATGGTACTCGATTTCTCCCGTCTTTTTCAGTTCAGACAGGATGCGGTTCGGATCGATTCTGTTTCCTTCGGGGAATTCCGGATGATAGATCAGATCCTCATAGATGGTATACGGGTGCTTCTTCGCATCCTCCTGCTTCCAGACACTGGTCTTATACGAGAGAAAAACGGATGCAGCGCATCCCAGTACAGCCAGTAACGTAAGCAGTTTCTTTCCCGTTTTCATCTATCAGCATTATAACATACTTCATTTTTCTTTTCTTTCTGCTCCTCTATTTTCCCTGATTGCCAAAAAACAACTCAGCCGGAGTGTGCTCCGGCTGAGTTGATCATTCAAATGTAATATGGCTAAAAGCTCTTCCTGTATTTTTTACCCGTAATCTTTGAGATAAGAAAGGATGAGATCTTCTTCGGCCAGTTGATTTCCCCCATATCGATGAGGCTGACTTCACGGTAGGAATATCCCTTTGTATTGAGCCAGATATCCAGTAATCTCTCGCTGACCCTGCCGTAGAAGCGGGCATGAAACGCATCATACTGCGATGCGTCCGTGCGCTTCTCCAGCTCAAAGAGAATGTCGAAGAGCCAGTCGCAGTATTCCTTCAGAAGCTCCTTCTTCATGATCATCATGTTGAACATGTGCGCGCTTCTTCTCTGTTTCAGCTTTTCAAATTCCGGATAGTATTCCGGATACTTTTCCTTTAGGATCCTTCCGGCTTCATCCAGCGGCTCGATATACATGGTGCTTTTATAGTGATCGTAGATGCTGCTGATATAATAATTCCGCTTCTTCGGAAGAATGATGTCCGTCTCTTTCAGAAGCTCTTCAGCTTCCTTTAAGGTAAGCACGTTTTCAAAGGGATCTTTCTTCCCCGCTTTTTTCAGTCCGAAATAGCGGCGGTAGTGACATAAGCCGATATAATCCGCATCCAGGTTATTCACTGCCCAGTAAAGGCCGGTCAGTTCGCAGAAGTACGGATTCTTCAGCGAAATGTTTTTCCCGTCATCATCCCGCTGGAAGCCGATATCCTCTTTTCCCGCACTCCCCACAAAAACCGGAAGATAGAGCGGATCCGAACTTGTGCGGTACGGCTTGTGCGTGGCAACGATAACTTTCACTGTCTTCATTTATTTCACGCCCTCCCGCATCAGCACGGAAGTAAATGTCTTGAAGAAGATCTTGATATCCAGCCAGAGGCTCTGATGATCCACATAATACATTTCCATCTTCTGCCGCTCACCTGTCTCATAGGTGGCGTTGTTTCTGGCATAGGCCTGCCAGTAACCCGTAAGGCCAGGCATGACGCTGAGGAATTTTGCCACTTCCTCATCCGTATAGTTTTCAAAGAGTTCTTCCTTCAGGAGCGGACGCGGTCCGATGATGGAAAGATCCCCTTTCAGAATATTGATCAGCTGCGGCAGTTCGTCGATACTGCTCTTGCGGATGAAGTTTCCGATCTTGGTGATCCGCGGATCGTTATCGACCTTAAACTCTCTGCGGTACTGTTCCAGCTGCTCTTCGTTTAGCAGGGACTCCAGATCGCCCGCATTGAGTACCATGCTGCGGAACTTGTAAATATCAATGTATTTCCCGTCTTTTCCGACACGGCGGTGCTTATAAATCGGGTTGCCGCCGTCATCAATCGTAATCAGCAAGGCAATCAGAATCATCGGGATTCCAAGAAGAATCAAAGCAACTCCCGAAACGACAATGTCAAAGGAACGTTTGATGAAGCGGAAAAGCAGCGGCTGTTTCTTTTCATACAGATCCCTGCGGTATTCCACGCTGCGCTCTTCACTGTTCAGCTCATCGCAGAATGCCAGCTCTTCCTCAATATGGGTATCCCCGTCAATGCGGAGAGACTGGTGTGTCAGATAGCGGAAAACCATCAGCACAAAGATGGAGAAATCTCTCAGGATATTCCAGCCGGTGATGTACTTCTGATCCTCTTCGCGGATTACATCCAGCTGGGAACGGATCGACCAGTATCCCATGACGCCCGGTTTCATGCTCAGCGCATTGCGCTCCATCTTGTTCATGCGCATCCACTTGGTCAGATTCGGGGCTTTCGGGCCGACAAAGCTCATATCCCCGCCCAGAATGTTCAGAATCATCGGTGCGCCGTCCAGATGGGTCATCCGTAAGAATTTCCCTATACCGGTAAACGGACTGAGTCCCTGCCGTAATCTTTCCCTTGCATCCAGCCGGTAAACGCGGAAGCGGTACTGGTAGTAACGGATGTTATTCTTTCCGACACGTACCCGCGGAAGAATGACTTTGCCCGGGGATTCCAGTGACGTGAAAAGAAGCACCAGAAGATAAAGCAGTAAATAGAGCGGCAAAAGCAGAAATGCCAGCACAAGATCAATAATGCGCTTGAGAATCAGCTGCCGTTTCGGAACAGGAGAAACCGCACGGTAGGAAACAACCGCCATATCCCCGATGCTGTCCAGATTCTTATAGGAATCGTAATAGTCGTATTCCCTGATATATACATGGATCACTTTCCCCAGATCCTGGAAATAGCTGATCCATTTCCGTTTTTCCTGACGGTTGGATTCCACCGCGAGTAGAACGGAATCATAATCCACATTCAGAAGAGCGGTATCGATCTGCTCCGTACTGCCTAAAAGCTGATATCCGGCAAGATCGATTTTTCCCTCCGGAAGTTCTTCCGCATCCAGCAATACACCGACGACCCTGTTTCTCCAGTCGTAATCCTTCACGGATTTCTGAATGACATCGGAAACATTTTCCGCCGTGGCAACAATCAGGATCTTTTCCACGGCACCGGTCTTCTGCAGATAATTGACCAGGATCTTTTTCGTCAGGGAACGCAGAATAAAGATCATTAACGCCAGCAGTATCGCAAAGATGCCTTCAAAGATACGGGAATAACGGTAATTGGCTTTCAGGAAGTTCAGCGCCACAACAAGAAATGCCATGGTGAATACGGCTGTTTTGACGCTTTCCGTAAAGATGCGGAACGAACTGTATTTGATCAGTTCGTCGTTTTTAAAGATATAGAGTTCGTTGACCAGCAGATAGGAAATCAGAGAGACGCCCAGTAAAGGGAGATAATCTTTCAGATACACGGCGATCTGAACATCATGCATTAAGTGGAAACGGATGAAATATGCCGAAAAGAATGACAATACGATTGCCACTATGTCGATCAGATTCAGGATACTCCGTGTATATCGTTTAATCGTGCTCATTTCTATTATTCTACATCATTTCACTGAAAAAGCCTACTTGCATTCCACTGGTACCGTTTTCAGCTTTTTTGGGAAAGAAAAAAGTGATGGCATTCTGTCATCACATGGTTTCTTTTGATAATTCGCTTATGGCACGCTCCGCCGCCAGAGAGAAGAACTCGCCACGGATTACTTTACGTCGCAATCCTTCCAGATTCTTCCTCATTTCTCTGTATTCTTCTTCGCTGATCTTACCGATTGCTGCTTCCACATTGCGGAGGGAATCTACCGTGATCCCGATATGTTCCTTTTGAATGAGCGGCGCGATTGCGGCTTCACTCCACGCAATCACGGGAAGTGAGGAAGCGATATAGAGGGAGAGCTTATGCGGATTGTTGTAGCGCAGATAGCCTCCCGCTGCGCCTTCACAGCTGTCAATAGAAGTCCCGTCCCAGATCACCCCGAATCTGCCCTGCAGCTTTGCGGGCAATTCTTCCGGTGTAAAGCTGCCGCAGTAGTCGATGTTTCCTTTCGGATTGGCTGACGCGTTAAAGTTCAGGCCGTATGCACGCAGGGGTTCCTGGTTCAGATCATCCGCCAGAAGATAGATGTAGGGACATTTTTTCTCTGACAGATTCCCCGCAACGACAAGCCCGCTCTGATTTTTATTCTCTGATACCTCATCCGGAATCAGATAATCAAACAGATTGAGACAGATCAGTTTTTCATCATCGAATCCCTTCGAAACCAGATAGTTTTGCATCGACGCATTATGGCAGATGATCCTGTCGAATACCTTGAGGAAATCATTGTCTTCGAAAAGAACATTGCTGCTGACGCCCTCCGCATAAACCATCGACTGGCGCAGGGAGTCCAGATCATGAATCAGCGCAAAGAAGCGCACTCCCTTTTCCTGAAGCTTCAGAATGGCCTTTCTGGCATCCTTTGTTCCATAGCGCATCGGATGCTGGTAAAAAACGATGTCACCCTTTTGCAGAAAACGTGAAGTCTTACGCCAGAACAGGCGTACCTGCAGTTTCCGGATTGCCAGGTCCAGTTTATTGAGCTGATCCTTGGAACTCTCCGGATATTCCAGCTTCTTCCAGCCTTTCTGCTCACAGAGTTCATAGATATCATTCGGGGCCTTGCCGCCCGCATGACGCAGAAAGGATCTTTTCTTCGCAATATAGTAAATCATCTGCCTTCTCCCCCTGCTTTCTTTTCAATATATTCACTTAGTTCCTTTACGATCTGATGGATATCATATCCTTTTTCCCTGATTTTTTCGCGCTCGGACTTGCGCGGATTCCCGCTCAGATTCACGGCGGTTTCCGCCCACTCTGCCGCACTCTTATTCAGTGAGACAAACTGCACATTTCCGCTCAGGTCCACATCCTTTGTGATGACATCCGACACCACGCATGTTAACCCGTTGCACTGTGCTTCCACTAAGGAGATCGGGAATCCTTCATATTTGGAAGGCATCAGATAAACGTCCATGCCTGAAAGCAGTTCCGCCACATCATCTCTTCTTCCCAAAAGCAGATAACTGTCTGCGATTCCCTTTTCCTTTATATATTCTTTCATTTCCTGCTCGTATTCACCGCCGCCGACATGCCAGAAGACACTCTCCGGCTGTAATCGGTGAATTTCAGCGAAGATATCTGCCAGAAAGAACGGATTTTTCTGATCCGACAGCCGTCCTACCGTACCGTATACCCTGCGCTCTTCTGCCTTCAGCTTCTGACGCGCATCTAAACGTGCGGAGACACTATAGTCAAATTTCGCGCAGTCCACTCCGTTATTAATGACGCGGAAGGTCGCATCCGCTCCGAACATCCATTCACCGGCTTCCTTTGAGCAGGCAAAACGGTCCGTAAGATAGCGATCCAGCTGATTCCGTATCAGCTGTGCACGCAGACGGTTCAGTCCCGATTCATTTTCTGCCGTCTTTGTATTGTGGGAATGAAGGATCCTTAACGGCACCTGATACTTCTTCGCATAGCGGAAGAGGTCCGTGCTTTTCATGCGGCGGTTTGCCTGATAGTAGACGGCCGCATAGTGGTTTTCCTGAAACAGCTTTTTAAGTTTCACAAAATGTTCCTTAATGCCGTTGCGCAGCATCGGGATATTGTAGATCTTTCCTCCCAGAGCTTCAATCTCTTCCTGATAAGCGATCGGTTCCCCTTTCAGATGATTGACGAAATCAAACTGGATTTTCTCTCTGTCCATAAAGCGGTAGAGATTCATGACATAGGTCTCCATCCCGCCTTTTTCCGCAGTCAGTCCCGCAATCAGGATACGGAGAGGCTGCTTCATAAGGATTCCTCCTTTTCAAAAGAGGACCGGTTTGGAAACAGTGTTTCCATCATCTGCGTCATTTCCTTTTTCACCTTTTCATAATTGCGGATCTCATCGGAGTCATTCAGGCAGACCAGCCGGTACGCCTTGTTCTCAGCATTCCGGATGAACTCCCCGTTCTCTTCCCCGATGACATAATAGCAGTCGCGCTTGCGGCTTTTCAGTACGAATTCCCCGTTGACCAAAGACACGTATCTTGCCAGCCAGAGGCTGAGATCTTCTGAGGTACGAAAGCGGTTTGCGGCCGTTTCCCTCATGGCCTTCTCCTCTTCTTTCCATAAAAAGGTCAGATTGCTTTTCAGATACGGCTGGGCTACATGAGGATTCTCAATCCCCGTGAAATGTTTCCATGGCCATAACATAACTGTTTTGGATACATTTTTACCATTTTTCAAATTGAGCAGTTTCCTCATCTGGCTCTTCTGGACTGCTTTCTTATCAAAATGACGTTCCAATAATTCCATATCGTTCAGGATGATATGCTCAATCATGGAATTCTGCTGTTTGGCGCTCACGGCATTCCAGCTGAACGTATCCACCGGAAGCCCGTTCTGGAAAAAGTCCTCTTCACTTAAGCGGTCAAAGAAAAACATGTCGTCGTTCAGATATACAAATTGTTCGGATAATCCCGGAATGCGGTCAAAGAACAGTTCAATGACGTTTGAGTTATATGTCGGCAGATATTCTTGCGGAATATAGTCGGAATGTTTTACAAGGACGAGTTTCTCGTGATCTGTATTCAGCCAGGAAGGAACGTGTCCGCACGTCACAAAGAAGATCCTATTGACCCAGGGGGTATTGACTTCCATGGCGCGGAACAGGTACTTCAAAAAGCCCCAGTCCCGATAACGGACAGAGCCGTTCGCTTCCTCGGAAGTGTTTTTGTATTGCTGACGTTCTTTCTGCCACTTTGGATCATTCGGATCCACCCATGTAATGACAAAATCAATCGGTGTTTTCATAGACACTTCCCCTTCCGTCAGATTCCCCTGACTTCTCCGTAGATCAACAGATCCGCAATCCTGACGGATGCGTTTCCGTCTCCGTATGGATTTGATGCATGCGCCATTTCCTGATAGAGACTGTCATCTTCCAGTAAGCGGCAGATGTTTTCATAGACGGACGCTTCTTCGTTTCCGATCAGTTTCAGTGTACCCGCTTCCACGCCTTCCGGACGTTCCGTGGTTTTGCGCATGACAAGTACCGGTTTCCCGAATGCGGGTGCTTCTTCCTGAATGCCGCCGCTGTCCGTAACGGCCAGATCGCACCTGGCGATGAAATTATGGAAATCCAGCACATCCAGCGGTTCCACCAGATGGATTCTTTCGTGAGAGCCCAGGATTGCTTCCGCCGTTTTGCGCACAAGCGGATTCCTATGGACCGGATAAATCACCTTGACTTCCGGATGTTTCTCTACTGCCCGCAGAATGCCGCGGAACATCTCTTCGAGCGGTGTTCCGAGATTCTCTCTTCTGTGTGCCGTCATCAGAATCAGCCGGCTGCCTTCTGCCCACTTCAGCTCCGGATGGGTATAATCTTCCCGGACCGTTGTCTTCAGTGCATCGATAACCGTATTTCCCGTCACGTAGATGGAAGAAGGATTCTTCCCTTCCTTCAGAAGATTCTCTTGAGCGAGTTTTGTCGGTGCAAAGTTATACTCAGCCAGAATCCCGACTGCCTGCCGGTTGAATTCTTCCGGATACGGGGCATGGATATCGTACGTGCGCAGACCCGCCTCAACGTGACCGACGGGAATCTGCAGATAAAAACATGCCAGTGCAGTCGCAAATGTTGTGGTGGTATCCCCATGTACCAGAACCACATCCGGTTTCACCTTTAAAAGCACATTCCGGATGCGCTCCAGAATCACGGAGGTGATATCGAAGAGCGTCTGCTGCTCCTGCATGATATTCAGATCATAATCCGGAACCACGTGAAAGGCCTGCAGCACCTGCTGCAGCATCTCCTTATGCTGGGAAGTGACACAGACGATGGTCTCCACTTCCTCCCGCTTTTTCAGTTCTTTCACAAGCGGGCACATCTTGATGGCTTCCGGGCGGGTCCCGAAAACGGTCATGATCTTCTTTTTCATTTTGTATCTTCCTTTATCTGATTCAGATATGCCTGAAGCGTTTCCTGCTGCTTCTGCATATCCTTTTCTACTTCTTCTAAAAACTCACGGCAATGCTTACGGAATTCCTCTTCATCAAAATCCTTCAGATATTCCCGCAACATCTGCGGAATATCATCGGTTTTGGCGTCTGCCGCAAAGCCCAGCTGATACTTATTGACCAGCTCTTCCAGATACGTCCCTTTTGAGACAATGACGGGGCAGTTGTAGAGCACGCCGTCATACAGCCGGTTCGGGGTGAGCGTTGTGGTCTCCAGGCTTTCCGTTCCGTAGACGGAGTTGATCACATCGATGGATTCATAGATCTTTCTTTTTTCCTCATTCCGGTATCTGCCGTGGAAATGCACGTTGGAGATTCCGTGCTCTTTGGCATAGCCTTTCAGATCACAGTTTTGTGTTACGGTACCGTAATAATCCAGCTGAACTAACGGATCATTGCCAAACTGGCGGATCATATCGCAGTTGGCATCATAATAGCGGATCGAGCCGACGTAGCCGAGGGAGATCTTGCTTTTCTCTCTGATATTCTTATGCGCAGACACCATATTATCCGGCATGATATTGTGCGTCAGGATGTATTTATCGCTTTCAGGCAGGAACCTTAGAAAGCCGCGGGAAGAGATCACCGTCGCAAAGGAGTGCTCCACCAGTTTCTTCTCCAGCGCAAAGTATGCCCGGTTGGATTCATGCGTATAGTCACGGATATCAAGAAGATAGCGGTTCTTATATTTTGACAATAGAACATCGTAGATCATGATTGCTGGTACGCTCGTGAATACGATGACTCCCTTGTACTGCCCTTCCCTCAGTTTTTTGCGGATGTAGTGCGCAAGGCGCAGCATGGTCCCGATCTTTTTGAAATTGTTCCCGCCGGTCGGGCAGTATTCCTTAAACAGGAATTCATTCTCCCCTGCCGTCTCATCCATCTTGTAGCGCTCGAAATAAATCACATCGTAACTCATGTGATTTTTCTCGATTTCCTGCAGATAGTAGCCGTTATACACCGACTCGTTTTTGGAAAAGATATTGACCACCAGCAGATCCTTCATCGCAGTCCTCCGTACATTCAGTTTAATATATTAAGGAAAAAAGATAAATGGTTCAACCTGATTTCATACCTGCGGAGAGCTCCCGAAAACAAAACTGCCACTTTCAAAAGCGGCAGTTCATATTAATCCAGATGTAATTCCGTAATTCCTTCTCGGGAATTGGGAACATCGATGATTCTCTGATTGGAGGAGCCGCGGAACGCAAGAGAGACATCTCTTAATTCCTGCACATAGCGGCCGTCCACGCAGACATCCACATAGTTCATGACGTCCAGATCTTTGACGTCTTCATAGTTATAGCCGGTATAAAGCCAGATATCCTTTGTCGGGAAGAGTTCCTTGATGGTTTTGGCGATTCTGGCAACCGTTTCCCTGTTTTTCGGGAAAAGCGGATCTCCGCCTGTCAGCGTAACACCCTGAATATAAGGATATACCATCAGTTTGCATAAGAGATGGAGTTCCTTTTCCGTAAAGGGTTTTCCCGCATTCTCATCCCAGGTGCTCTGGTTGTGGCATCCCTCGCAGTGATTATCACAGCCGGCACACCACAAAACAACTCTCCAGCCGGTTCCGTTGGATAAGCTGGAACTTTCGATTTTGATATAGTTCATAACCCGATCCTCAATTCCTAGTCGTAGATGTGGTTATGCTTCACGCGCATTTCCGTTTCCTGCTGCTTGCCGAGGTTGAACGCTGTCGTGTAGTTTCCCGTTAAGTAGCCGGTGACTCTTCTCAAGCGCTGAATATTGTGGCTGCCGCAGACCGGGCACGTATCATTGAATTCATCCGTATAGCCGCAGTCCAGGCATGTATCGTTTGGAATGTTGATGGCGAAGTACGGAATATCCTTATCCATCGCATAATTGACCAGCTCTTCCAGAGCGTCGATATTGTGCTTGGATGTGCTTTCCAGTTCCACATATGTGATGCAGCCGGCATTGGAATAGCCTGTCAGCTGGCTTTCGATATCGATCTTTTCAAACGGTGTGATTTCTTTCCATACCGGTACATGGATGGAGTTGGTGAAGAACTTGCGGTCGGAAACGTTCTTGATGACACCGTATTTTTCCTGGAATTTCTTCATTGCCGTATAGCAGAGGTTTTCCGCCGGTGTGTAGTAAACGCCGAAGTTCAGACTGTACTGCTTCTTGAATTCCGTGCATCTCTGTAAGAAGAGTGCTTCGATCTTCTTTGCCAGTTCCATGCCCTTTTCGGATGTCTGATCATCCCCGATGAGGATCTGCAGAGTTTCCGCAAGACCCAGCTGACCGATAACGATCGTGCCGTGTTTCAGAGCCGAGCGGATGCCTTCTTCCGGAATGTAGCCTTCCATCGTGCCGTTTTCATACATGAAGCGGGCAGATTCCATCGGCTGGGAACAGATCCACTCAAAGCGTTCCAGCAGCATTTCCTTCGCTTCGTGGATCTTTTCATCGAGCAGGTCCATGAAGTCTTCAATCAGATTTCCGCCTTCCTTGAGCGCCTGTTTGGCTTCCATGGCAAGGGTTGGCATGATGATGGTGACCGGGCAGATGTTTCCTCTGCCGTCCTTGAGCTGGCCGAAACCGTTGATGTCGAAGCCGTTGGAAGTACGGCAGCCCATCGTGCTCATGTAAGTCTTCGGGTCGTTGATATCGTAGCCGGCATTGTTGCTCCAGTCGACATTGACATAGTTCGGGTATAAGCGCAGGGATGTGGATTTTAATGCCAGGCGGAACAGGTCATAGTTCGGATCCCCTTCCTTGCGGTTGACACCCTTCATGCACTGGAAGATACCGCACGGGAAGATCGGAGTCTTATGTAAGGAGCCCAGTCCTTCAATGGAGACTTCCAGAAGTTCCTTTGTGACGATACGTCCTTCTTCGAGCGTGCATGTTCCGTAGTTGATGGAAGAGAACGGCAGCTGCTGTCCGCTGCGGGACTGCAGGGTGTTCAGGTTATGATACATCGCTTCCACGGCCTGATGGATTTCCTTGACTGTCATGTCATAGGCAAACTGATAGGCTTTCGGATGGGATGTGTAAACTTCATCGTTGATGGAGACATTCTGAGATTCCTCTTTGTCAAACGGCATCTCTTCCGTGCTCTCTTCAATATATTTCAGACCTTCCTTGAAGTGTTTGTAGAAGGAGAAACGGACATACGGGACCATCGTCCAGTCCAGATGTGTCGCGCTGACACCGCCGAACTGCTGTAAGCTCTGCAGCTGCATGATGACAGCTACCAGCTGCATGGCCGTGTTGACGCTGCGCGGAGGACGGACGTCTGTCTGACGCGTTTTAAAACCCGTGGCAAGAATCTTGTCAAACGGAATGGAAAGGCAGTTGTGCATGCCGACCGCATAGGAGTCCAGGTCATGAATGTAGATTTCGTTATTCAGATGGTTGTTGCGTGCCATTTCGCTCATGCAGTTATAAAGTGCATAGTCCTTTGTGACAACGCGGTTGGCCTCATTCATTCTTCCGCTGAAAGAACGCTCATCCAGGTTGGCATTCTGGTTTTCGACGTTGGTCGCATTCAGCTTTTCAGAGATATCGCTCATCAGTTTGGATTTGCTCTGTCTGATGCGCTCTCTGTCATAACGGTAACGGATATAGCTTCTCGCAACATCCGTCAGACCGTTTTCCATCAGTTTGGCTTCGACCATATCCTGAAGCTTTTCGATCTCGATATTGCGGGTATTTTTGTTGATGAGTTCCTTTTCGATATCCAGTGCGATATCCTCTGCTTTTTCCTCATCCAGCATATTCACAGAGCGCATTGCACCCTGAATTGCAGCACTGATCTTTTCCGGATTGAATGACTGCAGTTTTCCGTTTCTCTTTCTGACTTTCATGGTATTTTCTCCTTATTTCTACGGTAATTCTCTTAAAATGGGCATAAAAAAAGCATCCACTTCCACAGCCCCTTTCATCTGCCAATTGGAAATACGACAACTTCTTATGTACAACTAAATTCTAACAAAGAAGATGGGAAACTACAACATGAAAACAATGAAAATACACAAAAACATACCATATTATTTGGAAGTGCAACTTTTTTGTTTTCACCCTTGTTTTTTTAGGATTCCACACCTTTATTTTCTTTTCGTATCCATCCCTCCGGGAATTTGTTACAATAAAGAGGAAAGAGATAACAATATGGATGACTATAAGATTTCGTTTCTGATTCCGTGTTTTAACGAGAGCGGAAACATCGAAAAAATATATGAAAAAATCAGCGAGGTCTTCCCGGAAGAAAAGATCCAGTGCGTTTTTGTCGACGACGGATCAAAGGATGCGACCCTGAAAGAAATCAAAGAGCTCAAGAAGAACCATGACAATGTGGCCATTGTCTCTTTTTCGCGCAACTTCGGAAAAGAAGCCGCCATGCTGGCCGGTTTGAAAAAGTGCAGCGGAACATACACCGCACTCATTGATGCCGACTTGCAGCAGGATCCGCTGTTTGTCCGACAGATGGTAGAGATTCTGGATGCGGAAGAAGACGTTGATGTTGTCTGCGCCACACCGAAGAAGCGGAAAGAGTCCTTCATTAAGACATTTCTGAAGGAAGGCTTCTATAAAATCAATAATATGATGAGTGAAGTGCACATGGAGGAAGACGCCAGCGACTTCCGCACATTCCGTGCCAATGTACGGGAAGCACTGCTGTCACTTCCGGAACGCGGCCGCTTCTCCAAGGGCCTCTTTGCCTTTGTCGGCTTTAAGACACGCTTTATTGAATATGAAGTAAAAGAGCGCGAGATCGGCGTCTCCAAGTGGAGTTTATTCAAACTCTTCCGCTACGCCTTCCAGGGAATCTTTGCCTTCAGCAATTTCCCGCTTGTTTTCATCAGCTATCTCGGCATCCTTCTGATGGCTGCCGGATTTATCTTATGGGTCATCATGTTACTGACGCATGCCAGTCTTTCAACTCTGGCATTATTGATTTTCCTGCTCGGCTTACAGTTACTGATGCTCGGAATCGTTGCCTTCTATCTCGGCAAGATCTACTCCCAGGTCAAGGGACGCCCGATTTATCTCGTAAAGGAGGAAAGTGAAGATGAGTAATTTTCTCAGCGCTTTAAAGCCTCCTTTTTCAAAAGAGCGCTTTTGGCGCCTGTTTCTTTTTACATTTGCCGGAGCGCTGCTCGGGTATAATCTGTTGATCATCTACGGCTATACCAATCCGGACGGTATCATGGAGGGTTTGACCTACTACAATAACGCGGTGGTTGCCTCGACCATGAGCGGAAGATGGTTTGTACGCTATCTCTCCCTTCTCTTCGGGAATATCGTCAATCCGTTTCTGGAAATCGTTTATTTCAGTTTATGCACAACCCTCTCAGCACTGTATCTTGGGGATCTGCTGCATATGAAAAAGGATCTCAGTTATATCCTGACTTCCCTTCTGTTTGTACTTTGTACCAATTCGATTGCACAGAGTTCCTATCTTTACATGCTGAAAGCCTATGCGACCTGCATGCTATTCTCCGTGCTCTTTGCCTATTTTTCCAAAAAGAAGGATCTTCTTTCCACGATCATTGCCCCGCTCTTACTGGCACTGTGCTTCGCGCTGTATCAGAGCTATGTCGGCATGGCCGCCGCTGCGGTGGTACTCAGGCTCTTAAGTGAGCTTCTGATTGAGAAAAAGAGCATAAAGGAAGCTGCCGTAAGCGGCATCCGTTCCCTGATTCTGGCTGTCTTGGGCGGAATCATCTATCTCATCGGCATGAAGATCGATCTGGCCATCTACGGTCTGAATTCCGTCAATAGGATTCAGGAATTCTCGCTCGGCAATATCCTTTCGCATCTTTTTGCGAGTATCAGAGGGACTTACCAAAGCTACTTCAATTACTTCCTGCACGATTATGTTCTGAAGAGAAGATACCTCTATCTGCTGCTTCTGGTCCTATTCCTCTGCGTCTTTTTCCTAAAGCTGAAAGAGGAAATAAAGGAAAAGCGCACACCGGAAGCCGCAGCTTCCATCATTCTGCTGATGTTGTTACCGCTTTTCAGTAATCTCATTCTGATTCTGATTCCGACCAACCCTATCAGCAATCTGATGAATTCGCAGAACCTGCTCTTTCTCCCGCTCTGCTTCGCCCTTGCGGAAGAGCTGCCGCAGAAAGTGTTCCGCGCTTCCGGATACGCGCTCAGCGCCGTTCTGCTCTGGACGCTGATCCTTTGCGCCAATGCGACCTTCCGCTGCTACCAGCTGTCCTATCATCACATCAATTCCCAGATGCAGATGGTCTTAAACGACATCTATCATACGGAAGGCTATGAGAAGGACAAAACGCAGATCGTCATTGCCGGATACATCTCCGATGATGTCTTACGCGATAGCAATCCGCTCTACCGCTATGCGATCAGCCTGCCGGAAAACGTCGCTTTCTGGGAAGACACAAATGGCGTCACTTATAACCGTCGGAATTACTTCCTGAATTATTTCGGAATCGATGCCCAGATCGTCTCGGAAGAACTTTACTACTACGTGATCTACTCCGACTGGTTCAAGGAAATGAGCGTCTGGCCAAACGCAAACTCCGTCATATTCAAGGACGGGCTGGTCGTAGTCAAACTCACGGAAGACCCACACTAAGCACACTAAACGCATCTGAATGGATGCGTTTTTTTGATTCACCCAAAGCTACCTTCTTCTTTGCAGGGTGCTTCCTATGGTAGAATATAACTGTTATAAAGAAAGGATGATACCTATGATCTCCAAAGCCACAGCCATTAAAGTATTAAATGAAGCGCTGGCCACCGGAGCTGACTTTGCGGAAATCTATCTCGAAGAGGATGAAGCCACTTCCCTCTCCATGGATAACGGCAAAGTGGAAGCCATCAACGATACGCTGACCCGGGGAGCCGGCATCCGTTTACTGAAAGGATTCCAAAGCGTTTACGGATATACCAATACCATTACCCTGAACGGTTTACTCAAGCTCGCAAAGGAACTGCGCGCTTCCTTCCATGAGGAAAGAATGCTCACGGTTTCCTCCATCACAAAAGTCCGTGACAGGAAGAAACACCGTCCGGAAATCGAATATGCGACCTATCCGCGTGAAAACATTATCGCCATGATGAAAAAGGCAAGCGATACGGCCTTAAACTACGACGAGAAGATCGTCCGCTGCCAGGTCAGTTTCGCCTGCAACTACAAAACGGTGGAAATCTTTAACAGCGACGGAAAGCAGTTCAATGACGTCCATTCCCGCGGACGCATCAGCGTAGTTGCGACAGCGAAGAATGAAACGGCTCTGGAGACCTTCCATAATGCTCCGGGTGCCCAGAAAGGCATGGAATTCTTCCTGAACGAAGTCAATATCGAAAAACTTGCGGCAGATACGGCACAGGGTGCTCTGACGATGCTGGATGCACGCGAATGCCCGAGCGGAAAGATGACGGTCATCATCGGCAACGGATTCGGTGGTGTTATTTTCCATGAAGCCTGCGGCCATCCGCTGGAAGCCAGTTCTGTCGCCAAGGGACTCTCCGTCTTCTCCGGCAAAAAAGGTGAAAAGATTGCCAGCGAGCTCGTCTCTGCGTGCGATGACGGCACGATCGAAGGCGGCTGGGGTTCCGGTAACGTTGACGATGAAGGCAACCCGACAGAGCGCACGATCCTGATCAAGGACGGCATCTTAACCAACTATCTGATTGACAACTTCAACGGCAGAAGAATGGGTGTGAAGGGAAACGGTGCCTGCCGCCGCGAATCCTATAAATATGAGCCGACCAGCCGTATGAGCAACACGTTCATCATGAACGGGACTTCCACGCCGGAAGAAATCATTGCTGCCACCAAATTCGGCTTATATGCCAAGAGCATGGGCGGCGGAAGCGTCAACCCGGCTACGGGAGAATTCAACTTTGCGGTCAATGAAGGCTATATCGTCGAAGACGGCAAAATCTCCTACCCGGTCAAAGGCGCAACGCTGATCGGCAGCGGTAAAGATGTTCTTCTGAATATCGATATGGTCGGTAACGACCTCTTACGTGCTCAGGGCATGTGCGGTGCCGCATCCGGCTCCATCCCGGCCGATGTCGGTGAACCGACGATCCGGGTACAGAACATTACGGTCGGCGGAAGAGGAGGTACACTCTAATGGCAGACTATCAGAAATTCTTTGAAAAAGCGAAAGAGGAACATCTGGAAGCTCTCGAGCTCTCCATCACGAAGAGCCGTCACTTCTCCTTTTCTCTGTTCCGTCATGAAATCGATTCTTACCAGATCGCCGACAGCTTCCTTCTGGAAGCCAGAGGCATCTATCAGGGAAAGATCGGCTATGCCCGTTCCGAAAAACTGGACCGCTCCACAGCCGAATACATCATTCACCACATTAAGGAAAACGCATCCCTCTCCACCAGCGAAGACGCTCCGGAGATCTTTGCCGGATCCAAGGAATACCACAAGAAAAACATCTACTCCCGCAAACTCGCCAACATGAGCGCGGATGATAAGATTGCCATCATCAAAGAGCTGGATGCCAAGATCCGCGAAAAGAGCGATAAGATCACGGAAGTCGAAACCTTCTTTGAAGAGAGCGAATCCGATTTCACGCTGATCAACTCCTACGGCCTAAAGCTTACCAGTAAGAACAACTATGCCGTTGTCTATGCCAGCGCCATTGCCAATGACGAAAGCGGCGAAACCAAAAACGGCATGTCCTTTAAGATCCTGGAGGATCTGAACAAACTGGACACGGAAGAAGTATCCTCCAAAGTCGTTGAGGAAACTCTCTCCCAGTTCGGCTCCAGACCATGCAAGAGCGGGAAATACAGATGTGTCTTCGGACCTTCCGCCGTCTCTTCCCTGCTGAGCGCGTATCTTGCAAACCTTTCCAGCGAACAGGTTCAGAAGAATTCCTCCCTCTTAGCCGGAAAGAAAAACGAACGCATCGCCTCCGCGAAGCTGACAGTCAGCGAGAACCCATTGCAGAAGAACGTCTTCTTCCGCTATTTCGATGATGAAGGTGTCGCCACTTCCAATAAGACCCTGATCCGTAACGGCATCCTGAAGACTTATCTTTACAACTTGAAAACAGCGAAGAAAGATGATGTCGAATCCACCGGAAACGGCTATAAGGGCCGCGGCGGTCAGATCGGTATCAGTATGGTCAACGTTGCCATCAAACCGGGTCACTACAACGAAAAGCAGCTCTTCGAAAAAGCCGGAGACGGCATCTATATCGATGAGCTCAGCGGCCTGCATGCCGGATTAAACGCCCAGAGCGGAAACTTCTCCCTCTTATCCAAGGGCTTCTTAATTGAAAACGGCAAAAAAGGACGCCCGGTTTCCCTGATCACCAGCGCCGGCAATCTGTTTGATGTCTTCAATCAGATCATCGCCGTCGGCAACAACGTCACCATGCGTCCGAATTCCTATCAGGTTCCAAGCATCCTCGTCAAGGAGATTTCCATCTCCGGAGAATAATCCCCAAGATACATCAAGACCGGCTCACGCCGGTCTTGCTCTTATTTCAGATGATACAGTTGCGTATATTTTTCTTCCAGATACTCAAAGTAGTATTCCGGATTGAACTCCTCTTTTGTGGCACATTTTAAAACCTCCAGCGGATCGATCAGATTTCCATAGCAGTGGACATTGTCCCTGAGCCAGTGCATGATCTCCGGATATCTGTCCGCTCTGATCAAATCATCCACATCGATTTCCCTGCGCATCGCATGATCAAACTGCGCCGCAAAGGCACTTCCCAAAAGATACGTGGGGAAGTAGCCGAAATAGGCATAGGGCCAGTGCATATCCTGCAGAATCCCCTCCGCATCATTCTCAGGCTTCACGCCGAGATACTCTTCGTATTTTTGATTCCATGCACCCTTCAGATCTTCAAATGAGAGCGTTTTGCGGAAGATGTCTCTCTCCAGCTCATAGCGCAGAATGATATGCAGCGGATAGGTCAGCTCATCGGCCTCCGTACGCACCAGCGTCGGGGACACTTTGTTGATGGCCGCATAGAAGCGCTCCAGATCAATTGTTCCAAGCTCTTCCGGGAAGATCTTCTGCAGTTTCGGATAGTTGACTTCCCAGAACGGAAGGCTTCTTCCGAGATGATTTTCACATAAACGGCTCTGCGACTCGTGCAGGGCAGCGGAAATGGATCCGCCCACGATGTTCCCTTCCATTTCCGGCGCAATCTGGTGATTGAAATAGGCGTGTCCGCTCTCATGAATCGTCGAGAAGGATGCCTGCACCGGATTGTATTCGCGGTATTTGGTGGTAAAGCGGATGTCTCCGCGGCAGATCGTTGTCGTTAAGGGATGTTCGCTCTCCGCAATCTTTCCCCACGAAGGATCAAAGTGCAGATAACTGCGTAAAACTTCATTGAACTCTCTCTGCTTCGCTGCCGGATAATACCCCTTCAAAAAGGAATCATCGATCTGTCGGGCAGCCTGAATACGCCGCAATAAGGGAATCAGACGCTCTTTCACCTTGGCGAAAAAGGCATCGTATTCCTTTGAGGTAAAGCCCTCCACGTGATCCGTAAGGATCCGATCAAACAGATCCTCCCCTTCTTTCAGCGTCGCGCGCTTTACTTCCGCATAGTCTTCAAAGACAGCCCTGAGATACGGTGCATAGGACGCATAGTCATTTTCCTTTTTCGCCTTCAGCCACGCAAACTGGGAAGCTGCCAGATCTTTCTGCAGACGCAGCTGCAGTTCCGCCGGGGTATTGCGCTCTTTTTCCGCACTCTTGAGTAACAGCTCAATGCGCCGCTTCTGAAGCTCATCCAGTTCCTCTTTCCGCTCACTCAGCTCTTTTAACATCTCATATATCTCAGAGTCCTTACTGAGCTTGAGGTAGTCCTTCATTAAAAGCGAGCGCATCTTCTGGCGGTATTCCTGACCTTCGGAAGGTGGCAACTGGTTATTGTCCAGTCCCATCAGGGTAAAGGCATAGCGGTATGCTCCCAGTTTCTCTTCCCAGTCAGAGATTTTCTTCATCATTTCTTCCGTTTTCATCGTTTTCCCTCACAATTGAGTGAATGTCATCCAGCGGGATCTGTGTCTTTTCGACAACCAGGATCCGCTTCGCAACATTCAGTCTCCGGAACGCTCCGCTTTTTCTTTCGTAAAAGCCGTTCCGGTAATATTCCACGGTGATCTTCTCTCCCTTGTTTAAAGAAGGAAGAATCTCATTTAATGCATTCAGTTCCTCTTCATCCATCTCGCGCCTCTCGTCATAGAGAATCTCCTGTTCGTGGACGATCTGATCGTAGCCGGTTAAGGCCGCAAACGGCGCAAACTGGGCTCCGCGTTCATAGTTGGACATTCTGTGACGGTTCGGGGAGATATGATGTTCGAGATCAATGATATCATCGTATTTACTCATTCCTTATGACCTCCCACTAAGCGGTTGCGGATGCGGGTCGTTGCCCCGTCCTCATAGTTCAGTCCCTTCAGCACCGCGTTTTTTCCGTATTTCTGCTTGATCGTCAGAATGGCTTTCTGAACTTCCTTTTCCTTTTTCAGCTGCTCGCGCTTGTCTTCATCCGCTTTCTTCTTCACATCTTCATCCGTAAAGAGATCCAGCTGTTCAAAGGATTCCGTTTCCTTCTGTTGGGCGACTTCCTCTCTTATCGCGTGCGAAGCCACCACATAGACCCGGCGGATCGAGAGATGTCTGTCGACAATGCGGCGGTAGAGTTTTTCAAAGCCTTCCATGATCATGGAAGAACTGGAAGTGAATAATTCCAGATTCAGAGAGCCGTGCGCTCCTTTGGGCATGTTGCGGCCGTAGTAGTCCTTTACGACCTCTCCTTCATATTCCCCTTTCAGATTGGCAATGTCATAGCCGACACTCAGAACGATCTGATCGGTCACCATATGTTTATCAACCATATCAAGACCCAGAAGGTCCGCCATCTCTTTCACAATCAGAAGTCCCTTATGGAAATCATACGGTTCGCTCAGCACCTGTCCGATCGACATCGAATGATTCTCCGGGATGTAGGATTTGATATCTTTGATCGTTGCCGGTTCATATCCCCAGGCATGGTCGACCAAAAGCTCCGCATTGATGCCGAATTCCTTGAATAACACCGCTTCCTGATCAATGGAGAAGCGGGCCAGCTCTCCCAGGGTATGAATGGAGTACTTTTCCAGTCTGGCTGCGATTCCCCTGCCGATGCGCCAGATATCGGTGATTTGCTGATAGTCCCAGAGGAGTTCCCGGTATTTTCTGACATCCAGCTCCGCGATTCTCACGCCGTCCTTATCTGCCGGAATATGCTTGGCGACAACATCCATGGCGACCTTGGCCAGAAACAGATTGGTTCCGATTCCCCCGGTCGCGGTGATGCCCGTTGTCTTTAAGACATCCCGTATCATCGTCATGACCAGCTCATGGGCACTCTTTTTGTAGGTATTCAGATAATTGGTCAGATCCAGAAACACCTCATCCACGGAGTAGACATGAATATCTTCCGGTGCCAGATACTTTAGGTAGATCTTATAGATCCTGGCACTGTAGTCCATATAGAATTTCATGCGCGGCGGCGCAACGATATAGTCCACCGAAACAGTTCTGTCGTTTTTCAGAATGATGTCATTATACGAAGAAGTACGGAACTCCCTGTAGCGGTTCTGAATCTTCCGCTGCTTGTTGACCTCTTCCACCCGCTGTTCCACTTCATAAAGACGGGCCCTTCCGGAGATCCCGTAAGCTTTTAAGGATGGCGAAACCGCAAGGCAGATGGTCTTGGAGGTACGGCTCTGATCCGCTACGACCAGATTTGTCGTAAGCGGGTCGAGGTCCCTCTCCACGCACTCCACGCTCGCATAAAACGATTTCAAATCGATACAGGCATAGATCCGCTGTTTTTCTTCCATGAATTCATTATACTTTATTTAAATTCAAGGGAAAAGACAAACAAAAAAAAGATCCTCTGGTATAGAGGATCTCTGACTATTCTCCGTCGGTAACTACCGTTGTGATGTTATCCTTCTTGGCACATGTGGAGCATAAACGGGTACGTCCCGCTGCGATTGCTTCCGCGACTGTGCCGTAAGTCAGCTGCTCGGACTGATTCAGGTGAGAGCAGTCATCATGTGTGTGATACACTTTGCCAAACGGGCTCCAGAATACTGTCTCATCACCCAGTGCCGCAACGGCTGCTTCTTTCTGTTCGCTGGAAACCGGATTGAAGTCATAGCTGAATAATCCGCCCAGTGCCAGTGCGATGGCCGCAACGACAACGGCGACTGTCTTGGTCTTCTTGTCCGCATCCTTGTTTAATAAAGCCAGGATGATGAACGGAACGAAGCAGACGGCACAGACGATGACGCCCATGTTGTTCCATAACCAGAATTTTGTCTTGTTTGCTTCGGAAACTGGATCAATATGATTGGCTTTCTTCCAGAGCTGAGCTCCGACGATTACCAGGATCAGATCCAGTACGAGGAAGGCGACCATCTGATACAGAGCCGGCATGAATTTCAGGTCCAGTTTTCCACCTAAGACTAAAAATGCACAGATCTGTAATGCGAAGGCGATGATCCAGCAGACAACTGCACCGATCCGGTAACCTGTTGCGTTTCCGACCGGAGCCGCTTCCTTCATATTCTGCTTGACATACTCGGCAGCTGCCTTTGTCTTTTCATCAGCAGCTACGTAGGTTTTTTTCTTCCCTGCCATAAATAATCTCCTCTCTTGTTATTTATATTCTTATTTTATCTCATTTTCTTAAGATGGGATAGTGAAACATTTATCCGCGGATTTCAAAGTCAAACACCGTGTCGGGATACGGTTCATCCTTCAGGGTAAAATGCCACCATTCCTCTTCAATCGGCACAAAGCCATGCCGCATCATCAGCTCTCGGAGGTACCTGCGCCGCTCTGCAACATCCTTTGATACCGCACGCGAGGCGTAGTGCGAAACTTCACTGAAGAAATCGAACTCCCCGCCCATATCCAGTACGGTTTTACTCTTCAGACCATACAGTGTGAGATCGACGGTGCTGCCGTGCGTATGGGAAGAAGTCTTGGAGATAAAGCCGAGTGAAAAGAGATCCTTCTTTTCATATTCCGGATAAAACTCCTCTTTTGTGCGGCCGTCCTCTTCCTCAAGTGACCACGCCACAAAGTCTTCTACCGCCCTTTTAGGCCGGTAGGTATCAAAGATCCAGAGCCCGTATCCGTCAGATAATGCTTCCGTCTCGACTTCCTTCAGAGCCTTCAGTGCTTCTTTTGTCAGATATGCCGTATTGGCAAAGTACCCTTTGACAACTCTTCCCGTAAAATTATGCTGCGTGGCGTAGCGAAGATCCACAACGGCACAGCGCAGCACTTCCGCAACGCTGCCGAAGCCTTCCGGGATTTTCTTTTCCGTCTTCATTTCCGCCTATTCCTTCACTCCGCTGACAACGCTGTAAAGCTGTTTCAGCTGCTCGTCTGTCCAGAGAATCTGATGGGTGCCGTCCCCGCTTTCGGCAATGACGTTTTTCCCGTCCGTTTCAGAGATGACCATGATGTGCCCGCTGACAAAGCTTCCCTTATATCCGTTCTTCTCTGCATCCGTCAGTTCAAAGTCCCCGTCATAGACACCGTCGTTCAGCGAACCGCGTACGGTGTAGCTCTGAACATCATTGGAATCAAAGACACCCTTCCGGACCGTCAGATGTTCTTCAAATTCACCCTGCGGCAGGTCATTCTGCCAGTCTGCAGTATAGTAATCTTCCCTGGTTTCATAGGTATACCGGTTAAAGATATAGGAAAGAACACTGCCTCTTCCTTCTCTCACTCCGTCTTTAACACTTCCGTAATAAAGGAGCCAGTACTCCTGCTGATAGTCCTCTAGACCATAGCGGTAGAAGGCAATCTGCGGAGCTTTTCTCCGCTTCACATCAAAGATCAGCGGATAGGAAATCTCCAGCTGGTTCTCCTTCGCAAAAGCATCATTTTCATTCAGCTGAATCTGAATATTCTTTAATTCCGTCAGTGCATCCTCATATTGTCCGCCATCCAGCAGTTTCGCAATCGTATTTGCACTCTCTTCCAGCTCGCGGCTGTTCTCCCGGTAATGGTAGATACTGTTCAGATCATCGATTGCCCTGTCAACATGATACCCCTTGATTTTGGCATTCTCCAAAATGGCATCCACTTCCGCTTTCGCTTCCGGGGAGTACTCCGTATCCCGTGCCAGTGCATTCGCCCATGTCACATAGTCACCGACAATAAGCGTATCGTATTCCATTGCCTTATCCGGAAAGACGCCGATGGCCGCTTCGTAGATCTCGATGGCCTTTTCATAATCGCTCTTTCCTTCATATTCCTTCGCCCAACTGTCATAGACTCCCTTGACTTCTTCCCGGAGATCTTCGCCGGTTTCATTATACTTTTCCGCCTCCGCATAATACTTCAGCGCTTCTTCATACCGTAAAGCTTCCGTTTCTTCCCGGGCATGTGTCAAAGCCCGGCCGTAAAGCGTTCCCGGAGAGGTTTCATAGAAAAACGCGATCAAAGATGCCGTCGCCAACACCAGCAGCAGAATACCGGCAAGCATCATGCGGGAGAAGGATCTGCCGCTCTTTTTCGTAACGGGAGCAGGCGGCGTTTCCGCTTTCTTCTCTTCTTCCGCTAAATGATCTTCGCTCTCGACTTCCTCTTTTTCTGTCTGAGCGTCTTCATTTTCTTCCGGCAAATCTTCTTCGCTGACTGCTTCTTCCTCTGTCGGAGTTTCTTCTTCCCCAGCGCTCTCTTCGACTAATTCCCCGTTGTCTGGCTCTTCTAGAGGCAGGACAATTTCTTCTTCTGCTGTTTCCGGGATTTCCTTTTCTTCCGGATTCTCTTTCAGAGGAACCTCTGATTCTTTTTTTGGTTCATTTTGATCTGACGAAAAAACATATCCGCAATGCGGACAGCACGCTTCCTTTTCATCGAATTCTTTTCCGCACATTTCGCAAATCATGACTTGCCTTCTTCTTACTTCAACCACATTATAGTAAAAAGCTTACCTTCGCGCAAATTAACGCTCAAATTCCGGCGTTTTCCGTCGTTTTTCTTCCCCTTTTCCCCACTTTCCCCTATAATTAGTACTGTTGGGAATTTTGAGGTGGTAAAGATGATTTCAAAGATTACTGCCCTGGCGGCAGACGTAGATATGACACTGGCTTTTAAAGGAGAGGACATTCCTCCCATCGTCCGCGAAGCCTTTGTAAAACTTCATGACAGAGGAGTGAAACTCGGACTGGCAACGGGAAGAGAAGTTACGGACAAATTAAAAGCACAGGCACGGATGTGGAGTCTTCCGTTTGATTTCGATTTTCTGATTGGGATGAACGGCGGCATGCTGTACGATCTTGAGGATGATTCCCTCTGGAGCATGGAGCCGCTTACGACGGATAAGATGAAAGAGATCATGAACTACATGATGCCTTTAGTCGATAAATACCGGATTTCCGTCAATGCGGAGGGATTGAAAAACAATAACGCCATGAACATTCAGGGTGAACTCTTGGAAGCAGCCAAGCGTCACGGCTTCCCGTTTGAGGATAAGACCGGGGATGTGGACGGCTTCTGTAATACCCCGGCATTCAAGATTCTTTTCCGTACGGAAGAAGAACATGAAGCAGAGGTCAGGCAGTATTTTCTGGAACGTTTCGGGGACGAATATCAGATGATCGGTACCTTCCCGGGAACGGTGGAAGCGATGCAGAAAGGCATCAGCAAGGGAGAAGGACTTCTCCGCTACGCCGCCAAGCATCAGATCCCGATTGAAGAGATCATCGCCTTCGGAGATAACGAGAATGACAACTCCCTTCTGATTGAAGCCGGATGGGGTGTCTGCGTCAAAGGCGGAGCACAGAGCACGGTGGACGCAGCGGATGCCGTTACGGAATATACCTGTGCGGAAGGCGGTGTCGGTCATTACCTCTTTGACCACTATCTGAATCAAATCGAGTAGGAGGAAATAAATAGGTTTCCTCCTATTTATTTCCGACCTCTCACACCACCGTACGTACCGTTCGGTATACGGCGGTTCGAAATTCAATAACTATGTACGAACTGATAGTGGTCTGCTAATGAAAGCAGACC
>JAZQFH010000041.1:0-4688 GCA_045539425.1 Erysipelotrichaceae bacterium
AATACAGTATTCTTAATCCTTCGTTACGAATATTGATCGCCGCATTAACGTCCCTGTCATGATGCGTTCCGCATGAAGGACAGTCCCATTCCCGGACATTCAGATCTTTGGTTACAGGATTGACCTCACCGCAGCACGAACATGTTTGGGAACTGGGAAAGAACGTCCCTACAGGAACGATCAGGCGCCCATAACGTTCTGCTTTATACGCAAGCATAGATACGAACTCCGACCAAGACGCATCACCGATCGCCTTCGCAAGCTTATGATTCTTCATCAGCCCCTTGACGTTGAGGTCTTCCAGACAGAGCACATCGTGGCTCTTGATGAGTTCTGTTGAAAGCTTATGTTCAAAATCAAGGCGCTGATTACGGATCTTCGCGTACAGGCGTGCGACCTTGCGCTTCTGTTTCTGGTAGTTCTGACACTCACTGAGTGGACGCTTGTATATCGGATAGCGGTTTCCATTACGTACAACGTAGTGATCCACATTCGCCTCTTTACGGCGCGCAAGAATACGCTGTTCCCTGGCAAGACGCTTCTCAAGTTTGGACAGTGGTCGAGGGTTATCGTATTTGGTGCCATCTGAAAGGATCACGAATTCCTTCAGTCCCAGATCGATACCTACTGGATCATTATTAACAGGAAATGGTTTAACATCTTCTGCTTCATACAGTAGCGAAACATACCAGTTTCCTGTCGATTCCCGGGATACAGTAGCGCGCAAAATGCGTCCTTCAATGTTACGAAGACCGCGTACACGAATACGCCCAACCTTTGGTAAGACGATGTGGTTTTTATCCTCAACGCGAATCGAGCAGTTATTGTTCTTTGACGTATAAGAGTCGTGTTGTCCACGCTTACGAAATACCGGGTGCTCTGCATTTTTCCTGAAAAAACCAGCAAATGCATCGCTCAGATTACGCAATGCGGACTGTAACGCAGTTGAATCTGCCTCTTTCAGCCATGGGAGGACCTGTTTCAGTTCAGTGAGACTGGCACAACACGAATAAAAAGACATGCCTTGACCAGTATATTCATATGTTGTGTTCCAAACATCGAGAAACAGGTTGTATATATACCTGGAACAGCCAAGAGTCTTACTCATGACAGTGTTCTGTTCGTCGGATGGGTAGAGTTTGCATTTGTTACCAGTAAGCACAATATCTTCCTTTCAAAAGAAGAATAGCAAAAACGGGTGGCAAATTTTGTGCCAATTCATCCCCGTCTAAGTAGCGCCTTTGGCTGTAGACTATAGACGGGGTGTTCTTGGCTAAGTAATAAAGCTGCGCAATGCATTTCCATCCCTGGCTTTCGGAACCGTCAGCCTGCGGGATGATCTTTCCGATGAAGAGATTGCCATCTATACAAAAAGCGATGGCATTCATCCGGAAGTATGCATTGTTATGAATCTTGGCGGGCAGAGTGAAACCGTTGATGTTTCCGCTCTGAAGCAGCAGACCCTTGCCGGTGTATTGCTGGCGGGAGAAGAGGAAATTTCCCTGCAGGAGGGAAAGCTGACAGTACCGCCGTACGGAATTGCCGTTTTGAAAGAGTAATCGTGTGTATCAGAATTACATTTTTGATCTGTACGGAACACTGCTGGATATTCATACCGATGAAACCGGGATCAGGGTATGGTATGTGATGAAGAAACGCTTTCGTGATGCCGGTGTCTTTTCCAGACCGTCCGAACTGCGCCGGCAGTATGTCCGGTACTGCCGTGAAGAGATGGGACGGATGGATGTCCCGTATCCGGAAATTGATATATGCAATGTCTTTCAAAGACTGGCAGAAGGGAAGGCTGACCGCGCATGGGCAGAAGAAACTGCTGTACAGTTTCGCAATGCGGCACGGGTGTATTGTCATCCCTACCGGAAAACAAAGAAGGTATTGCAAGAACTGAAACGGCAGGGAAAGAAGACCTGGCTGCTGTCCAATGCCCAGCGGGTCTTCACCATACCGGAAATGGAAGCCTTCGGTCTGCCGGAATACTTTGACGATATCTTTATTTCCAGTGATTACGGCATCAGAAAGCCGGATCCTGCCTTCCTGATGCTGTTGCTGGAAAAGCATGATCTGCAGAAAGAAGATACCGTTATGATCGGCAATGAATTTGCCAGTGATATCAGAACTGCGGATGCCTGCGGTATTGACAGTGTCTTTATCAATACCGGGGGATACAGCCGCAGGAAAATAGCAGAAATGATGAAGGAAACAGATCCTGCAGCAAAAGTCAGGATCATATACAGCAGGAATCTGGAAGAGATTCTGAAGGAGGAAGACGAATGCCTGAATGGCTGAAAGATGCAGTGTTTTATGAAATCTATCCGCAGTCCTATTACGACAGCAACAATGATGGAATCGGCGACCTGCAGGGAATCCTCTCAAAACTGGATGAGGTCAGGGAACTTGGATGCAATGCCCTGTGGATCAATCCCTGTTTTGATTCGCCGTTTCTTGACGGCGGCTATGATGTCAGTGACTATAAAAAAGTTGCCCCGCGCTATGGGACAAACGATGATCTGAAAGAACTGTTTGAAAAGGCACATGCGATGGGCATCCGGGTCCTTCTTGATCTGGTGCCGGGGCATACGTCCGACCGGCATCCCTGGTTCCTGGAATCAAAAAAGGATGAGGAAAACGAATACTCCGGACGCTATGTCTGGACAGGGCATGCCTTTGAAGGAATCAAAGATCACCCGTATATCTCCGGCATGACGCCAAGAGGCGGTGCCTATATGCTGAACTTCTTCGCTTCCCAGCCGGCCCTGAATTACGGCTGGCTGAAGCGGACGGAAAAATGGATGTCGGCGGTGGATTCCAAAGAGGCTCTTGCGACAAGGGAAGCTCTGAAGGACATCATACGTTTCTGGCTGGATATGGGCTGTGACGGATACCGTGTGGACATGGCGGACTCCCTTGTCAAAAACGATGATGAGAATAAAAGTGCCACAGCTGCCATCTGGCGTGATATCCGCAATATGCTGGATCATGACTATCCGGAAGCGGCCCTGGTCAGCGAATGGTCCAATCCCGTACAGGCCATCAACGGCGGCGGGTTCCATATGGACTTCTATCTCGACCATCACGGCAACGGCTACAATACCCTGCTTCGTGACTATGAAACCGAAGGAGGGGACAACAGCTATTTCCGCAAAGACGGCGAAGGGGATATTACCCGTTTCCTGAATGATTATCTGCCAAAATACAATGCCACAAAAGAAAACGGCTATATTGCCATGTTTACCTGCAATCATGATACACCGCGTCCGGCCCGTACGCTTTCGGACAGGGAGATGAAACTGTTTGCCGGTTTCCTGATGACGATGCCCGGCGTCCCGTTTGTCTATTATGGAGATGAGATCGGTATGCGCTATCTGGATGTCAGAACAAAGGAAGGCGGCTACCACCGGACCGGCAGCCGTACCCCGATGCAGTGGGATACTTCTGCTAATTACGGTTTCTCAAAGGCAGAGCCGGAACAGATATACCTGCCGCAGGATTCTGCGGAAGATGCCCCGGTACTGAGCACACAGAAAGCAGATCCCGATTCTCTTTACAATACATACAAAGCCCTGATTGCCTTCCGTCACAGCCACAGGGACCTGCAGGCAGACGGAGACTTCCAGGTCATTCTCGGAGAAAAAGGCAGACCGTTTGTTTATCAGAGGGGAGAGATGGTGATTGTCATCAATCCTTCGCAGAGCGGGGCAGCACTGTCTCTTGAAGAACTGGCAGGAAAGAAAGCTGTCTTTGTGATCGGCAGTGCTGACACAGCACATATCGGCGCCCAGTCATTTGCCGTATTTCTCTGATGCATCTGTTCATAATAAATACATGAAAATACTGAGATTGTCTTCTCCGGTCCGGAAGAAACGATACCAGTGCTGCACAAAGGAAGAACCAAATGAAAAAGCGAGGACCGTCTGCGAAAACTTCCTCGCCCGTAACTTCACCTCTTCGCGACCCCTGGAAAAGCTCGTGACGGATGTCAGTTACATATACTGCCAACAAGGTCGTATGTATCTTAGCGTGATCAAGGACCTCTATGACAATTCGATTATAGCCTATCAGATATCAAAGTTTAATGACTTGAAGCTTGTGATGGACAATCTCTGTAAAGTTGTCGGGATGACTGGGATCCGACCGGTTTCTGCGTGCTCCACTCTGATCGGGGATTCCAGTATACAAACGAACTGTATATCAAGTATCTAGACTCGTATGGTATTACCGTCTCCCATTCCCGTAAAGCAAACGGCTATGACAATGCGTGCTGTGAGAACTGTTTCGGACATCTTAAAAGTGAATGTTTTGAATTACACAGTCTGCCAAAAGCCAATGAAGAACTAATACAGATGATCGATCAATACATTTATTTCTATAACTATGAGAGACCACAGAGAAAACTAAAAGGTATGACTCCTATGGAATATAGGAATGCATACCTTAATAGTTAAGCCCTGGCTTTTTTAGACTGTCCCACTTTTGTGGGGCAGTTCATTTACGGGCTTTTTGTATTCTGGCACCCGTGGGAGCGGTATTCCCTCGGGGACATTCCGTATTTGCGGCGGAAGCGCCGGATAAAATAAGAGAAGTTGTCGAACCCGCACAGGGAGGCGATGGCACCGACAGAGTCCGGGCGCTCCCTGAGCAGATAGGACGCGTATCTGAGCCGGTAATCCGAC
>JAZQFH010000042.1:0-9177 GCA_045539425.1 Erysipelotrichaceae bacterium
AACAGCTTCTTTCGTATCTTTCTCGCTGCTTTATGATGAAAAGCGGAATTTACTGTGACAGCAGATTCCGCTCAATACTCTATTTATTCTGCCAAATTTCTTTCCTTCCTAATTACCGGATTTTACTTTGGCAAGTTATACCTGATAATATAGGGAATCACCTCATCCTCGGGAATGTTCAGAGAATAGGCAAACTCCTGTTTGATGGCATTCTCCGCCCGCTCCAATAACCGCGCATCCGTCGTGCCGAACTTGCGGTTGCTCTTCAGGCATTCCTCACGGTAGAAGGCCAGCGTCTTGATCATCGTGAGGATCTCTTTTCTCTCTCCTCTGAGCAGTATCGCCTCAAATTCCGTGGAGCGCTCCTTGTAATCCGTGATCCAGCGGCGTTCCATCTCTTCGGAATCCATGATCGCCGCATCGATCTCCTCCCGGCTTAATACATGGTGCATGTTTGTTGCTACGGCCGGGGAATCGACAGGAATCTTAATCGTGGTTCCGTTATCCTTTATGGAGCGCAGGACATAATACGCCTTTTTCCCCATACCGAGATCTTCCATACGGATTTCGCTGATCTCACAGACACCGCTGTTGCGGTAATTCACCAGATCATGTACCTGAAATGGATATGTACTCATTCCGCTTCCTCCCTCTTTGATAAAAATAAGCCCGGGAAAGGCCGGACTTATGAATGTTTCTGCACGCTTTTCTTTAATGATATTGTACCATTTTTAAAGCTTTTTTTCAAAAACGAAGGGACGGTTTCCCGTCCCTGTTTCTCTTATTTTACCTGTGATTTCAGATAGGCGTAGATGAAGCCGTCCAGATCTCCGTCCATGACAGCTGCCACATTTCCGTTCTCATATCCCGTCCGGTTATCCTTGACCAGGGTATACGGCATAAAGACATAGGAGCGGATCTGAGCACCCCATTCAATGGATTTCTGCTCGCCCTTGATATCGCTGATCTTGGCTTCCTGCTCTTCGATCTTCAGCTGATAGAGCTTGCTCTTCAACATGTTGAGGGCACGCTCCTTGTTCATTAACTGGGAGCGCTCACTCTGGCAGTTTGCCACAAGGCCTGTCGGCTTATGGATCAGACGGACGGCACTGTCCGTTTTGTTGATATGCTGGCCGCCGGCTCCGCTGGAGCGGTGCGTCTCGATAATGAGATCGGATTCATTGATCTCGATTTCGATCTTGTCGTCAAACTCCGGCATGACATCAAGCGCCGCAAAGGAAGTGTGACGCCTGCCCGAGGCATCAAACGGGGAGATGCGCACCAGACGGTGCACGCCCTTTTCCCCTTTGAGATAGCCATAGGCATTCTTGCCGCTGATCAGAACGGAAACCGATTTGATTCCCGCCTCATCCCCTGCCAGATAGTCCAGAACGGTCACCTTGAAACCGCTCTTTTCAGCCCAGCGGGTATACATGCGGTATAACATTTCCGCCCAGTCCTGGCTTTCCGTTCCGCCGGCACCCGGATGCAGTTCAATGATGGCATTGTTTTTGTCATACGGATGCGACAGCAGCACGTTGATTTCATACTGCTCATAGCGGTGGGCAAAATCCAGATATTCTTCTTCCAGAAGCGCTGCCATCTCGGCATCATAGTCATCCTTCAGAAGGTTTTCCGTTTCCAGCATGTCATCCAGATCCTTTTTCAGGCTCCGATAGGTCTCCATCAGATCCTTGTAGGAATTGGCTTCATCAATTAGGGATTGCGACTTCTTCCGGTCATTCCAGAAGCCGTCAAGTAACATCTGCTGATTGATCTCTTCAATTCTCTTTTCCTTCTGAGCGAAGTCAAAGAGAGTCACCAAGCTGAATCAGCTTTCCTTTCGTTTCGTTGAGGTTCTGGCGGATCTCATACAGTTCCATTATGCATCCTCCTCTTCCTTTTCCTCCTGCTCATACTTGATCTGCAGACGGATACAGAAGGCAACGACTTCCTCGGAGATATGCGAGAGCATCTCTTCAAACATCTGATAGCCTTCCTCCACATAAGCCTGCAGCGGATTGGACTGAGCATAGGAACGCAGATGGATACCGCTTCTCAGCTTATCCATCATGTCGATGTGGTTGATCCAGGCACGGTCAATGATACGCAGTACCATGACTTTTTCCATCGGCTTGATCTCTTCATCGACTTTGGCGATTTTCTCAAGATAGCTGTTCCAGACTCTCTGCTGTACTTCCACCGTCATATCTTCCGCGGATTTGCCCTGCAGGGAGGCTTTGTCCAGAACACCCTCTGCCAGTGACATCTTGGCGAGGGAATGTAAGACGCCGTCCACGTCGACTTTGCGGTTTTTGTCCTGCGGATCGATGTTTCCGGTTACGATATTCTCCACGACTCTGTCAAACATGCCCTTGATGATCGGACGGACATCGTCGTGATCGAGTACGAAGTTTCTCTGGTCATAGATGATCTCACGCTGCTGGCGTAAGACATCATCGTATTCCAGAAGGGATTTACGGATATCGAAGTTGTAACCTTCGACTCTTCTCTGTGCCGAGCTGATGGCTTTGGTGATCGTCTTGGATTCCACCGGGACATCTCCCAGCTGGGAGAAGAGCGCTTCCATGCGTTCTCCGCCGAAACGGACCATGAGTTCATCCTGTACGGAGACATAGAAACGGGAATAGCCCGGGTCGCCCTGACGTCCGCTACGTCCGCGCAGCTGATTGTCGATACGGCGGGATTCATGCCGCTCAGAGCCTAATACCGCCAGGCCGCCGAGTTCTCTGACGCCTTCGCCAAGCTTGATGTCCGTACCACGGCCGGCCATGTTGGTCGCAATGGTAACCGCACCCTTATGTCCGGCTTTGGCGATGATGTCCGCTTCTCTGGCGTGGTTCTTCGCATTCAGAACTTCATGGCGGATCTTGCGCTGGGTTAAGAGCTTGGAGATGAATTCGGATGTTTCAACCGAGATCGTACCGACTAAGATCGGCTGACCGGTCTTGTGCACTTCTTCAATCTCCTGGATCAGCGCCTGGAATTTGGCTTTCTTTGTGCCGTATACCGCATCCGGATAGTCCTTACGGATGACCGGACGGTTGGTCGGGATCTCCATGACGCGCATGTTGTAGATGGCCAGGAATTCTTCCTCTTCCGTTTTGGCCGTACCTGTCATACCGGCAAGCTTGGAATACAGACGGAAGAAGTTCTGATAGGTGATCGTGGCCAGCGTGGTCGTCTCTTCCTTGATCGGAACGTTTTCCTTCGCTTCAATGGCCTGATGCAGACCGTCGGAATACTGACGTCCTTCCATCATACGGCCCGTGAACTGGTCAACGATGACGACCTTCTTGTCCTTGACGACATATTCGACGTCATTGCTCATGATATAGTTGGCTTTTAAAGCCATGTTGATGTGGTGAACGTAGTTGGTGTTCTCCAGATCGTACAGGTTGTCGATATGGAAGGCAGCTTCTGCCTTATCGACGCCCGGCTCCAGCAGAGTCACCGATTTGGATTTGATATCAATCTGATAGTCTACATTTTCCACCATCCGCTTGACCAGCCTGTCGCTCTGGATATAGAGGTTGGCTGTCTTCTTCTGGCCGCCGCTGATGATCAGCGGAGTGCGGCTTTCATCGATGAGGATTGAGTCAACCTCGTCAACGAGGGCAAAGTTCAGCGGACGCAGAACGCGGTCTTTCACGCTGGTGACCATGTTGTCACGCAGATAGTCAAAGCCGACTTCCGCATTGGTTGTATATGTAATATCACATTCATAGGCTTTCCGTTTCATCGCCGGAGTCAGGGCTCTGAGGTTTAATCCGACACTCAGGCCGAGGAATTCATGGATCTGACCCATCCATTTCGCGTCACGTCCGGCCAGATATTCGTTGACCGTAACCACGTGTACGCCTTTTCCTTCCAGCGCATTCAAATAAACCGGCATGACGGAAGTCAGTGTCTTACCTTCACCGGTTTTCATTTCGGCAATATCACCCTGATGGAGAACAATGGCACCCACGATCTGAACATAGTAAGGATACTCCCCGATGACACGCTTTGCGGCTTCTCTTACCGTGGCGTATGCTTCCGGAAGGATATCATCCAGCGTTTCCCCCGCTGCCAGACGGGCTTTCAGCTTCGGCGTCTGCGCCTTCAGCGTCTCGTCATCCATGGCAGACATGGTTCCGGCATAACCTTCCACCTTATCGGCGATTTTTTTAATCTCCCTTAATCTGCGTTCATCATAATTGAACAGTCTAGTTAAAAAGTTTGCCATTACAAAAAAATCTCCTTCTTAAACATTTACATTATACTTGATAATCCCTTTGAATAAAAGAAAAAGCGACGGCGTCGCTTTTTACTTGTTATTTTTTAACAATGTTGTGTGCCTGTAATCCGCGTTCAGTTTCCACTAAATCGAATTCCACTTCAGCACCGTCTTCGATTGTCTTGAAGCCTTCCATCACTAACTGAGAGAAATGGAAGAAGACGTCTCTTTCATCGTCAATGACAATGAAACCGAAGCCTTTGTCTTTGTTAAACTTTTTGACTTTTCCAATCATATACTAAATACCTTCCCCTAAAAGTCCAGGACTTTATTATAATTTAGCACTATTCAAATCAAAAAAAAAGTAAACCACCCGATTTGCGTTAAATGTATAAAATTGTGTATTATTAGACATTTTCCGTGTCAAACCAGCGCTTATTCCCGCTCACTGCGAGTGCCCGGATCTCTTTGGAAAACGGCTGTAACAAATGATAACAGCTTAAAAGCGTGCTGCCTGTTGTCAGCACATCATCCACAAGCAATAGCGGCGTATCAGGCAAAGTAACACCCTGTTTGCGTCTGATGTGACTGACAACGTTTTTCCTGGCTTTCCGTCCGCCCGTTTTCTGTGAATACTCATCCACCTTTTCAAACGGCATCACGATCGGTAAAGCCAGTACGGAGAACATTTTTTCCACGTGGTGAAAGCCCCGCTCCGCCAGTTTTTTCTCACTGCTCGGCGGACACACCAGCGTATAGCTGCCGTATTTCTTTCGCAGGCGAGCGGAATCCGCGGCAAGAAAAAGCGGATAGAGCGCCTCATCGTATAATTCCTTGTACTGCAAGAGATAAGAGGAAAATGCGTCATTGTAGAGATAGAGTATCTCACACTTGAGATCCTCCAGTTCAATCACGGCATCTTTCCTGATCAGTTTTTCCCGGCATTTTGCGCAGAGTGGATCTTCATCCCAGAGTAATGAAAAGAGATTTCCCTTGGTTTGTTTTTTTGTAAAGCAGATCAGGCATTCATCCGTGTGATTTCCCTGATTGCTTCTTCCACTTCCCTGCTTCTTCGGCAACATAAAAACAGACAGTCTCCTTCCGGGTATTTCGGGTCACGTCCGACTCTTCCCGCAATCTGAATCAGGCTAGCTTTATCAAAGACACCGTGGTCCGCCCGCAGGATGATCACGGCGACATTGGAAAACGTTACTCCTCTCTCTAATACAGTTGTGGTGATCAAAACCGGAAAACGTCCCTCTCTGAAATCACGGATCATCTCATCCTTGTTCTCACTCTCTGAAGTAAAATGGGGGATCTTCAGAGCTTTTCCCAGCTGCTTTGCGAGGTTGCGCGTAGGTACAAAGACTAATACCTTCTCCCTGCCTTTGATAAAGTATGTTAAGTATAGGTATTGAATTGCCATCGGCAGGATCAGGATTCTGGGCACAACGAGAGGATGATGATGAGGTCTGTGAAACAGCCGGAGCGTCTCCATTTTCCGTAACGATTCATCCGGCGTGGCGCTTAAGGCAATCAAATGGCCCCGGCAGCTCGTTCGGACGATTCCCTGCAACACCTCATTTCCCTTATAGGGGAAGGCGTCCGGTTCATCAGCGTATGTCAAGTAAGGACTAAAAAAAATTGAACTTTTTCAGAAGAAAAGCTCCGGATTCTGCAATCTGGAGCTCTTTTCTGATAGATGTTCAGTTTTACTGTTCTTCCACGAACCGTTTAAAGATGTCGGAGAACTTCCATATGATCTGTGCATGCTGGTCATCTGTTATCTCAACAGATTCTATAAATGTTTGCACCATACCGCTTGTCAGCTGAGATTCTTTGGAATATTTCTTCATCTCTCCGACCAGTTTTTCAGTCTCAGGATCTTCAGAGGTCCTTATCACTTCCAACTTGTTTCCAAGTTCTGCAATCCCGTCAGTGATGGTAGAAGACGCTTCATCCAGCTTTTGCTTCTTAGCCAGAAACTTCTCTTTAGGAAGATCTCCGGACATATATTTGTCCATGTTGGAATACTTATCTGACTCAATGCGTTTCAGTTCTTTCTGCATCTTTTCGCTAGCCGTCTTAATCGATTCTGTTTCATTACCGAGCAGCTTTTTCTGCTGATTCAGCTTCCCGGACAGATCATCTGACAGAACGAACATATTCTGAAGCGATTGTTCTTTCACGAATAAATACATGATAATAATCCATCGGGACACGGTCAATAACATATCTCAGAAATCTGATACGGCTTTCCTTTTAACAGGTACAACTTATTTGGCGTTTACGACTTTCTTAATCGTTTCACGGATCTAAGAAAGCCGATCACTGTTGTTTTCATTTACCCATCTGTAAATAATTGACCGTGATACTCCCATATAATCGGCTGCTTCAGTTGATGTCACTCCCTTTTTTTGCACTCGTGAGTTATGCTATATTCACCTTCATTCATAGGAAGACCTTCTTTTGCGATCCACAAATACTCTTCCATCGGCTCCGGGAGTTTCACAGATGGTCTGCTTCGGATAAAAACGGAAACAGTAAACCGATAGATATCATTGATAACTCCATAGCAGAACTCATTATGCAGCAGCCATATCACTTTAGCGGGATCTGCATCGGGTTCCTTTTTCCTGTATGTCCAGCCAGAATACCAGCTGTCTATTCTGTATTGTGGTTAATATGCAATGTCGTTTTCAAGATCCGCGCCGTTTGACGCAATTACTTTTTTGTAGTAGAAGAACGATTTTTTGCGGCTGCGCTTTCCTGTTCCGCTCCCGTGATCATCCAGATCCACATAGATCATCCCATAACGTTTATACATCTCTGATGTACCAGACGAAACAAGGTCGATCGGCCCCCACCATGCATATCCGAACACATCCACGCCGTCTTCAATTGCTTCACGAAGCTGCTCGACGTGTTGGCGAAGGTAGTCGATCCGATAGTCATCAATGATCCTACCGTCTTCTTCGACATGATCGACAGCCCCCAGGCCGTTTTCAGAAATAAAGATCGGGAGGTGATATCTGTCATAGATATGATTCAGCGTGATGCGGAACCCAATGGGGTCAACCGTCCATCCCCACTCAGATTTCGGCAGGTAGGGATTTTTCAGGTCAGAAACAAGTCTGCCGGTCGGCTTCGGAACTATATCCCCTTTATAACGCATAATATACGTCATATAGTAACTGATCGTTATAAAATCAACCTTGCCTTCCCTGATATTATCCATATCATCTTCTTCCATGTTGATATGGATATGATTCTCATCAAAGAAACGCTTCATGTAATACGGATATTCACCTTTTGCCTGGACATCTGTGAAGAACCAGTTAAAGTGATCTTCAAACATGACCTGAAGCTGGTCCTCCGGCCTGGCACTTTCCGCATAGTTTTCAAGCCTGCACAGCATATTCCCTATCTTTGCGTCAGGGGCGATCTCGTGACACGCTTTAACAGCCAGCGCGCTTGCGACAAACTGGTTATGAACAGCCTGGAATTTTTCCTGCCAGTGGCCGATATAGGAATTCTGTCCCAACGGATTCACAGGTCCGTCAAAGATGAGACCGCTGCTTGTGAACGGGTTTGAGAGCACGTTGTTGATCTCGTTAAACGTAAGCCAGTATCTGACCTTTTCTTTATATCTGTTCAAAACGATCCTTGCATAATGTTCAAACGCTTTCACCGTATGTCTGCTCAGGAATCCGCCGTATTCTTCCGCAAGATGAAGCGGAGTGTCAAAATGAGACAATGTTACAAGCGGTTCAATTCCGTATCGATGCAATTCATCGAATACATCGTCATAGAACTGCAGCCCTTCTTCGTTCGGAATTTCGTCATCCCCGTTTGGAAGGATCCTGGACCAGGAAATTGACATTCGGAACACTTTGAATCCCATTTCTGCAAACAGGGCGATATCTTCCTTATATGTGTGATAGAAATCGATTCCCCGCCGTTTCGGAAATTCCCAGTGTTCAGGATGCGCTTTCATATCAGCCAGCATCCCTTTCGTCGCGGCATTATGAGGTTCACGCTCCTCAAATCCGCCTTCGCGTTTCCTTGTTTCAGCATCTACCAGCCTTGCAAAATCAGAAGTTGCAAGTCCTCTTCCGCCTTCATTGTATGCGCCTTCAACCTGGTTTGCTGCAGTTGAGCCACCCCAGAGAAAGCCTTCAGGAAATCTCTTATTCATGATTGTTATTCCTTTCTGCTTTTTCACCCAGCATTCTGAATACCGGCAGGAAACGTCTTGCCATCCTAAGTTCAGTATTGATCGTCATAACAGTATCCTGAGCATGGGTAAACAGGAGCGAATACTCTATGTTTTCTCCACCCACCTGTGCCTGGATTGCCTGCGTTTGGGCAATATGCGCCTTGGTTATTTCAGTTTCAGCTTCATCCAGAAGTTTTTCAGCTTCTTCATATTCAGATCTGGCCATTGCATCGATCGCTTCATCAACTTTATTTCTCCCGTCACCGGCATGCAGGATCACCTGCATGGCAACTGCATTAATATTGATATCACTCATACAATACGACCCGCTTTATTATGCAGCTGCTCTACCGGCTGCTTTTTCTGCCGCTCGTTTTTCTTCTTTTTGGTATTCTGCTTTATCCGCGGCCTTGAAGAAGGGATACCAGATCAGTGCCGCAAGAAGCAGGTTCACACACACGAGCAGGATGTTCCGGACATCACCGCCGCTCATGAAGAAGGCAGATACCGCATTCGGTGCAAAATTCATATCAAAGTTGACATAGTTGATGCTTGCAAACCCAAACTTCATCCATATATAGGCATTAGCCGGCAGGATGATCGCGATCAGGATCGTCGGGATCAGCATATAAGGATTGCCTACGACCGCACCGTACTGAAGCGGTTCATTGATATTGAAAACTGAAGGGATGATCGTTGCTTTGCCAAGGGTACGGAA
>JAZQFH010000043.1:0-5466 GCA_045539425.1 Erysipelotrichaceae bacterium
CAGCGGATGTATGATGAACTGGCGAAGATAAAAGAGACATTAAAAGATGCGGAAAGAAGGATAGAGATCTGCGGTGAAGAGAGGAACTCGTATTCCAAAGTGGATCATGATGCGACATTCATGCACATGAAATACGATTACTACAATAATACCGGAGTATTTAAGCCGGGATATAACCTGCAGGCAGCAGTAACGGATGAATACGTTACGGAGATCTATGTAAGTAATGAGCGGGCAGACAGTAAGACATTACCGCTGACGGTAGACAGATGTCAGGAAGACTATGGCAGATATCCGTCGAATGTGATAGCGGATGCGGGATATGGAAGTTATACGAACTACATGTATTTACTGAAACATGGCATAAACGCATATGTGAAATACAACACCTACAGGCTGGAGAAGAAAAAAGGAATATCGAAATACAATGCGCTCAACTTCCGCTTTGACGGAGAGAAATATATCTGTCCGGAAGGAAAAGAGCTGGTCTTTGAAAAAGAGAATCACCGGGAAGAAGACGGATATCTCAAGATCACGAATCATTACAGATGTCATGAATGTGAGGGATGTCCATTCAGATCCGAATGCACGAAGTCAGAGAATGGAAGAGTGATACAGAAGAATTACATCTTAGAGGAGTTAAAAGAAAACGCGAAGAAGCTCCTGGATTCTGAGGAAGGTGTCGTCCACCGGCAGAAGCGGTCGATCTATGCGGAAGGAGTATTTGGAATCCTCAAGCAGGATTACGGCTACATCAGGCTGCATCGCAGAGGGAAATTGAAAGTTGAGTTGGAAATCACGCTGACGGTGATCGGATTTAACCTGAAGAAGTATCACAGTAAGCTGTATCGAAAGCAGGAATTCCCTGCGTAGATCAGATCAATACATCACAGTTGTTTTTATAATGCCCTGAAACGGGTGTTTTTTATATTCTTCCCCCATCAGAACGGTGAAATCACCAGTTAAGCTTCTAAACTGCAGACAAACGGTCAAAAAAGGAAGTGCAACGATTGTGAATCACTTCATTTCGTTACACTCCCTTGTTTCTTTATTCACCTGTCAGATAATCCGTACTCAGATAATACGTCAGATCCTCAACCTTATCAACCGTCACATTTCCGATTTTTGCGGCAGCCTGTTTGACGTATGCTTCCCGCTCATCATAGGTTTCATAGAGCAGTACCGCTTCCAGCGGCATCAGATTCATCCGCTGCCACTTCTCTTTCGCTTTCTCTGCGAAATAGAGCAGTGCACCGTCCAGAAGCTTCTGCGTTTCATCCCTGTTTACGCTCGCCTCTGCACGCTCTTCGATTCTCTTTACGATGCGGTCCCTTATCTCCGGATCCTTTTTCATTTCGATTCCATAGAGGACTTCCTCACTGCGTGAGAGCGGATAGGACGTCTCTTGCGCACCGGCCTGTACACTTAAGATGGCACGGTCCAGCGTGAAGGCGATCCACATCTTAGGATCCTCTGTTTCCTTAAGCGTGGATAGAACACTGGGATCTTCCGTGAATACGGGAATCCCGCTCATTAGATAAAAAGCTCCTTCCGTCTTATCCATAACACCGATCTTCACCTCTTTTGCGACGCTGAGATCTCCATAGCGCATCTCACTCTTTTTTACAGGGAAATAGATGGCCCCGTTATGCTCAAAGGCATTTTTTAGAGGATACAGTCTCGCCTTCTTTTTCAAACCGATGCATGAGACATACAGTAGCGGTTCTCTCTCAAGCAGTTCCCTTACAATTTCCATTCCCGTTTTTTCCATATTGTTTTCTCTTTTCCATTGTCATTGTAACAGAAAAAAGGGTGCCGCACAGGCACCCTGCATTCTATTCGTATTCTTTCATTAATTCACGGAACTTCAGCGTGACATCACGCGGATCTTCCGCTTTCCAGATTGCCGCACCGACAACCAGTACATCCGGATGGCATTCCAGAACCGGACGGACATTCTCCAGTGTAAAGCCGCCATATGTGCTGACTTCGATCTTATCGACCGCATCGACGATGTATTTCAGTTTTTTGACATCTCCGACCGGATAGGCATTGTGGTCAAGATTCGGATGGAAGGAAACCTGGTCGCAGCCGATCTTTTCCGCCCACTGGGCTTTGGCAGCGCCTTCGAATTCTCCCATCATGTCGCATACGACTTTGGAGCCGTATTTCTCACGCATTTCAAAATGGGCCTGGAATGTTTCAGGAGTGCTCAAGGAGTCGACGGAAACATAGTCTGCACCGTATTCAAATGCCGGAACATCCGTATACAGCATGCTCTGTTTCTGATCCCACATGATTTCGCATTCCGGATATTTTTCCTTGACTAACGGAATCAGTCTGGCACCTTCGTACATGCCGATGTTCCCGAGCTCAATGATATCGATCAGATCATGCGTCGCATCCAGAACTTTCCACATTAAATTGACGTCTGTCATATCACAGGCAATCTGCAGTTTCATAATGATTATCAACCTCCATATGTATCTACTATTATTCTAACAATTTATTCACACTTTCCCTGCGGAAAAGAAGCGATTGAATGACTTTATTTCGATTATTCATTCTTTTCACTGGTATACTTGGTAACCATGAATAAAATGATAAAATGTAATTAAAGGAGTCTATTATGTTTTCATCCCAGATTGCAAAGCACAAAGCCCGTCTGACCGGCTCAGAGCAGGTCATTGCCGCTTATCTGATCAAAAAGTACGGCAGCGGAAAAGACAACAAGATGATGAGCAGCGAGCAGATTGCCCGCAATGTCGGCGTGGGCCAGGCAACCGTCATCCGCTTTTCCCAGAAACTGGAATATCCTTCCTTTAAGAGCATGATGCTGGATCTGATCAACGAATCCTTCTATTTCGGGGAAACCAGCATTCATAACGATGAGGATGTCCGTTCCACCATCAGCAAGCTGCAGTACCAGTATGAGCAGTCCATCAAGGAAGTTGTCAGCATCAATTCCGACGAGGTCATCAATGAAGCCGTCAGTTATCTGGAACACGCCCGCACGATCTTCTGTTTCGGCGCGAGAAGTTCCAGCGCCATCGTCTCCGTGATGTATTACCGCTTACTGGAAATCGGCTGGAATATCCTGTATTCCGCGGATCTGACTGCCGCCTCTTCCATCGCCCATAATCTCGGAAAAGAAGACGTGGCTCTGATTTTATCCGTATCCGGCGAATCCCTGGAAGCGATCCAGATTGCCCATATCGTGAAGAAGCATCAGGCAAAGGTGATTTCCATCACCGGCTCCATGGAGAACCAGCTGAGTTCCATCTCCGATGTCGCCTTGCGCTGCGCGGAATACAACGTGCATACCAACCGCTTCAATCTGGTCAACCGCTCCAGCGAGCTGTTCCTGATCGATCTGCTCTTTATCCGCTTCTGGAAAGACAAGGAAGAGCAGCTGATTGATAACTGTACCGAATTCTCGGAAGAGACCTCCGAGATCCTGCGGGGAAAGATCCTCTACGGGGATTCCTTCCGCTTGTGAACCTCCCATAAGCTAAAGACTTATGGGCTTCTTAAGAAGTTTGCTTTTACGTTTCCACCTGATACTATCAGGTAAGCCTTATTCTTAACGGGCTGTCCACTTGCCCTCTACTGTATAGAGTTGTTAAGCTCACAACACTACTTTTCTTAAGTATGTTCAATGCTCCATTAATGTCCGCATTGATACACATGCCATTCGAGGTCTTATACAGGCCTCTTTTTACTCTTGTACCGGAGAATGAGTATTCCTTAGGATCATCATCGTTGTATACAGGAATATCATCACCATCAAAGAACGATGCCTTGCTGGTATAAGATTCTTCCTGCTTGATCAGATTGATACCATAGTAATCGCAAAGATATCCAAGCTTGTCTTTCAGTCTTCCAAAAGGAATGTTCACGAACGTCTGATTGTTTCTTCTCCCGATATTACTTTCTTTCTGTAATGTTGGATTATATCCGATTACGATATTGCCGATATTGTTATCTAAGCAGTAATTGATGATATGCCTTGCACATTTGGAAATATAATCATTGATTCTGTTGTTTCGCTTCCTTTCAATTGAAGACTGCTGTTTTGTCTTAACAGAAATATGCTGCTTGTCCTTGATCGACTGTAACCTTGAATTGTTCTTGTTGTACCACTGATTGATGCTCTTAAGTTTTTTACCATCCAGTATGAATGATCTTCCTTCATTAGTAACACATGTTGCCAAATTGTTTATTCCTACATCGATGGATAACGCCTTGTTAAAGTCTAACTCTTTTTTGATATCCAGACCCGCTTCATAGGTATACTGAATTTCAAAAAACCTTCCATTGGATTTAGGAATAATACGAATCTCCTTTACTTTTTTATCAAGAAGTATTGGCGGAAATACAATCTCAATCTTCTTATGTGTTTTTCTGAAGGAATTGCTCATGGGAATAAGAAGCTTATTACCTTTTAATCTGATAAATCCAATAACTAATGTGAAATATCCATCCTTCTTTAAATATTGAGGCAATTTAATATCTCTATAAGAATATCTTCCTTTTTTAGCCAGTTTAAGTAACCCAAAGAAAGCCTGAAAGCTACCATCTACTTCTTTTAGGATCTGCTGAGCCATGTTACTGTTAAGCATCTTATAATTTTCGGAAGTCTTTAAAAGATGGTAGTTCTTTTCATAATTCAGATACTCTCCTTCTTTAAAGTAATATTGCCTGCAATTATAGATTCCTTCATTGTAAAGATTCTTGGCATATCTGCACAATTCCAGAAAAGTATCATATTGATATTTATTCAGCTTTGGCTGATGTTTTACAGTCAGATACACTACCCATCACCCAGGAATATGATACCAAATACTTGATTTAGATTCTAGTAAAGATCTCTTATAACATGCTTTTTATGTTAGAATTCTTTTATGAAAAATTATTATGAAGCCTATAACCAAAGATATCGGATCATTCATGATAAAGGGCATTCCTGGTCCAGTGACATCCCTACATCCATCGTCTCAGCTGTAATTCAAAAACACTCTATATCTAAAAATGCCTCAATCCTTGAAATTGGTTATGGTGAAGGAAGAGATGCCTTATATTTCGATAACTTCAATAGTAAGAAGATTAAAACAGAAATCTACTCATGAATTATGGAATAACTATTCAGGTTTTCTTACTAAACATTTCTGGAAAGAACATACATTTTGGAGTGACGGCTATTTGTGTGTTCTATTGGAGAAGCAAACCCTGATACTATTAGAAAATATATTGAGAGCCAAGGTTGATGGCATTCATCCCATCGACTAAAGATCAATGGGTTTTCTGCCAAATCTTATATAAAACAATCGGGTAGGGGCTAATTACTAGCCCCTCCCACACCACCGTACGTGCCGTTCGGCATACGGCGGTTAGGTTAGCGTAGATGTAATCATATGTTTTACATCTTTTCTTTTCGTTCGTTATAGGTTTCTGCTCCTCAGAAAA
>JAZQFH010000044.1:0-56435 GCA_045539425.1 Erysipelotrichaceae bacterium
GCTACGATCCGACTTCATCCTACCGCCTGGCAAAGATCGACAAGGCGAAATATCCGGAAATCCATACAGCCAACGACAACGGAACTCCGTACTACACGAACAGTTCCCACCTGCCGGTCGGCTATACGGATGACATCTTCACGGCACTGGACATTCAGGATGAATTACAGACGCTCTACACTTCCGGTACGGTCTTCCATGCCTTCCTGGGCGAACGTTTACCAAACTGGCAGGCAGCAGCGAACCTGGTCCGTAAGATTGCGGCCAACTACAGGCTGCCGTACTACACGCTCTCCCCGACATATTCCGTCTGTGCGGATCACGGCTATCTGATGGGTGAAGTCGATGTCTGCCCGATCTGCGGCAAGCCGACGGAAGTCTACAGCCGTATCACCGGTTACTACCGTCCGGTACAGAACTGGAACAAGGGCAAGACGCAGGAGTTTGCGGACCGTAAGACTTACAGCATCTCCGGACTCGGCAGATCCATCAAGGAAGCCAGAAACGAGGCTGCCGCAAAGGATGAAGTCAAGCCGGAAGAGAAGAAAGCGGAGAAGGATCCGGAAGCGAAACTGCTCCTCTTCACGACAAAGACATGCCCGAACTGCAAGGTGGTCAAGGACATGCTGAGCAAGAAGAACATCGCCTATCAGCAGATCGATGCCGAAGAGAATGAAGATCTCTGCAATCAGTATCAGATCATGCAGGCTCCGACTCTGGTAACCTTGAATGAAGACGGCTATCAGAAATACGCGAATGCCTCTAACATCATCCGCTATCTGAACAGTTAATTGTTAAAAAATAAACTGAAAAAAGGTGAGCCTGAGGGCTCACCTTTTCTATTACTTTTTTACCTGCACCGGGCTGTTTCAGATGATGCCAAGCGGAATCAGGGTCACAAGGCAGAGTGCCACACATCCCCAGATGACGGAAAGAAACCGTATCTGCTTCTTTTTCTCCCAGTAGGGAACGAAGTTGGATGCCAGGAAGAAAGGAATATAGGTGGTCACAAATACCGGCAGCACACCCCACCAGCGGTAGACCCACATGAAGGAATGGTTGGACGTCCCCGCCAGAAAGGATTCAAAGAGGGCAAACAGCAGTGCCATGGAAAGGGCACCGTACAGCTTCTGTTTTCCGCTCGGATTCTCCGGCAACATCTTGTAGGAAATAATGCCGGCTAGGGAAAACATCATCGAAAGCTCCCAGCACACCCCGATTAAAAGGATAAAGGTCGTTGAGGCATTGCTGACAGACCAGAGCGGATAGGTGAAGAAATGCGCAATCACCGCATTGCCAATCTCATAGAGCCAGTGCACTCCGTAGAGAGAAAAGCCGGCCACAATGGCCTTGTAGTCTTTGTTCTTTACTTCTGTCCAATAGACATAGAACACAACCGCCAGAATAAAGATAAACGTCCAGTTGAAATTCTCCGTACTGCGTACGGCAATCGATCTGACCAGTTCCCTGATCTTCTCGGAACCATCGCCCCAGAATACGAACATAAATGATACCTCTCTGTTATTTGATTTTATTATGACATAAAACGTGTGGGGTTACCATATTCACTTCTTCTTCCGGTTTCTCACCTGTTTCACCAGCATTTCCGGATAACACAGCGCGGAAAGATGATAACCGAATACGCAGGCAGTATCCACGCCGTAGGTATTGTGAATCTTATAGACTCTCTCCGCAGGGATATGTCCGAATACCACTTTCATATCATCCTGATAATCAGCCGACCATTCCTCAGTGGAAGGAAAGCCCAGACGGTCAAATTCCCGCTTCTCGGGTCCGTAGAGACAATACTCCCGGATTTCTCTGGTATCTTTCCCCAGGTATTCCCGCCGGATGCCGGCGTGTACCACGACAAGACTTCCGCCGTCCAGCCACAGATAAGCAGGCAGGTTTCTCAAAAAGTCTGCAATCTCTTCTTTTGTTCTCTGATCCGCCTGTTCCAGCTCTTTTGCGGTGGTCTGTAATCCGTGGGCGACATCCACGCCGTTTCCATCAAGATAACGCAACAGCCGCTCATCGTGATTGCCCATTACCATCAGTGCAACACCGTCTTTCTCCATCTGCATGATGATTTTTAAAACCGGAAGCGACTGCTCTCCTCTGTCCACCACATCTCCCGTAAAAACCGCAGTGCGTTTGAGGGGATGAAAATAGTGACCGTCTTCATCCTGCTGATAGCCGAGCTTGCCAAGCAGCTTTTTTAGGGCATCAGCGCACCCGTGCACATCTCCGATGATATCGAACGGGCTTTTGAGATCCCGATGATCCCAGTTTCCTTTTTTGCGCACGATCTGTACGTTTTCCATATCATTTTCATTCAGCACATAGATACGGTCGAATCCTTCCTGTTCCAGATGCTTTTGGACGTTCTGCACGCTTCTGTACTGCATTTCAAGATACCCGTCGGAAACCAATCTGTTGCTGTTTCGCCGTTTCAGCTCTTCCAGAGAAATATCCAGAATTATTGCGACGCGCTGATACTGATGCGCTTTGGCTGAGCGCAATAGATCCCTACGGAGATCCTTATTCAATAGATCGCCGTCAACGACCTGCAGGGTACGCTGAAAGCTGAGTGAGGTATCATTTACGATTTCATCCGCCCGGAAGTGCTTTTTGGCGAAGGAGGTTTTCCCGCTGAAAGAAGCACCGATCAGAAAGAGGACGGTGTAGTCGTAAATTTCGATGAGTTTGATTGGATCCTTTTCACTGTTCATACTCTCATCATAGGGGATTTTGCGGCACTTGAAAAGAGCGATGCTGCTTGCATCGCTCTATTGTGTTTGTGTCAGTGACTGTTTGATATGCTTAGCGTACGATCACGCTGCCGCCGATGAATTCACGGATGATGGAGTTGTTGACGATGTCGCTCTCATCATAGATGAAATCGAAGTATTTCAGGAAACTCAGTAAGCGCTGGGCTTCCGCATATTCCTCACGGTCTCTGCGTATGCGCTTTAACAGCGGTTCCGCATATTTCTTGATTACCGCAATCTCATAGATGCAGTTGGAGTTGAAGAAGGCGTCCGCTTCCGAGTTGAACGGGAAGATGTTGGTGTCTTCCCCGGAGCGTACCTTCGGCCATGCGGCAATCGTTCCTTCCGCGCTGCGGTTGCGGAACTTGAAGTCGCGCACCATCCGGCGCAGTAAGCGTGCATCGGTGGTGGAGAGACGGTTGTGATGATCGATGGCAATCGGTGTGAACGGAGAGATGTAGATGCGGAATTTCTGCGCATCGTCCACGCGTTCCGTTAACAGATGGTTTAAGGCATGGATGCCTTCGATGACGATCAGCTGATTCTTCTCCAGTTTTGTGATCCGCTTGCCGAATTCCTTCTTGTTGTTATTGAAGTTGTAGTGCGGCAGATCGGCTTCACGTCCTTCCAACAGATCGATCAGATTCTGCTGGAAGAGATCGGTGTCGATGGCGCGGATGCTCTCAAGATCCGGCTCTCCGTCCTCGTCATAGACTCTCTCGTGGAGTTCCTTATAGTAGTCATCTGTTCCGATATAGAGCGTCTTGAAGCCGTTGACGCCCAGCTGGATGCATAAGCGCTTGGCAAAGGTGGTCTTGCCGGAGGAGGACGGGCCGCAGATCAGTACGACGCGGCTGCCTTTTTCCTTGATCTGGTCGGCAATGTCACTGATGCGTTTCTCGTGCAGTGCTTCCTGTAACAGGTAGAGATCACTGATGGAGCCGTCGATGACCTTTTCGTTCAGGTCGACCGCAAAGTTGACTCCCATCAGCTTGCCCCATCTGTTGGCTTCCGAGAAGGCATCGTACAGCTGCTTCTGGTCTTCATATTCCGCAATCTGTGCCGGGTTGCCCGGATGCGGATAACGGAGGATGACCCCGTTTTTAAACTGCTTTAATGAGAAGAGGGTGAGATATCCCGTGGAAGGAACCAGCAGGTTGCAGAAGATCTGGGTTTCTTCTTCCAGGGAGTAGATCTCGATATCGTCGATATTGGTGATGCTGTCAAGCAGGCGGACCGTTTCTTCCTGTTTTAAACTCTTGGCCAGCTTGATGGCTTCAAACTTGTTGAAGTGCTCCTTGACGATCGGCAGATCCTTTTGTACCAGCTCATGCATGTGCGCTTCGATTTTTTCTACCGTTTCCTCTTCCAGCTTGTGGTTGATAATGATATAAAGCCCCTTGTTTAAGGAGTTCTTGACCGTGATGAGCACCTGTTTTCCCAGGATGTCATGGACCGCCTTGATGAGTAAGAGCGTCAGGCTGTTCTGGTAGACGAGCCATGCCTGCTGGTTGCGCAGATCGAGGAATTCGATCACGCAGTCATGGGTGCAGCTGTGCGTCAGTGCCCGGTAGGCATTATCAAGTTTGGCAACAAAAGCCGGGTAAGGCAGCTGCGGCTGGACTTTCCTCAGAATGGATTCGATGGAATCGTTGATTTCGAATGGAACCTCCATATCATTCAGGTTCCTGATTTTGGCAATACAGCTCATAAGATATACCTCTCAGTTTTCTGTTTCATATCCCGAGATGATATTTGTTATAATGGTGATAAGAAGGTGAAAACTATGTTGGAAATCGGCACAAAAGCTCCGGACTTCTCCTTAGCGGATCAGGACGGAAATTATCATTCATTAAACGACTATCTCGGTAAGAAAATAATACTGTATTTTTACCCGAAAGACAACACGTCGGGCTGTACGAAGCAGGCCTGCAACTTCCGCGATCTGCGTCCGCAGATTACGGAAAAAGACGCCGTGATTCTCGGTGTCAGCAAGGACTCCGTCGCTTCCCACAAGAAATTCCAGGAGAAATTCAATCTGAATTTCACGCTGTTAAGCGATCCGGAAATGGAAGTCTTAAAGGCGTATGACGTGCTCGGAGAGAAGAGCATGTACGGCAGAAAATATCTGGGCGTGGTGCGCTCCACGTATCTGATCAATGAAGAAGGCATAATTGAAAAGGCTTTTTATAAGGTCAATGCGGCGGAGAATGCCGCACAGATGCTAGAGGAGCTCTAAAATATGAAACGGGTCCTCTTCATCTATAACCCGCAGGCCGGCCAGATCCAGATTAAATCCCAGCTCTGGGATATTTTCAACGTGCTGGCGAATGCGGATTATGAGGTGACGGTACGCCCGACAAGACGCCCCAAAGAGGCATACGAGATTGCGAAGGAACGCGCGAAGGACTTTGAGGAAATCATCTGCAGCGGCGGTGACGGAACGCTGAACGAAGTGGTGAGCGGACTTCTGGAACTGCCGCAGAACGAGCGCCCGGTATTGGGATATATCCCGGCCGGCAGCACCAATGACTATGCCTATTCCCTGAAGCTTCCCAAAAACATGCGGAAGGCCGCAGAAACGGTGGTACAGGGAAAGAGCAGAAGCGTGGATATCGGCTCATTGAACAACCGCATCTTTGTCTATGTGGCGGCGTTCGGGCTCTTCTCGGAAGTTTCCTATGAAACGGATCAGCAGATGAAGAACACGCTGGGACATTTCGCCTATGTGATTGAAGGTGCGCTCTCGCTCTCTTCCGTCAAAAGCTATCATCTGAAGGTGAGCGTGGATGATGAAGTCCATGAGGCAAACTATATCTACGGCATGGTGACCAATTCCCTCTCCGTCGGAGGAATCTACCGGATGAGTGAGAGTGATGTGAGCCTTGATGACGGGGAGTTTGAGGTTCTTTTGGTGAAAGAGCCGAAAACCCTGGAGGATTTTGTCTCCATCACCGATTTCTTTACGGATGTGAAATCGATGGTACCGACGGAAATGGTGGAAAGCTTCCACTGCCGTAAGCTGAAGATCGAAAGCAGCGAAGAAGTGAAGTGGGCGCTGGACGGAGAGGACGGCGGAGCGACGAAGTGCGCCGAGTTTGAAGTTCTGGAGAAGGCAATCCGCATCATCTGTTAAAATATAGCGTCAAAGAGAAAAAAAACAGAGTAAAATAAATAACGAAGAGTAGAGGAAATATCATATGAAAAAACTTGTGATTGCACTTTTGGTGCTGTTAACGCTGGTGAGCGGCTGCTCCAAACCGGCAGAACCGGAACCGCAGCCGGAACCGGAACCGGAGCCGATTGGATATTACGGCCCGTACTATATCTGTTCCAAAACGGAAATCGCTCCGGAAGATCTGAAGGACAAGAAGATTGCACTTCAGGAATATTACGGATCGGAATACAATGCCTACGTCATGGAATATCTCAGCCAGTACGGCGTGACGGAAGACAATATCGTCTATCTCGACTCCTATAAAGCCGTACCGGATGTCATCGCAGCGGATTCGGCAGACTGCTGGATCATGGATCCGGAAGTGGAACAGCTGGTTCATGATTTCCGCAGCGACTATGAAATTGACGGATATAAGAAAATCGTGGAGATCAATGTTCCGTATTATGAGGAAACAGAGCTCCCGAAGGAAATCACATCCGATCCGCTTTACAATGAACCGTTCATCGTCATGTGCACGGGAATCGACGAAAACGTGGATCCGGATACCACAAGAGGCGTAAGAACCGACGTCAACATCGTCATGGTCGTGGACCCGAACCGCAATCATGTTTTAACGGTTTCCTTCCCGCGTGACACCTATATGCGCTCTTACAATCACGGCTACTACACCAAGATGAACGCCATCGTGCAGAATGGCATGGATGATCTGCTGGATTCCGTCGGCGATACGCTGGACTGCGAAATCGAACATTTCGCGCAGGAGAGCTTCAAGTCCTTCGTCATCATGATGAACTATATCGGCGGTGCCTGGGTGGATGTCCCGATGAATGTCCATATGGACCAGGACTCCTACCGCAACGTCAAACAGCCGTACGATATCCCGAAGGGTGAAACATTACTGTACGGGGAACCGGCACTGGCGCTCTGCCGCAACCGGAAATACAACGGCATTGCCGGAGGCGACTTCGGAAGAATCCGTAACCAGGCCTTAGTGGTTAACAGTCTGATTGAAAAGGTTGCCAAGAACCCGAAGATCATCGATCTGGTCGGCTTTGACTGGCTCTACCCGTATATGATCCACACGGATTTCACCCCGGAACAGATGCAGGTCCTCTTCCAGGTTGCCCGTGAGTTCTCGGAAGGCTATACGGTGGATAACTTCTTCATCGAATGCACGGATGGCTCCACGGAGAGCGGCTCCTATATCGCCCGTCCGATCCGCCGCTATATCAATATTGCCAAAGGTAAGATCCAGCTGGCTCTGACCGGCAAGATCGATGAGGATGCGGATTACTACGATGAGATTCTGACAGGATACATCACCGGAGGAGCCGGAGCCTATAAGGATGGCGGTTACATCGGTGAAGAGTATGACTTAAGAGAAGTCTACGGTATCGAAAAGAAGAAAGAGGAAGAAGAAACACCGTCTGAGGAAACGCCGGCAGAAGAAGGCGAAAAGGAAAGCGGCGAAACTTCCGGAAACTAAAGACAGAAACAAAAAGGAGCACGGAAATCCGGATGACGGATTCCGTGCTCTTTTATTATGGTTCATAACGGATGACAGCTAACGCGGGAAGTAAAGGGAGAGCGCAATCAGTAACTGACCCAGGTAGTAAAGAGACAGATTGGTGATGCGCAGGGAAAAACGGGTAACACCTGAGAACGTATTGAAAATCAGCACGATATCGCTCAGCGTGAACAGGACGGCACCGATGGCGTAGATTGTTGCGGAGAGTGATGCTGAGAAAAGGGCAGCGTCAATGGCGAAGCACGTCATGATGATGACGGCAGAAAGATAGACGACACCGAAGATCTTGAACGCCGTTTTGACTTCCATGGTTTTGAAAATGTAAGCCAGTAAAGCAGCGGAAAGAAGGGCGCCGATCACAGTCGCCATCAGAAGATGTTTTGCGTAAGGGATCAGAGCAATCAGATAGAGAACATGCCCGCTCAGAAAAGCCGCAATTCCTGCCAGGAAGATCTTCTGGCCGTTTTTTGGGAAGACGAAGCGGAGGTTCAGAAGAATATCTCCGATCATTCCGAAGATGAGCCCGAGAAAGATCTTAAAGCTGAAAGCGGATGGATTGACATTCATTTTGTAGCCGAATAAGCCGATGAGTACAAACATCAGAGCTGCACTGCCTTTGAGAATATCGGCCAGTACATAGTTCTCATCGTGTTCGACCTTGATGAAAAGCGCCTGCATAAGAATGCCGGCTAACATGAAAACAAACCAGAGTGGTCGCATAATATGATACCTTCCTTTATTTATCATCATTATACCATGAATCAATAGCGGAGAATTTGATATACAAGGGGGGATATATTCAAAAGAGAGGGGAATATTATGAAAAAAGGCAATAGCCTTTTTTTGTTTACAGTTCTCCGTGAAGGCGGAAGTATTGCGGTGTCATTCCCGTTTCCCTGCGGAAAACGGTCTGGAAGTAACTCTGGGAAGAAAAGGAAAGCAAGGAGGAAATATCAATCAGGGAGCGGTCCGTGAATTTCAGAAGGACCTTGGCCTGATTGATTTTCAGGCTGCGGATATACTCCGGCAAGGAGACTTTGCACTCTTTGATAAAAAGCGAGGAAAGATACTCCGGGGAGAGATAGAACTCCTTCGCAATGTGAGCGACAGTGAGTTTCTCACGGTAATGATTCCGCACGAACTGACGCACGTTTCTAATGGTGGAGGAGCTGCACCCCTCCTGCGCGATTTTTTTTACCAGCAGGGCATAATTCTTGGCAATGGCGTGGTTGAGGTTCAGTGTCAGAAGCTCGTTGGTGTTTGAGGCATTCTCAATCTTTTTCTGATACAGCTCACCGAGTAAAAAAGCGGAATCTCTGTCTACCCCGGCTTCGATGGCCTTGCGCAGACAGAGAGAGTTCAGAATCATCAGCGAGTTTTTATAGCGGCGCAGGGATATGACCTCCGAGTTCCACTCTCCCTGATAGGCGGAAAACTGTTCGATTTCTTCCGTATTGCCTTCCTTCACATAGTGCAATAGCATCTGCTCGTATTCATAGCCGCTCTGTGTTTTCTCTTCTTCCCTGAAATCATCCGCTTCCTTGCGCATGGCATCAAAGAGAATGTCATTTGCCGGGGAAGCAATCTCTTCGGGAGAGCGGACTGTCCCGTTTAGAAAACCGTCCAGGCTGACCAGGATCTCGATCAGTTTGTAAAAGGAGTGTTTGGAAAGGGAGGAAAGATACTCGTTGACGGAATATTCGATGCCATAGAACTCCTGCAGTTTTTTCTCCTCCTCTTTGGAATAATACAGAAAGGTGCAGGGACCGATGACGATATGCATGTCTTCATAAGGCAGTACTCCGTAGAAGACGGAAGCGCTGCTGAAGAAATAGGAGAGCTCTTCTTTCTGGGTAATCTCTTTCAGAAAAGGCGTCAGAAAGTGCGCGTCAATCACACTGAAAAGGATCTCTTCCTGCTTCAGAAGAGATACGGGATACTGCAGCAGTCCGGCGTGCAATCTGAGATTGTGAATGAGAACTTCGGTATTCATATCTTTCTTTGAAAATTATAATAAAACATTGGAAATCAAAATACAATGGAACGGGATTTGAATACAATAAAATCAGAGGTAAGTAGTATGTTAGATAAGAATCATTTTCTGCTTGGCGCCGCAACGGCTGCCCATCAGGTCGAAGGAAACAACACGCATTCCGATTTCTGGAAACAGGAATGGCTGAAGCATTCCAGCTTCAAGGAAAAAAGCCTGGATGCCGTGGATCATTACAACCGTTACAAGGAAGATATCGCGCTTTTAAAGAGTGCCGGATTGAATGCCTACCGCTTCTCCCTGGAATGGGCAAGAATCGAACCAAGGGAAGGCTTATTTGAATACAGGGAAATCGAACACTACCGTGATGTCATCAACACCTGTTATGAAAACGGGGTGACACCGATTGTGACACTGTATCACTTCTCTTCTCCTGCCTGGCTGATTTCCAAAGGCGGCTGGGGAACTCAGAAAGTGGTCGGATACTTTTCAAAATACGTGGATTACGTCACGAAAAATCTGAAAGTGGAACTTCCCTATATCGTCACGATCAATGAGGCGAATATGGGCTATCAGCTGAACAAGGTGGCGGAAGACTTCAAGAACAACAACAAAAACGGCGGAGCCCAGGTCGGAATGAACCTGGATATGAAAAAGATTCTGCTCTCCATGGTTGAGCAGGGCTTTGCGTTCCGTGTGAACCCTCTGAAAGTGAAGACGTTCCTCTCCCCGCGCTCGCAGGAAGAGGAGAGATATGTCATGCTGGCACATCAGGCAGCCAAAGAGATCATCCGGAAGAACATGCCGCACAGCAAGGTCGGCCTTTCCATGTCGTTATATGATTATCAGGCGGAAAGCGGCGGCGAAGAGAATGCCGCAAAGCTATGGGAAGAGGACTTCCTGTTCTATCTGCCGTATATCAGAAACGATGACTTCCTGGGTGTTCAGAACTACTCCCGCAAGCTTGTCGGTCCGAATGGCAAACTGCCGGTGCCTTCCTATGCGAAAAAGACGCAGATGGGGTATGAGGACTATCCGCAGGCTGTGGGACATGTCGTTAGCAAGGTCTCCAGAGACTTCCACGGAGAGATCCTGGTAACGGAAAACGGCATTGCGACTTCCGACGATAACCGCCGCTGTGAATTCATCCGGGAAGCGCTGGCGGGAATTAAGGAAAGCGGTGTGGATGTCAAAGGATATTTCTACTGGAGCTTGCTGGATAACTTCGAATGGCAGACGGGCTACCAGATGACCTTCGGCCTGATTGCGGTCGACCGCAAGACGCAGACGCGTATGCCGAAAGGATCGCTCTATGTGCTGAGGAAGGCTCTGGAGAATGATTAGGGGCATTCAGCAGATCCAGCTCAGGGAGAATTTCAGAAATGAGGAAACGGCTCTGGCAGCCTTAAAGGCATGCAAGGCTTACGGAGCGGAAGGGATTGAGCTGAACCGGTACATGTTGCACCCGCTGCCGGCAATGATCCGTCTTTTTACCAAGGCAATGGGCATGGCCATGGGACAGGGCGGCAATCTGGACTGGCCGAAGCTGGTAAAAGAATCCGGCTTAAGCGTGATCTCGCTCCATACGGATCTTGGCAGTCTGGAGAAGAATACGGAAGAGGTCCTTGCGGAAGCGAAGAGTTACAATACGGATAAGATTGTCATCACCGGAATGTACCATTACGACTATTCCGCACTCAGTGAAGTGGAATCTCTTGTGAAGCGGCTGAATGAGGCGGGAAGAAAGCTGAGGGCGGAAGGCTTTGAGCTTCTCTATCACAATCACAACTGTGAATTCATCCGCATGGAAAACGGACAGATCGCCTATGAGTATATTGTGGAACATACGGATGCGGATGCCGTCGGTTTTGAAGTGGACTCGTACTGGATGAGTGAGAGCGGAGCGGACGTGCTGATGTGGATGAAGCGGCTGGGGAAACGGATGCGTTTATATCACATCAATGACCGCGGAAACAGTAAAAAGGGCAAGCGCGCCTCCATTGTGAAGGCAGACATGCTGGAGCTGGGAAGCGGGAATATGAATTTAAATGCGTGGATCTCCCAGGCAAGGGAAAACGGATGCGATGCGGTGATTCTGGAGCAGCAGAACCACTGGATCCAGAATGATGCACTCAGGTCGACGGAAATCAGCCTGAATTATCTGAAGAACAATCTGAATTAAAAAGAGCGGAACATCACCGGATGTTCCGCTTTCTGTATTCGATCGGTGAAACGCCGTAGCGTTTGCGGAAGCAGGTGGAGAAATAGGTCTCGCTGTAAAAGCCGCAGGTCTCCGCAATTTCTTCCATATAGATTTCCGTCGTCCGGACCAATAGTTCCGCTTCCTTGAGCCGGATGGACAAAAGTGCTTCGGAGATGGTCATTCCCGCTTCATTTTTAAATCTGCGTGAGAGATAGTACTCGCTGTAGCCCAGCTCGCGGGCAAGGTTCTGCAGGATCCTTTTTTCTTTTTTATGCAGTTCCAGATAACTGAGGCATTCCCTGACCAGGGGTGTATCTTTCTGCAGGCGTGCCTCATGGACCAGCGTTACGAATTCACGGAACATCTCTTCGGCCAGGCCGCTGAGTTCGCTGGTCGTCTCCGCTTTCTCTGCCCGGTTGATATAGTCGTCTCCCTTACTGTAGGCAACTTCCGGGGAAAGTCCGCCCTGCATGGCGGCGCGGCAGGCGAGTGTGGTAAAGATGATGATATTGGTCTTGTTGCGGCGCAACGGTGACCCGGTATTCATGCGCACACCGTAAGAGAGCAGTCGGGATTTCCCGAGCGCATTGCGGTAATTCAGATCGCCGTTTTCGATAAAGCCCAACATCATCCGCTCCGCCTGATAGACCCGCTTGCGGCTCATCTGGCTTTCGGATGAGGGAACATCGCGCAGATAGTCCGCATAGAGAAACTCGATTTCCTCACGCTGGATCTTTCTGCTCGTTAACAGGTAATACATCATGATGCCGTAGGGATGGATCTCGTTGATACGAATCAAAGGGAGGGAGCGCAGGTAATCAAAGATCTGCTTCTTTAATCCCAGCGGTACACGATAGCCGTCCAGAACCTGGTCGATGGAATCATCGGATACTTCATTGGAGAGAAACGGTCCCAGTACGACGGCTTCATGATACTGAGCGGTCTGGCAGACCAGCCAGTAGATGCCGAGATCCGTACTTAAAAGGCAGGGCAGTTTCGCCTTGTCCCAGTTCTTCTTCAGCAGATCCATGGCATAGCTGCGCCGAAAGAGTACGGAAGGGTCAATCAGCGAAACTTCGGAAAAATCCGTTTCCGCATCCAGGTTTACCATAAAACTACCGATGTTCAGACTGTTCTGTAACAGCTGCAGATAAGAGGAAATATCGTTCATAACTTAAGCATAGCACACAAAGACAAATTACTTAAGACAATGATGAATAATTTTATGTTAACGCTTACATTCCGTTTTTATAATAAAACCGTAAGGATTTCAAAGGAGTTTTATCATTTATGAGTAAGGAAAGAAAAATCAAGAATCCCGATGACAGACTTCCAATTGGCAGATTCTTTGCCTGGAGAATGCGTGACTGGTCTCTGTCTGCCAGTTACATGATCATCAACGGTTATCTGACGATCTACTGTACGGACGTTATTCACATGCCGCCGCTTTTAGTCGGAACGTTATTGATGGTTTCCAAAGTGCTCGATGCAATCGGCGAAGTCTTTGCCGGTTTTATTGTCGACAATACCAATACCAAACTCGGAAAAGGCCGTCCGTGGGAATTGTGCCTGATCGGCTTATGGCTCTCGCAGATTGCCCTGTTCTCGATTCCGGCCAATGCCTCCTTAACGGTAAAGAGCATCTGGCTCTTCATCACATATGCCATGACGCAGTCCGTCTTCCAGACGATGCTGGCAGCCTGTCAGACACCGTACATGGTCCGTGCCTTTAAAAACAAGACGGTCATGACGAAACTGCAGAGCTACGGCGGTATCATCGGTACCTTCTTAGCCATCACGGTTTCCGTCTCCTTCCCGAAGGTCATGAAGATCATCGCAACTTCCCCGGCAGGATGGACGAAACTGATCTGCATCTACGGTATTCCGCTCATGCTGATCGGCTTACTGCGCTTCTTCTTCGTCAAGGAAGATGTCCATGTGGAAAATGACGACCCGCAGGAAAAGGTCACGGTGAAAGATGCGGTTACGTTAATCACCACCAATAAATACGTCTGGATCTTAATGGGAATCACCTTAATGTTACAGGCGATCCAGGGTCTGGGCTCCGCCACATACTACTTCACATACATTGTCGGCGATGTCGGCCTATACGGCTCTTTACAGATGATCACGATCATCATCCTGCCGTTAATGGTCCTCTTCCCGATCTTAAGCAAGAAGATGACGCTGTCCCACCTGATCGGCTTCGGCGCTCTGCTTGGTGTTGTCGGCTGGATGATCAACTTCTTCGCCGGCAGCAACATGACGCTCCTACGTCTCGGCTTTATCCTGTCCGGTTTAAGCTCCCTGGCTCCGTCCTACTTAACGGGTATCATGATCGTGGATCTGGCAACTTATTCCAGCTACATCGGTTTCCCGCGGATGGAAGGAACCATCGGTGCCTTTAACTCTTTCGGAACCAACGTCGGCAGCGCCATCGGTTCCATGATCATGGGCTTATTACTGCACCTTGCCGGCTACAGCGGTGCCGCTCCGGTGATGACTCCGACAGCACTGAACATGATCCGCGCCAGTTACAGTATCGTGCCGGCTCTGATGAGCTTTGTGATGTTCCTTCTGGCCATGGCGTTCTCCAAACTGGAAAAACAGATTCCGGCGATGGAAGCGGAAATGAGAGAAAAGGAACAGAATAAGGAAGCAGCGGAATGAGAAAAATCTTAAATATCAATTCCAACTGGAAATTCAGAAAGGGAGATCTTCTCCCTTCTTCCTTCCCGCATGAATGGGAAGATGTAACTCTGCCGCATACCTATAATGCGGCTGACGGCATGGACGGCGGAAATGACTATTACCGCGGAAAAGCTGTCTACTGTAAAACCATTGAAAGACCAACAGAAGATGTTTCCGTTATCCTGGAAGTCAATGCGGCGGCCACGGTTGCGGATGTTTATCTGAATGGCAAGCATCTCGTTACGCATAAAGGCGGCTACTCTGCTTTCCGCGTCGATCTGAGCGGGGAATTACGCGAAGAAAATCTCTTATGCATCGTCACGGATAACTCCCCGATGGAGGATGTCTATCCACAGAAAGCCGACTTTACCTTCTACGGCGGTTTGTACCGGGACGTCAATCTCCTCCTTGTCCCGAAACATCACTTTGAATGCATTAAAGACGGCTCGTTAGGTGTTAAGGTAACACCATGCGTTGAAGGAACCAATGCCCGCCTCACGGTGGAATCCTGGCAGAACAGCGATCAGGAAGTCCGCTATACGGTCGGGAATAAAAGCGCTACTGCACCGTCCGTAAACGGCTACGCCAGAGCGGAACTGCTAGTGGAAAACGTGCATCTCTGGAACGGAACGGAAGATCCGTATCTCTATACCTTAAAAGCGGAAGTGGAAAGTGACGCAGTGGAAGTGCGCTTCGGCTGCCGCAGTATGGAGATTTCTCCGGAAAAGGGATTCATCTTAAACGGCAAAGTGACACCGCTGCGCGGGGTCTCGCGCCATCAGGACCGCTTAGGCAAGGGAAGCGCGATAACGCTTGAAGACATGAAGGAAGATCTCGCCATCATTCAGAGTGTCGGGGCTAATTCCATCCGTCTGGCACACTATCAGCACGATCAGAAATTCTACGATCTCTGCGATGAGGCGGGAATTATCGTCTGGGCAGAGATTCCCTATATTACCCAGCATCTTTCAAACGGTAAGGAAAACACCCTGAGTCAGATGAAAGAGATGATCACACAGCTCTACCATCATCCGTCCATTGCGGTATGGGGTCTTTCCAATGAAATCACGGCAGCATCCGCGGTGAATGAGGAACTTTTGGAAAATCACAGGGAACTGAACGAACTGGCACATAGGCTGGATCCTACGCGCCCAACCACCATGGCACACGTCTTCATGCTGGAGACGGATTCCCCGATCACGGAGATTCCGGATGTCGGTGCCTATAATCTGTACTACGGATGGTATCTCGGCGTATTGGAGCAGAACGAGGAGTTCTTTGATGAATACCATGCCAAATTCCCGGAGCGTGCCATCGGTTTCAGTGAATACGGAGCAGATGCCAACCCGGCATTCCATTCTGCGCATCCGGAAAGAGGCGACTATACCGAAGAATATCAGTGCGTTTATCATGAGCACATGTTACGGATGATCGAAGAGCGTCCGTATCTCTGGTGCACCTACGTGTGGAACATGTTTGACTTCGGTGCGGGCGGCAGAGATGAAGGCGGAAAGAACGGACTGAATCAGAAGGGTCTGGTTACGGCGGACCGCAGGATCTTTAAGGATGCCTTCTACCTCTATAAAGCCTACTGGAGCAAGGAACCGTTTGTGCATCTGTGCTCCAGACGCTTTGTGAAGCGTCATGAAGAGAATACGCAGATCAAGGTCTACAGCAATCTTACGGAAGTATCCCTTTACGTCGATGGTCAGCTTGTGGAGACAAAGAAAGGCAGCCGCGTCTTCGTTTTTGACATCAGCATGTCAGAAAATGTGAAGATCAAAGCGGTTGCGGGAGAATATGAAGATGAGATGGTTCTAAAAAAAGTGGAAACACCGGAACCTTCCTACCGCATGTTACAGGCGGAAGTGGTGAACTGGTTTGATCAGAGTGAGATCGATCCGGAATACTTCTCCATCAAGGATACGATGGGAGAAATCATGCAGGATCCGAAAGCCGGGGCAATCGTCGGAGCCATGATGGCACAGATGAGCGCCAGAAGAGGAGATGTCGCCCAGAGCGTCAAGGGAAATGCCAATCTGCAGAAGATGATGGCACGCATGACGATGGAAAGTCTTCTGAAGAGCGCCGGCGAAGCCGTCAGCAGGGAGCAGATCGAGCAGTTGAACCGCACGCTGCAAAGCATCCGCAAACAAAAATAAAACAAAACAGACAGCCATGAGATTCTCATGGCTTTTTTTGGAAATCAGGAGTGTGCTATGATTAAAAGAGGAGGTCACTCACATGAAATTCTATAATTTACTGAAAAAGATCGAGCAGGGTGGTTTTTATCTGGGCTTATTACTGGTGGGACTGGCCTTTGTGGTCATTAACCTTTTGCCGATTTTTCTGCCGGGGCAGTTTATTGATACAACCGGAAATCCGCTGATCAGCTACGCTATGATCGGCATCGGGCTTCTTGCCATTATCTTTGCCGTTTACAATCTGAAGAAACGGATGAGCAAGAGCCTGGATGAGATGAACTACTTTGACAAGGTGGACAATAGCGCAGTGGATCCGGAAGTGATTGAACGGATTCAGAACAGCGATGAGCCGCAAAAGGAATACTACTTCCATTTCTGCGGCAAGCTGAATCAGAGCTACATCCTGGAAACACCGGCGCGCAGACCGATCTATGAGATCAACTGCGATAAGATGGGAATCGTCAACCAGTACATTTATACGTTTAAAAACCATCTGACAGGTAAGTCGTTTACTTCCAAAGTCAGCCATACGACAACCACGGAATACGGAACGGACCGCTTCGCCTTAATTGATCAGTCCTACTTCAAGGTGGACGGAAAGAATATCTGGGATATGATCGGGGAAAAAGGATATTCCCTGGAACCGTATCTGGATAAAATCGCCTTTTCCTACCACATCAACCATTACGGCATTCACGTGGCGGATATCGTTGCGGCAGGCACCAATATTCTGGAACAGTATGAAGGTAAGGGCGGCTTACGGGATGTAGCGATGATGCAGGGCATCTACCGCATCCACTGCCGCGAAAGCGATATCGACGGCGTGGCACTGATTGCCTTTGCGGTCTCACGCGTGGAAATCGTCTAGATCAGAAAAGCGGAACAATGGAAATGCTGAAGAAGTGTTTCCGTTGTTCCTTTTGTTTGGAAAGCAGGGGAAATCTGTTATGATGAATACAGGCAGGTGAATCGTATGAGAGAGAAAATACATCAGTGGATCAGAGATCATGCGGAGGAGATCATTGCGCTCGGGGATGAACTGTTTGTTCATCCGGAGCTGGGCTTCAAGGAGTTTGAGACCGGCAGGATTTTAAGAGAATTCATGGAGAAATATCAGCTGAAAGTTGAAAGGGAATATGCCGTAACGGGCTTTTCCGTTTCCATCGGTCAGGGATCTCCGCACATCGGCATTATTGCGGAGCTGGATGCCATTCCGACACCAAAGCATCCCTGTGCCGATCCCATCAGTAAAGCCGCACATGCCTGCGGGCATTCCACGCAGCAGGTGATCGCGTTAGCGGCACTTTGTGCCATTAAAGAGAACTGCAGGGATCTGAAAGGCAAAATCACGCTCTTCTTTACCCCGGCAGAGGAATTTACGGATCTGGAATACCGCAAGGAATTGCGGAAGGAAGGAAAGATCCGCTACTTAAGCGGGAAGGAGAATATGCTGTATGAGCATCTGCTGGATGATGTGGACTGCATTCTGCACTTCCATGCGATGGGCTCCAGTGACTGCCGTTTCTCCGTCAATTCCGTATTAAGCGGCTTTGCCTATAAGAAGATTACCTTTGAAGGACGGGCAGCCCATGCGGCGGCGGCACCGGACAGAGGCATCAATGCCTTAAATGAATGCACGCTCTTCCTGAATGCCGTAGCGCTTTTACGAGAGACGTTCCGTGATGAGGATGTCGTAAGGGTGCACGGAATGATTGCGGAAGGCGGACAGACGGTCAACTCGATTCCGGATAAAGCGGTCTATGAGTGCTATGTGCGCTCCGTCAATCCGGATGTGGTGCTCGAACTGAACCGGAAGCTCTCCAATGCGGCAGAGTGCTGCGCAAAAGCACTCGGCGGCAGCTGCATCATTGAAGACACGCCGGGCTATCTGCCGTTGCATCAGAGCAAAGAGCTCAATGAAGTCGTCTATGAGAATATGTTGCACTTCACGGAAGCGAAGAATATCAAATGGAACGAGATCTCCGCAGCTGCGGGGGATGTCGGGGATATCTGCATGTTCAAGCCGATCATCCAGTACGGCTACGGAGGCTTCAGCGGCAGGATCCACGGGGAAAACCTGGAAATCAGCGACAGGGAAGAAGTCTATCTGGTGCAGAGCGAACTGGTGGCGGATATTGCCTGGGATCTATTGAGCCATCCGGAAAAGGTGGACAGGATCAAAGAGAACTTCACACCGAAAATGACCTATGAGGAATATCTGAATTATCTGAACCACTAAGAATCTAAGCGCACGTTTCCTCGGGAGCATTTGTCTTGATGTGAGAGGGGAAGGTGCGATAATAAATACAAAAGAGATACCGCATCCCTATGGGAAGCGGAGTGAGAAAAGAGGTAGAAAATGAGTAAAGTACTGGTAGCTTATTTTTCCGCAACCGGAACAACCAGAAAGGTCGCGACGGAAATCTGCAAGGTGGAAAACGGAGATCTGTATGAAATCAAACCGGCAGTCCCGTATACGGCAAAAGATCTGGACTACACGGTAAAGGACAGCCGCTGCAATGTTGAAATGGCAGACGAAAGCTGCCGTCCGGCCATCGTAAAGGACTGCGAAAGCATCGCGGATTATGACACGGTATTTGTCGGTTTCCCTGTCTGGTGGGGAAGAGAACCGAGTGTTGTCGACACCTTCCTGGAAGCTTTCGACTTTAATGACAAGAAGGTCGTTCCGTTCTGCACGTCCGGCGGAAGCGGCGTGAAAAAGGCAGAGGAACACATCCGCGCCGTCTTAAAGGGAAATGCGACGGTCGCGGAGGGAAAACGCCTCGGCCCTGACGCAAGCGAAGAAGAGATCCGCAACTGGAAGGAACTTCTGGGAGAATAGGGATCAGCTTTTTCCAACTCGGAAACAATGATATGAAAAAGCCCGCCTTCATCATGGCGGGCTTTTCTGTTTCTAAAAGGGAGGCTTAGCGCTTGCGGAGAATCAGTGTCTGATACGGATGCAGGGTGAACTTGTTGACGCTGTTTTCGTAATAGTTCAGTGTATCCAGATAGACTTCATATCCTTCCGCTTCAATGGTCGTTTCCTGGGCCAGATTGTTGGCGTGGATGACTTTGTAGCTCTCTTCGTCATCATTCACATCGTAGATGAGTACGGCACCGCTTTGCATTTCTTCCACCGTGATCGGATCCTTGGATTCGAGCTGATCGACTTCCTGCTTGAATTCAATCAGTTTGCGGTAGTTGTCAAAGACATCGAGGTTTTTGATCTTGAGAGAGTAGTCCAGCTCGTTTACTTCATAGGAAGCGTTGTAGGAGTTGGAGTTGCCCTGCTTGGAGCGCAGGAACTCTTCGCCCGATAACATGAAGGTTGTGCCCTTGGAAGTGAAGACAACGCTGTTGGCCAGAACACACATCTTTTTAATGGTTTCTTCATCCGTAACGCCGGCCGCTTTCATACGGTCATAGAGCGTGAAGTTGTCGTGGCAGGTCACATAGTTGACTGTTTTGTCTTCGTCATCAATGGTATAGGCCAGATTATAGGTAATGCCGTTGATGCCGTTCTTGATCGCCATAAGATCCTCGCCGCCGATTTTGGTGCCGTTAACCCAGCCGAGTTCCGTTGGGCCGTGCAGACCGCCGCGGATCAGCGCGTCACGCATCTGGTCGTTGAACTGGCCGTAGCCTTCAAACTTGTTGGCATTCTTCTGAATGGCCTGAACGCTGGCGTCTAACGTCGTGGTGCCGCCCGTCCACGGTTCGCCGTAGATGACAACATCCGGGTTGATTTCTTTCGCTGCTTTGACAACGGCATTCATTGTTTCAATATCATGCAGTCCCATTAAGTCGAAGCGGAAGCCGGAAAGCTTGTACTCTTTGAGCCAGAAGCAGACGGAATCAATGATGAACTTGCGGACCATTTTGTTCTCGCTGGCTACTTCATTGCCGCATCCGGAGCCGTTGGAGAGGCTGCCGTCGTTCTTATAGCGGTAGTAGTAGTTCGGCATCAGGACATCGAAATTGGAACGCTCCGCGCCGTTGACGTGGTTGTAGACCACATCCATGATGATGCCGATACCGGCGTTGCTGTAGGCTTTGACGACTTCCTTGAATTCTTTGATACGCGCATATCCGTCATACGGATCGGAGGAATACTGTCCTTCCAGCACGTTGTAATTCAACGGGTTATAACCCCAGTTGAAGACTTCCTTCGTTTCATCGTTGGCCTGATCGAAGATCGGGAGCAGCTGTACGGCATTGACGCCAAGCTCCCTGATATGGTCAAAGCCCGTGGAGACGGAAGTACCGTTTTCCTCATACAGGGTTCCCTGTTCAATAAGTCCCAGGTACTTCTTGGCATTGGCTTCACTGCCGCCCCATGTTTTCGAAGAAGTAAGATCGGCCACATGCATTTCATAGACCGTCAGTTCCTTGCGGTCTTCGTCACTTGGCTCTACCTTGTCCCATCCGCTTGGGTTGGTTTTTGAGAAGTCGACGATCATGCCGCGCAGACCGTTGACACCGGCTGCTCTGGCATACGGGTCGACGATTTCCATGCCGTCCGGATACTTGTTGTTAAAGGCGACGTATGTGTAATACTTGCCTTCCAGATTTCCGCTGACCGTCGTTTCGTAGGTTCCTTTTTCGCCCCTGGTCATTTCCACTTCTTCACAGGCATCGGAACCTTTGTCTTTGGAGACGGAAGTCGGAGTGCCGTTTTCATATATCCGTAAGACGATCTTGGAAGAAGCCGGGGACCAGACGCGGAAGGTCGTTTCCTTCGCACTGTAGAGGGCGCCGAGATCTCCGTCATAGTAGTAGAGCTCGTTGAAGGAGTCGGAGTTATATAAGCCGGCCGGGCTGACATCCTTTTTGATGGTTGTTCCGCTGGCACGGAAGAGCACTTCGACTTCATATTTGGAAGAGAAGTCGGCAGGTTCTTTCAGGGTGTGGGTGAATTTGGAACGTCCCGCACCGCTGGCCTCTTCAATCAGATTGCCGTTCTGGTAGACCTTGAAGGATTCCACGGCATTGGAACAGTCGATAAAGAGACTCTTTTCTCCCGTAAGTAAGAGAGAGTTAATGTCATCGGTGATGACCTTATCGGCTGTCGCATAGATATGCGGATCTTCCTGGGCCAGGTAGACGTGATAGATATTGTTCTCATCTTTTTTGAGCGTGGAGAAAACAATGAAACGGTCGGATTCCGATCCGTCCTTGGCGCTCCAGGAACCCTTGCTTTTGACGATGATGCCTAAGCGGGAGAGATTCGCATTTCCGAAATAGGAAAGCGGGAAGGCCGCAATGACACCGTAGTCATCCTGATAGGCGAACACATCTTCCACGTTGTCATCCGTTCCGTCCGGATCCCAGAGCCACAGAGCCCACGGCTCATACTTGTTATCGGTACGCTGATAGTGAATATAGATGGCGTCTTCTTCAAAGGCCGGAATTTCGCTCGGATAACTGACATCCCGATCCGCATAGGAAGTTTCCTCTTTCGGCGGGGTGACTTCTTCTTCCTGCTTTTTCGCGCAGGCGGAAAAAGAAACGAGCTGCATCAGGCAGAGTAAGAGAAGAAGAGATTTCTTCAGATATTTCATATTGCCTCCCAAATGATATGTAATAGTTATCTTAAGTTTATTGTATCACTTTTTCCGGAAAGGGAAAAAACGGCCTTTCTGTACGCTTAACGCATACAGGGGGATATGTTAGAATAAAGGGTAGATGAAAGAAAACGATGACTAAGATCATCAATAATTAACGGCATAATGAACACGGTACAGAAACAAACGCCATTCGGGATTTTTAAAGGTAACGCGCATGAAGGAATTCATGCGTTTTTGGGTATTCCCTATGCCAGAGCCAAACGCTTTGAATACTGTGAAAGAATTAACAGTTACCCCAAGGAAGTCGATGCGACTCATATGGGAAATGCCTGTCCGCAATATAGGCAGTTCTATCCGCATCTGGATGTAAGAGAACGACTGTTTTACCATAAGGAATTCCGCGAAGGAATTACCTTTCATTATGATGAAGACTGCTTAAATCTGAATATTTATACACCGGAGAATCCTGAGAACTGCCCGGTCATCGTCTATTTCCACGGCGGTGGCTTCAATTCCGGCAGCAGTGCGGAAGAGCCGTTTCGGGGAGATGAGCTCGCAAAGCGGGATGTTGTTACGGTATTTGCCAATTACCGCGTCGGTATACTGGGTTATTTTTCCCATGAAGCCATTCAGCAGAAATACGGACGTAACGGCAACTTCGGCTTAGACGATCAGCTGCAGACCATCCGCTGGGTGAAGGAACATATCGCGGCCTTCGGCGGAAATCCTAACAATATCACCGTAATGGGACAGAGTGCGGGAGCCATCTCCATGCAGTATCTCTGTCTGAATCATGATCTCAAAGGCCTTTTCCAAAAAGCCGTACTGATGAGCGGTGGTGGGAAGTTTCCGAAGATGGCGCTTCCGAAAAAAGCGGAAGAGACCTATGACTACTGGCAGCTTATGATGGAACTGGCGGGTTGTAAAACATTCGAAGAATTCCAAAGAGCCGATCTGAAAGTGCTGCATGATGCCTATGAGAATATCAAAAAGATCCGTAAGGACAGCATCAACAACATGATGCCGGTCATCGATGGATGTTTAATCAAGGATGAAATCGGAATACTGATCCAGGATCCTTTAAAACTGGATTACATGATCGGCTACACCAATAACGATATCTATGCGCCGATCCTGGCGCATATCGGCAACCGCTTTGCGAAAGACAACGGTGCTTACGTTTATTACTTTGACATCGATGCGCCGGGAGATGACAATAACGGAGCTTTCCATTCGTGTGACTTGCGTTACATGTTCGGACGGCTGAAAACTTCGTGGCGGCCCTACGGGCAAAGGGACTATGAAGTATCCAAAGAGATGATGGACTACCTGGCGAATTTTGTTCGGACAGGAAACCCGAACGGCGCCAGTCTGCCAAAGTGGGAAGCCATGGACGCAAAGCAGAACAAAGTGCTCTGCTTCCGCCCGAAAGAAACAACAATGGGACATCCGTCCTATTTCAAATTAACCTACAATCTTTTACGTAAAGGAGATCCGAAAGCATGAAATTCCAGCATTACTTCAACCTGAAAAGAGCAAATCCGCATACCCGTATCTATGAAGCGGACGGCGTTTTCATGCGCCTGGATTTCATTCAGAATATGTTGCGGGTGGCGCTGATCAGAAACGAGGATCTTTTACCGACGTTCAGCATCAACCCGACGCAGAATAAGCCGAATGAGCAAAGAGACAAGCTCTCGCTGGAAGGATTTGATTTATGCGAGCCGGAAGTAACGGAAGGGGACGATGTCATCTCGTTCCGTCATGCCGGAATGGATGTTTCCATTGAGCGTAAAAACTTCCGCATCACCATTTGTAACAAACAGGGGATCCTGTATCAGGACCGCAGCGGCCTGGCCTACAACTTTGCGGGAGAGCTCGGAGAGGGTTCGGTGCATTATACGGTCAGAGAGGAAGAGCAGTATATCTACGGGCTTGGAGATAAGGCGGGTCACGTCAATAAAAACAACCAGCGCTATAAGCTGGATACGGATGACTCCATGGGCTATAAAGCCGCATACAGCGATCCGCTCTATAAGTATCTGCCGTTTTATATCTGTGAGAATAAAGCAGGGAGTTACGGAATCTTTTATGACACCTACAGTGAAGGGGAAGTGGACTTCGGAAAAGAACATGACAATTACTACGAGCACTTCAACTCCATCCGCTACGAAGAAGAAAACATGGTGTTCTATCTGATCTTCGGAGATGTGAAAGAAATCATTCACCGCTTTATCCATCTGACCGGCGGAATCGCGGAGGTACCGGAATGGGCATTGCGCTACTCTGGCTCAACGATGGAATATACGGATGCGGACAATGCCGAAGAACGGCTGCATTCCTTCCTCGAGAACTGCGAAAAATACGGCATTCAGCCGGGCGGCTTCTATATGTCAAGCGGCTATACCCAGATCAAAGAAAAGCGCTACGTCTTCCACTGGAATACGCATAAGATTCCTTCCCCGGAAGGACTCTCAAAATACTTTAACAAAAAGGGTGTCCGGCTGATTCCCAATATCAAACCGGCCTTTCTGGACGACCATCCGCTCTATCAGACCATTGCGGATAATCACTGGTTCTTACATTATGCGGACGGCACTCCGGCCAGATTCCCGTTCTGGGGCGGCAACGCCTCCTATCTGGACTTCACCAATCCGGAAGCCTATGACTTCTGGAAGAGATGCGTGAAAAAACAGCTTGTGGATAAGGGCTATACGGATCTCTGGAATGACAATAACGAATACGACATTCACGATAAGGATGTTTACGCACACGGCTTCCAAAAAGAGATACCTGCCAGACTGATCAAGCCGTTATTCTCCTACCTTATGAGCAAGGCCAGCTATGAGGCGGCTGTTGAGGTCAATCAGAAACCGTTTAACGTTTCGCGCTGCGGCATTGCCGGAGGGCAAAGCGTGGCGAGTACCTGGACGGGAGACAACTATACAAGTTTTCCGGAGCTGCGCTATAACCACTATCAGGCTATGACCATGGCACTGTCCGGCTACTGCTTTTTCGGCCCGGATATCGGCGGCTTTGCGGGACCTCAGCCATCAAGGGAGCTCTTTCTGCGCTGGCTGCAGTACGGGGTATTCCTGCCGCGGTTTGTATTGCACTCGTGGAAGCCGGATGAGGAATCCACGATGCCGTGGCTCTATCCGGATCTGATGGAGCCGGTAAAGAAGATTTTTGATTTACGGGAAACACTTCTGCCGTATTTAGGCAAGGAATTGAATCGCTGCGTGAAAAACGGAGAACCGCTGATTACACCGGTCTTTCTGAAAGATCCGCAATATGACAGGGAGAGTGACTTCTTCTATCTGGGCGAGCGGATTCTGGCCTGTCCGGTTTTTGACGAAGGGGTTACGGAGATTACGGTACAACTGCCGGAAAGACCGTGCGGATTCCGTCTCAGGGGAGAGGGAAGCGTACTGGCAGGTGGAAGCAGCGTTACGGTAAAATGCACCGCAACCGATCTGCCGGTCTTCTTTGTCGAGTGCGGCAATCAGTAGAAAAAAATAATTCTGTTTTACACAGAGAGGGGATAACATCTATGAAAAACAAAACAGATTCTCTAACACTGAAACACAAGATCGGGTACGGTCTGGGGGATGCCGGCGGCGTCATGACGTTTGCGCTGATGGGCAGCACCTTCTCCATGTACTGCACCGACGCATTGGGCATTCAGCCGGGACGGCTGGCACTGCTGCTTTTGATCTGGAACATCTGGGACTTTATCAATGACCCGATCATGGGTGCCTGGATCGACAAGTCCTTTGCGAAGAGCACCAATCCGAAAGGCAAGTTCCGTCCGTGGATCTTAAGGTCCACACCGCTCTTAGCCGTTACCTTTATTGCCTTATGGTCGGTACCGAGCTTCTTTGAAGGCATGGCGCGGATTTGCTTCCTCTTCGGCTTAAAGATTTTATACGAAGGCTCCTATACGATGTTCAACATCCCGATGGGCTCACTCTTAAGCGCCATGGCGGATACGGATGAAGAGCGGGCAGCGCTCTCTTCGGCCAGAGGTATCGGAAGCGCCGGAGCAACCCTGATCTCACTCTTTATCATGCCGCTGTTCTTAAAGAAATACGGTGAAAGCAATTCCCTGGGTTACGCCCTGGGTGCCGGAGTCTGTGCCCTGATCGGCTTTGCGATGTGCCTGGCGCATTACTACATGACGGAAGAGCGGCGCAATACCGCAAATACTTCCACTGACAGCGACAACATCAAGGTTACGGACATCCTGCAGGTCATTAAGATCAACCGTCCGTTTGTGGCCTTATGCTCGCACGGCTTATTCATCTGCATGATGCAGTATGTCGGAAGCACCTTAAGCAACTATATGTATTCGGATGTATTGGGCAATATTGCCATCTCCGGCTACGGAACACTCTTAAGTGCACCATTTATGATCGCCATCTTCATTACAGGCCCGATGATCGCCAAAAAGATCGGTCTGGAGAAGCTGATCCGCTACGGCTTACTGGGAAGCTGTGTCCTGTATGTCACGCTCTTTATCGCCTTAATGGTGACGGACCTCAATCCGTGGATCTATGCGGTCTGGTCTAATGCCGCACTGGGCCTGGCAGATATCTCCATTTACATGCAGTGGGGCTTACTCGGGGAAGCAATCGACTACAACGAAATGATCACCGGAAAACGGACGGAAGGTTCCATTTACGGTACGTTCAATCTTTCCCGTCGGGTCGGTCAGACGATCGGCAACTCCGCCGCGATGTTACTGTTAGGCTGGGTCGGATATAATGCGGCCGCTGCCACGCAGGCTCCGGCCACGATCAACGGCATCAAGGCCCTGACGGTCTTACTGCCGGGGATCCTGGTGCTGGGCTCCTGGGCATCCTTTAAGTTCTTATGGAATATGGATGATACCATGCGTGCGAAAGTCGAAGCGTTCAAAAAGGGAAAAGAAGCTTAAGAAAAAACCGCATAAAAAACAAAAGGGAATGTAACGACGGAATCACTTCAATTCGTTACACTCCCTTTTTTTGTATCTTTGACTAGGTTTCTGCACCTTCCACATAGAGCTCTCGAGCGTCCAGGGTTCTGCAGATCTCCTGGTAGTCACCGTAGAGAGTGACCTTATCACCCGGCACAAGTACCGTATCGGCATGGGCATCTTCCGGCTTGCCGTCTTTCGACTCGACTAAGAGGACGATGATGTTGTGATCGGTTTTCAAGCCGTTGTCCTTTAGCTTTTTCCCGACCAGTTCTTCCGGTAAGTGGGATAAAGTGACTGTGACGATGGCATTATCTCCCAGAGAGTCAATGACGATCAGCGGGTTATAGCCGCGGTTGCCCATGAATCTGTTGATGATGTTTTTGACGATCTGGTCAACTGTGGAGCGCACTTTCGGGATGCGCAGCACGATGGCAACGCCGATAATGGCACTGAGCGGTATGGCAATGTCCAGTAAGAAGTTACTGACCTCTCGCTGCTTAAGTGAGAGGAAGATGTTAACGAAAGCGGAAACAAACGTGATGTTGAAGACGTAACCGAACATCATGGTAATGCGGGCAAGTCTTCTTCTCTGTCTTGAGGCCGTGACCAGTTCACTCTCTGCCGTAGTGAAGCCGGAGCCGGTCAAAAGCGAGATGACCTGGAAGCGGGCTTTCTCCTCGTCCAGTCCGGCAAAGCGGAAAAGGACGGTGAAGACTTCGGCAATCACCAGATAGATAATGATAATGAAAAGAAAGAGTGTAAATGCAGAGTAGATATTCATTTGGCTGTTTCCGGTTCCTTTGTTTTCATTATATAACGCTATGGGGGATTCTTTGTTTTCAAATTTCAATTCAGACAAAAAAATGTGTTCTTCCATCACGATGATTTCAAATGGCTGCAGATAATCGTGCGGAAGAGGGTAAAACTGCGATTTTCACACAGAAGAAGTAGACCTTGGTATAATAGAGAAAAGAGTTTCTCATAAAACGGAAAACACATAATTACAGATAGGAAGAAATGCTTATGGAAAAGTATGATCTTGTCGTCATCGGCGCCGGGAACGGCGGCCTTATGACAGCCTGCCGGGCAGCCATGATGGGTCTTAAGGTACTCGTCGTGGAGCGTCACAATCTGCCGGGCGGAGCCGCCACCAGTTTCGTAAGAGGACGTTTTGAATTTGACGCATCATTACATGAAATTCCTGATTTCGGAAAAGGGGAATCCCGGGGAGAGCTGGGCCGGCTTTTTGATGAGCTCGGCATCCGGGTGGAGATGATTCCGATCAGGGATGCCTTCCGCTATGTCGTGGAAAAGGACGGGGTCCGCTCGCTCGATGTGACTTTCCCGCACGGGAAAGAGAAGGTGATGGAACTGATCGAGACGATCTGCCCGGAAGATGTGGAGGCGATGAACCGCTTCTTTGATGCCTATCAGGACATGGAGAAAGGTCTTGCCTATTTCGGAGCAGCCAGGGGGCAGATCGATCCGGAAGTGCTAATGAAGGAACACCCGAATTTCATGCGGATCATGTCCGTCTCGGCGGGAGAGTTTCTGAAGGCACTCGGAATGAGTGAAAAATGCCGCAAGATCCTCTCAGCCTACTGGCCGTATCAGGGAACCGATATGGATACGGTGGATGCCAGCCGCTACCTGATGATGGTATACGGCTACTTTGTCAACGGAGCCTATGTGCCGCGCATGCGTTCGCATTCACTTTCGACGGCAATCGTAAACAGAGCTGCCGCGTTCGGCTGCAGGTTCTTATTCGACACGGAGGTTGTCCGCGTCTTCACCAACCAGGGAAGAGTGTGCGGTGTGGAACTCTCTGACGGCAGAAAGATTGAAGCGGGAGCGGTGGTTTCCAATACCTTCCCGGAAATCGTCTATGCCAAGCTTCTGGATGATCCGTCGCTTGTTCCGCCGTTTGAATTCAAGAAAGCCAATGCCCGGAAGTACGGCTTCCGTGCCTTCAGCGTTTTCCTGGGGCTGGATGCACCTCCGGAAGAGATCGGAATTGAAGACTATACAATCTTTTTATGCACAACTGCCGATTCCGCAAAGATCTGCGAGGAGTCCAGAACCAGATACGGAAAAGAATACGCACTGGACGTCTGCTGTCTGAATATGGCAGTTCCGGACTGCAGTCCGAAAGGAACAACTGAAATGATTCTGACAATCTCCTATACGGATGATGCATGGGCGGATGTCACGGAAGAGGAATACATGAAGGTGAAACGGCAGATCGCGGATGAGCTGATCACGAATCTGGAAAACGTCATGGGATATCATATCCGGGAACATATTGAGGAAATCGAGATAGCCAGCCCGATCACCTTTGCCCGTTACATGGGCTCTCCGCAGGGCTCCATTTACGGATACAGTTCGGAGAAATGGGACGGGATGTCGTCCCGTATGATCACCAGCCAGATGGAACAGACCGTTCCGGGACTGTTCTTTGTCGGTGGACACGGAGCTTCTTTATCCGGGTATTATCCAACCTATACCAACGGCAGTAAGACCGCCCTCATGGTGATGGGTTATCTGAAGGGAGGTCAGAAAAGATGAAGAAGGATTATCTGAACAGCATTCCTCTTGAGAATTTTGCGCAAATCATTCCAAGACGCCGCAGTATCATTGAGCGCGCTCCGGCAACCATGCCGCAATATGAATACAATGCCAATGTTCTGGCAAAGAATCTGCACCCGAGCGTGCAGCATGTCATTGTGACGGACATCATGCAGCTTCATAATGCCAGGCTCTACACCCTTTCCCCGAATGCGGAAAAGGGAACGGAAAAACTGGCTTATTTCCAGCCGGGACAGTATATCAGTCTGGATCTGAAGATTGCAGGCTCCCGCCTGAGGAGACCCTACTCGCTCTGCTCATTACCGTCCGTAAAAGAGTATCAGATCGTAGTGAAAGACATGAAAAACGGCTTTGCGTCGGAATATATCAATCAAAATTTTGAAATCGGAACGGAAGTAGATATCTCCGAGCCTTCCGGCTTCTTCTGCTATGAACCTTTACGGGACGCTCCTCACATCGTCGGAATTGCCGGCGGCAGCGGAATCGCGCCGTTTATCTCGATGGCAAAAGCCATCGCGGAAGGACTTCTGGATGCGGATATGACGCTTCTTTACGGAAGCCGAACGGAAGAGGAGATTCTTTTCAAAGAGGAACTGGAAGAACTTCAGAAGAAATGCGACAGAATCAATGTGGTTCATGTGCTCTCCGATGAAACAAAGGAAGGGTATTATCACGGCTTTATCTCCAAGGAACTCATCCGGGAATTCATGCAGGAGGACAGTTCCGTATTTGTCTGCGGTTCACAGGGCATGTATGACTATATCCGCACGCAGACGGAAGAGATGGCACTGCCGCTCAGAAGAGTGCGCTTTGATGCCTATGGCGAATATAAGCTTTCCGCAAGGGATGAAGGAAAGGCTATTATGGGAAAACAGTTTGAACTGCGTGTTCTCACCAATGACGGGGAAACCCATGTTATTCCTGCCCGAAGCGATGAGTCCATCCTGGTGGCTATCGAGCGTGCGGGAATCAAAGCTCCATCCAAATGCCGCAGCGGAGAATGCGGCTGGTGCCGCACCAGACTGATCAGTGGGGAAGTGTATACGCCATCTTTAACGGAGCACAGAAGGCAGTACGATCAGGTGGCAGGATATCTTCATGCCTGCTGCAGCTTCCCGCTTTCCGACTGTACGGTTGCCATCAACTGCGAATAGGAAAAAGACATTAAAATTTTAAAAAAAGAAAACGGATGCATTGATACAATGCGTCCGTTTTGGCTTTTTTGAATGACTACAGGATCTCTTTCGAACTGTTGAGCTGATTCTGCAGTTTCTGATAGAACTGCTGATAGAAGCCGATGCGATCTCTCCAGAGTTTTGTGGCGCTCGGAGTCGCCAGTGTGAGCTGAAGGTAGTCTTCCAGATTGATCAGGTTCTGGTCAACCAGTTTTTTCTTCTGGTCATACGGCATTTCCGAGAACTGCAGCACCTGCAGTGTTTCATAAATGCGGTAGGCATCAATGCGGTCGATATTGTCCGCATCCTGAATGCTTAAGGCCATCGGGGTATCGGGGTGCTCAAAGTCGGCTTCATCATCCACATGGATGGCAATGCCGTAACAGAGCTCCTCCGTCAGCTTTGCGTCCACGCCTGCTTCAAGCAGGAACGGACGGACGATCTGCGCAGAACGTCGGCCGTGGTTCTTCCAGTCTTCTTCGGAAGTGAATGTTTCGCGATAGGCGATATCGTGAAGCAGACAGGCAGCGGTGAATTCCTCAATGGGGAAACCTTCCGCTTCCGCAATCATTTTCCCGATATTGGCGACGCGGTAGCTGTGCTGCAGACGGTATTCGCCCTCACTGGGGTGCTCTTTAAAATATGTGCTTTGCGCAAAGGACTCTTTCAAAAGAGCCTCTGCCTTTTCCAGAATACTCATCTTGTTATTTTACTTTATTCCCGTTAATGAATACGGCAACCGGTTCCGCACCGGCATTGAACGGGCACTCTTCAAAGATGTTGATGTCGGCGTCCTTGCCAACTTCCAAAGAACCGACTCTGTCTTCGACACCGATGTGTTTCGCCGGGTTGATGGTGATGGCTTTTAAGGCGTCAAACGGTTTTAAGCCGTTGTGCATGGCGATGCCGGCACACATGGCCAAGTGCTGCTGCGGAATGACCGGGGCATCCGTAATGATGGAGACGGAACAGCCGGCATTGGCCAAGACGGCCGGGGTTTCCCAGGACTTATTCTGCAGTTCAAACTTGGAGGCATGCGTGAGGGTCGGACCGACGGCACACGGATAGTTCTCTTTGGCGAGGATATCGGCAATCAGGTGTCCTTCCGTGACGTGCTCCAGTGTCAGTTTTAAATCGAATTCCTTCGCAATGCGGATGGAAGTCAGAATGTCATTGGCCTGATGGGCATGGGCTTTGAGCGGGATCTCTTTCTTTAAGACCGGGATCAGAGCTTCCAGCTTGGCATCAAAGGCCGGTTTCTTGAAGAGGTCGCCGTTGGCGGCTTCTTTCTTTTCCATGTATTCCTTTGCCTTGTATAACATCTCTCTCAGCTTGGCAGCCGTGGACATGCGGGCGAAGTTTCCTTTGTCCTTATAAACGCGTTTCGGGTTTTCGCCGAATGCGCATTTCATGGCGATCGGGTTCTTTAAGATCATCTCATCGACGCTCTTGCCGATGGTCTTGACCGCAAAGAATGTTCCGCCTAAGACGTTGGCGCTCCCCGGTCCGGTCGCAACGGTTGTGACACCGCCGTTACGCGCCATCTCCACTGTCGGATCAAACGGGTTGAAACTGTCGATCCCTCTGAGCTGCGGGGAGATGATATCGTTCATTTCGTTATAGTCGGCACCTTCAAAGCCGATGCCGTAACCGTCCAGTCCCAGATGGGAATGGGCATCCACAAAGCCCGGGTAGACATCCTTGCCCGAGGCGTCATAAACTTCTTCATTTTCTTTCGGTTCGATCGACGCTGCGATTTCAACGATTTTGCCGTCTTCTACGCGGATATCCGCAACATACGGCTGTTCATTTACGGCATCGTGAACTCTTCCTTGCTGAATGATCATGGGTTTTCCTCCTCTGAGTAATATTAGATACAATATACCATATTTTTGGGTATGTGTTTTGCGTCACGCCACAGAAAAAGCATCCTGAGGATGCTTAGTGGTTCAGATTGAAATAGGCACTGGCAAGATCGGCCCGTCCGGAAACCCTGGCGGCTCCTTCATATTTCTGACAGAAATACGTGGAAGCGTTGAAGGCTCCTTCAGCGGTATTCTCCACGGAAGTCAGATAGTTGTAGACTCTGCGGTAGGAAGTCGTCAGCTCGTGCTGCATGAATTCCAGCTGGCCGTCGATGGAATCGTAGGCGAGACCGTGCTCGGCGCAATAGCTGTAGAGATTCTCTCTTCTTCCGCCTCCCCACTGAATCAGGCCGTAGTATTTCGGCGTCTCACAGGTCGGGTCAAACGTACATTCGTATTTCATGTTGGCCAGAATGGCGCAGGTTGCGGCCAGGTTGTAGTGGTAGGTATTCAGAAGCTTATCCATAATGTAGGAGTAGTTGGCATTGGTTACCACATTCGGTCTTCTTCTCACCTGCAGGGTGTAGGAAGCCTCGGAGGTAAGCCCGTTGTCATCGGTGGCGATGACTTTGACCTCATAGTCGCCGACCTCTTCCAGGTTGGCTTCGGTGACGATCTGGATCTGATCATCTCTCAGTACCCCGTCCACGACATCCTGCACGGAAATGATGTTCTTCTTTGTGAAGTCGTATTCGCTTCCCATGTAGTAGATGACCTTGTCTTTCTCCAGAGAGATGAGCGGAGGCTGCGTGTCCACAACATGGAAGACTTTCGTATAGCTGCGCTCTACCGTGGAGTTGAAGGTGGCGTCTTTGGCGCTGAGCGTATAGGTGACGGTATAGTCCCCGACTTCATACGGATTCATCACACCGCTCATCGAAAGCTCTCCGGTGTGCGGCGGCGTCCCACGCTTGGCAATGGCATAGTTATTTCCGTATTCAATCGTCTCTTCAAGCGGGAGTCCGAACCAGAGGGAATCATAGGCAAGAGCACGCTGATACTGATAGTTGCGGTAAATCAGCACGGCACAAAGAATTCCCAGTAAGACGAAGAATACTGTCTTTTTCAGTGTGATCTTTTTAAGCATACGTATATATTAGGCAAAATGGCAAAATAATGCAAGTTTAGAGAAAAAAGCCCTAACGGGCTTTTGGTGTTTCTAAGAGTAAGAGCGGGGTGAATACGGTAACCACCAGGATGTAGGCATAGGCGTAGCGGAAAAGGACCACCGGTCCCAGAATGCAGGTGCCGAAATAGAAAAATGACATCAGAAGCGGAATGAAGCATTCCTCTTTTTTTCTGAGCAGGCTGAGAAGGATTCCCAATATCATCGCCCAGCTGTAGACACCGATGGAAGAGAGGTGCTGTAAGAGCGGATACTTCATGAAGGTGTTCTGATTGGCGTAGTTCTCATATCGCGAGGAAAGCGTCGGGAACAGCGTCGTGGCGGGAATCTGCAGGTATCTTGTTTCGTCCAGCCGCGGATCATCTTTTTCCAGCGTCCACTCCAGATACGGATGGAAGCTCTGCGGGTTCGGCCAGACCATCTCGGGGTTGAAGAAGCCCATATGGAGGTTGGCGTAGGCGTTGACGTAGAGCGGAAGGTTTTTTCTTCCGACATTCCAGTACAAACGGAAGAATGCGGCGGGATCCTCTAAAAAGAGTGCATCGTTGAAGTCGTTTTTTACGATATCGGCAGACCGCTTGGTCACATAATCCACGTTCGGCATATAGCGGTAGATCAGATCCTTTTCTTCCTGTGAAAGATCCGCATCCCATGGCTGGGAGTAGGTTACGGCCAACTGCTGAATGGGGACTGGCAACATCTCATGGATTGGGCCTTTCGTTACGCCGAGCGCGGAAGACAGAGGCCCCGTTAAGAGATAATACAGTAAGAGCGCGATTGAGCTGTGTATGATTACGCTCTTGAATTGATTCTTAAGAATCAAAAGCAGGAAGGGGAGCGTCGCGATAAGAACATAGATCCCGTTGTTGCGGAAGGCCGCAACCAGAAACATCAGAGACAGATAGCGGAGGCAGTAGGATTTCTTCTGCCAGAGCTCTCTATTCCGAATGCCGTCATAAAGGCAGAGGGCATAGAGCAGAAAGAACGCTCCGAAGAGCACATCCTTGGTCGCACTGATGGAAAGAATCGCGTGGAAGGGCAACAGAAGAAAGAGTGCCCATACCGCCAGACAGTAAAGTCCCGCATGCTTTTTCACAAACAGCACGGCACTTCCCAGCGCATGAGTAAGCAGTGCCATCTGCAGAAGCGTATAGATAAGAAGTCCGGCGCGTGCGGAATGGAAGAGCGTCTCGCCGAACCGGATCAGTCCGCATAAAAGCAGGGTATGCAGTAAAGGATGATGCGTCGTTATGGCGTGAGAGGTAAACTGCTCATACTGGAAGACGGCATCGTATCCGAAGTGTCCCGGAAAATGGGACAAAAGACAAAGCGTAAAAGAGAGAAAGAGGGAACCGTAAACCGCAAACGGGAACCATTTTGCGGAGAGGAGTCTCTCTGCCTGTGTAAAGTGCAGCGGTTTCAGCTTCAGATGCATAAGATTCAGAAACATGATGGCGATGCCCGGAACGATCAGAAGACTCTTGAGAAAGAAGCCGCTCTCGGGGAAGAGCCAGTCATTGTAATACAGGGCGTTATTATAGACGATGATCCAGGAAAGCGATACGGAGAGTACGAGCGAAATGATCCACTCCGCTTTGGTATAACTCTTTTGATCTTCAAACAGTCTGCGGGTACAGAAATATAACAGCAGCGCACAGGGGAGCACCGTTAATGAGCGCAGACTCAGCGGGAAAAGATGAGAGTTGAAATGGGAAAAAAGTCCCGCTTCCGCAAGTGCGAACAGTGAGAATAGTGCAATCAGTAATATTTCACGTAAAGACTGTCCGGTTTTCATCTGTTTCATTATAACATGCATTAGGGAAAGGGAAGGGAAGAGAAAAAAACATGGAACTTCACTACGGAAGTTCCATGTATTACAAGATTAATAGATCAGCGGGTCAGAGTGTACGTCTTTTGTATCGGCTAAGAGCAGATAGCGCTGCGTCCCGGATTTCAGCGGTTCGCTCTGCACGTAGGCAAAGCGGGAATTAAAGACGATGCAGGCATCCTGCGTCAGATCGGCCAGCTGTACGGCTTCCATTGCGGGAAGGATCTGCCCGTCTGCGGCTGCGTCCGGGGAGAGAATCAGGCAGGGCTCTTTCTGTCCCTGAATAAAACGGTTAAAGCTGTCGGAAAAAAGCAGATTATTCCCCTGAAGGGCTATTTTTTCAGCGTTCAGGAGGGTTTCCGCATTATGGCAGAAGCGGCTCAGCGCCCGATAGCGTTTCTCCTTATGCGAGAGTTCATGTAACAGACGCTCCTGTTTCACTTTGCGGATGTACGTTTTGACAAAGTACTCCTCGTTCATGAAATGATTCAACTCCTTTTTCTGTCTTTATTATACCATGATTCGCGTAATAAGAAAAAAGGCAGCCCGTGGGCTGCCCTGTTATTCCTGTTCCTCCAATGCTGGGTAGAGCGGATTCTGGTATTCCGGATCGTCCTTGTGTTTCTTTAAGAAGATGATCGTACGGATCAGGAAGATGAATTCGCAGACCGTAATCAGCAGGGAGACCATGCCGCTCCAGTCCGGAAGCGTGTCTTTGAGGCCGAAGTTGTAGGTGCCGTGCATGATGATCGGTACCACAAAGGCCAGGATACGCAGCGGAATGCTGTGCTTTCTGATGGAGGCGGCGTAAAGCGTACCCATGATGGCACCAAGCGAGCCGTGGGCAATCAAAAGTCCGCGGACAATGATCTGACCCGGAGTGGTGCCGAAGGCATAGACGAGATCCTCCGAAATGCCGAAGCCCATGGCGGAGATGATGAGAAAGACGATCAGGTCCGCTGCGCAGAGCGTGCTCTTCTTGTCTTTGAAGATACTGTAGGCGCTATAGAATTTGACTCCTTCCTCGCAGATTGCGTTGGTCACAAAGCAGGTGTAGAGGTCCGCAATCACCGGTGTGGCGATATCGCGAAGTAAAAGATTATAGATGATCCGCGAGATCAACGACGCAAAGAAGACGCCGATGACGCTGAGCAGTCCGCGTACCATGATTTTCTTGCAGTTGTCGCGGTAGTCTTCGTCCGTCTTCAGATGAAGGAAATAGATGAAGAGAATGATGGACGGAATAAAACTCAGCAAGCAGAGTATAAGTGGAAACATAGGCTTCTCCTTTCGATGATTATGTTAACAGTCCGTAAGACTGTTGAGTTATATCTGATTCAATTATAAAATATCTTTCCTTGCGTTGGAAAGAAAAAGCCGCCGGTTCAGGCGGCTTGTCCTGTCTTTCAATTGGTATAGAGAATATTGAAGTCGACTTTGCCGTCGATGCCGTCAATCACGCCGACATCACTGCGCTGCCAGAGTTCATACTCTCCGTCATAGGTCGGCGTGCTGTTGTACTGGGCCAGCCAGATTGGACGTGTATCGGTCTTTTCCCAGATATTGGAAAGGTAGTATTTACTCCCGTATAACATGGAGCGGAAGCCGTGCGCTTCCACCTGCTCTTCAAAAGTGTCATACATGTGATTCAGATCATAGAAGCTCATTTCATAGTTCTGATATCGGCCGAAGTTTTCCCAGTCGAAGATCAGCGGCAGTTCCAGTTGAGTATCGCCAAGTTCGTTAAAGACGTCTTCCAGACAGCTTAGGAGTTCGCTTTCCAGATAGTCGTAGCTGAAGAGGTAGATGCCGACCGGCAGTCCGGCTGCTTTGGCACCGCTCAGGTTCTGACGGAATTTCTCATCAAGGAAGAGCTTTCCCTGATGGGAGTAGCCGATGCGCATGATCACAAATTCGCAGCCCGCATTCTTCACCGCTTCAAAGTCGATATCTCCCTGCCATGTGGATACATCGATGCCGAAGCTTCTGCTGCTTCCCGCATAATCCGCCTTGAATTCCTCAAACGGATAGGAGTAATCGCTCGGCTCTTCTTCGGGGATCTCCTCTCTGACCACGATGGTCAGATCCCACTCGGTCCTATTTCCCGAGGCATCCGTAACGGAGGCATGCAGCGGGTATTCGCCGACCGTGGAGGTATCCACTTCACCGCTCACTTCAAAGACCGGCACCGGGTCAGCATTGTCGCCGTACGAGACGATCTTATTGATGTTGAATTCTTCACCCACTTCGTATTCCACCCAGTTTCCGCTGCGGAAAACAACAGGGGCTTCATCATCCACGCTGTGAAGCAGATAGGAGGCTTCCGAGACGTTTCCGTAGTCATCCTCGGCAAGAACCTTCACCGTGAATTCCCCGGCTCTGCGCCGCTCGTAATCGCTTGTGAGCGAGAAGGAACCTTCGTTGACGGAAACATTTTCCTTCATCTCTTCTTCCGTGAAGGGCTCGCTGAAGTCGTGCGTCAGAACATCCTCGGCCAGAGTGATTACCGGAGGGATGGTGTCCTTGACGTCATAGGTGAGCGTGAAGTCTTTTTTGAAGATCCACTTTTCGACGTGGTAGCGGACCGTAAAGCTTCCTTCCTCATCCGTATAGAGCTCTTCCGGTGTATAGGTGACTTCTCCGTTACATTCCTGAATGTAGTCTACTGCCTTATAGAGCTGTGTGCGCTCCAAAACGGGGTGATCTTCTGTAAAGGTGAGCTGGGGGCGCAGGAAAAAATACCAGCCCGCAAAGCTCAGAGCGCCGATCATAAATAACAGTAAGATGCATAAGAATACTCTGGTACGTGTTTTCATTGGCATACTTCCTGCTTTTATTGTAAGTCCATTTGCCTGCTTTTGAAAACAGAAACGATGTACGGAAAAACGGAAGGTGAACTTTCTGCACTGTTTGGTGTGACCCGTACCTGTTTTCAAAGCGGAGAAATAAGTGTGAATATATTAATTGACGTGGTGTCAGATATAGACTATGATAATGGAGACACAGTGTCAGAATATATTGGAGGCTTTGAATGAGGACTTACGATTTTCATGCTCATCTGGATGAGAATGCGGAATACGACGGGATCCGTGAGAAGATCTACTTTGAAAACGCGGAGCGGATCCTGAAATAAAAAGAGGAAACGGATGGGAGGAAGATAAATGAAAAAGGTTTTACTGGTGTTAATATCACTGTTTGTTATTCTGGGGCTTGTTGCCTGCAGCAGTAATACTCCTGAAAAAGAGGATGCGCCGGAAGTGACACCGGAGCAGGAAGTACAGCCGGAGGCCAAAAAGGAAGAGACGAAAGAGGAAGAACCGGCAGAAAGCGACAGGGTTCTGGTCGTCTATTTCTCGGCAACCGGAAATACGAAGGCGGCCGCGGAAAAGATCGCGAAGATCACTGGGGCGGATCTTTATGAGATTCTGGCGAAAGAGCCATACAGCGATGATGATCTGAACTGGCACGATTCCGACAGCCGCTCCACCAAAGAGCAGAATGATTCTACGGTACGTCCGGAAATCGGAAGCGAACCGCTTTCCCTGGAAGGCTATACGACAATCTATGTCGGCTATCCGATCTGGTGGGGTGAAGAACCGCGGATTCTGGATACGTTTGTGGAAAGCTATGATTTCAGCGGCATCACGATGATCCCGTTCTGCACTTCCAGCAGCAGCGGAATCGGCCGCAGCGGAAAGAATCTGGCAGAGCATGCGGGCAGCGGAAACTGGCTGGATGGTGCAAGATTCGCTTCCAACGTGTCAGAAGAGACGCTTACTTCCTGGATCGAACGATTATAATATAAGACAGAGGATAACTCATGGCGAAAAAACAGAAATTCAGACAGGTGATCGATATTCTCATGACTCTGCTGCTGCTATTTCTGATGGCGTATCAGATCACGGGAGAGATGCTGCATGAATGGATCGGGATGTGGATGACGCTGCTCGTCATTCTGCATCAGATTCTCAACCGGAAGTGGTATGCGGCATTATTCAAGGGGAAATACAATGCATACCGCGTTGTGAGCGCAGCGCTGAATGTGCTGCTGCTTCTTTCATTTGCCTTTACGGCTTTCTGCGGCATGGCCATGAGTAACTACGCCACCCCGTTTCTTTACGGAATGGCGAAGATCTCCTTTGTGAGACAGATGCATCTGTCCATGAGCCATTATTCCTTTGTGCTGATGGGGCTGCATATCGGCATGCATGTGCCCATCATGTTAAACGGCCTGAGTGAAAAAAGAAAGACGGAGGTCTATATTGCCTGCAGTCTTCTGGCGGCTGTCGGGCTCTGTCTGTTTGTGAAAAACGGGTGTTTTGACTACATCTTATTTAAGGAAGCCTTTGCGTTTCTGGATTACGATAAGAGTGCACTGCTTGTCTTATTGGAAAATACCCTGATGTTACTCTTCTGGGGCTTTGTTGGCGCGCAAGGCGCTCTCTTACTGCAGAAGAAGGAAAAACGGTTTCCGGCACTACTGCTTCTTTTTTCCGTTCTGCTTGGATCTCTTCTGTCTGTGCTTTTCTGACAGGTAAAACAGGCACCGGATACAGGAGCGGGGCTGGAATTATCAAGATTAAGTAAAAATGCATGGGAATCCATGCATTTTTGTTCGTTATTCTTTCTCGGCAATTGCCATAAATTTCTTTTCCGAGAGGATCTCGTGCGTGATGAATTTTCCGTTTTTAAACAGGGTGAAATTCGTTACGGGAGAAGGGGCATTCCGGGCAGCTTCGCGCGAGTTGATATAGACGGTTTTCAGCGGGATGTTATTCTCCTTCGCAAATTCAGAAAGGCGCGGGACCCAGTAGTAGGTGAAGGGACACTGATCGGAATAGTAGATCACGATTCCGTCTTCCTCAATGTGCGGATGTCGGGCGCAATCTTTGAATTGCGGCACGCGTTCCTCTTTCTGAAACGGGAAGTACCATAATTCAATTCCGACGTCGCTTTCGTCCGCTTTGCGGAAGCCCTGATAACTCAGGTATTTCGCGTCCGCCAGAAAGCCCTTCTTTTTGGCGGATGAGAGAATCGTCAGACCTTTTCTGCCTTGCGCTTTGGCGTCACGGATACACGCGTCCAGTAATTCATTGGAATAGCCGTGTCCCTTGAAGGAGCCGGAGACCCAGAGACAGTTGATGTGCATGTAGCCGTCTGCTTCCAGCGGGTGCCAGGCGTTTTCCGCCGGCATATATTCAATGAAGCACTTCCCGCGCTCCACGGCACGGTAAAAGACGAGGCCGTCTTCATAGCGGGCTTTCAGCCATTCCTTTTTGCGGTCGCTCTGATTGTTCGACATGGCACAGCAGATGTGTTCCTTGTCGATATTGTCTTTTGTAATGCGGATGTATTCCATAGTTTTCTCCAATCTTATTGATCCGGTGCGGCCAGAAAGCTCTGAGAGCCGCTTTTTTCCGGGTGCTGTTTCTATCACCATTATACAGAAAAAGGACATTTCTGTCCTCATGGTTTTATTACCGGAATCACGGAAAGGCTATTTCAGCCGGCCGAAAAAGGTAATGCGGTAGATTGCTTTGTCATCGTTATGATAGTAGATTCCCATGCATTTCTCTTCGTCAGCGGGATCGGTATAAATATCACCGTAAAAACCGCTGAAGTAACTGTCAGGTTCTCCCCATTCCTTCCGGATCTTATCCTGGGAGACGCCGATAAGCTTATGGTTGATCTCTTCTTCACTCAGCTGGAACGCCTCTTCCAAAGTAGGGAAGGAAGAACAACCGCCAAGAAACAGCAGAAATATGGCAAGGAAGATTACAGTAAGCCTTTTTTTCATGTGAAACCGCCCTCCGTCTTTATTATACGAAAGAGGAAGGAAAATATGAATATTTCCGTTTCAGGAATCATATTCTCCTCAGCCAGATGCGGAGGATCAATGCATATCTCCTGCGGAGAAATAAAAAAGTGATTCAGGTACAAAAAACGGAATTGTTGAGAGATGTGCACGGATGCTATAATTTAGCGGGATTACAGACATGAGAAAATACGAACAGTTATCGCAGAAACAGCAGAAGACCATACTCATATCTTTCATATTGTTGTTTACGGCACTCATGTTTCTGATCAGCTACTTTGTCGGGAAACCGCTCATTCAGTATGCAGAAAAGCCGGAGCGGTTCAAGGAGTGGATCGATTCCTACGGCATCTGGGGCAGGCTGATCTATGTACTGATCGTCACCCTGCAGGTTATCGTCGCCATCATACCCGGGGAACCGTTTGAAATTGCCGGCGGCTACTGTTTCGAACTGTTGGAAGGAACGCTCTTATGTCTGGCGGGAATCGTTCTGGGAAGCGTCATCATATTTGCCTTTGTCAGAAGATTCGGCCATTATTTCATTGAGATATTTGTGAAAAGGGAACAGCTGGATAAACTGGAATTCCTGAAGGATTCATCCAAACTGAACACACTTACCTTTTTGATTTTTGCGATTCCGGGCACTCCCAAGGATCTGTTGACCTATGCCGTAGGGCTGACGGAGATGGATATTAAGACATGGATATTGATCTCGTTCTTTGCCCGCATTCCTTCGGTTATCACTTCCACCTATGCGGGACATACGTTAGGGGAGCAGAATTACAAAAAGACCATTCTGATCTTTGCGGTCACAATGGTGATCAGCATTATCGGAGTCATCATCTACAACCGGCATTCCAGTAAAAAGAAATAAGAGGCATTGCCTCTTATTTTTGTATTACATGCAAAATAATGAATGGGCTAGAAATCCAGATATGACGAATAGTCTTTGCCTTCTTCCTTTTCTTCCAGATACCAGTCATTATAGGTATGTGTTACGGGATCATTGAAAAAGAAGATTCGAGGTGTCGTTGGCCAGGGAAGGGGATTAAACGGATCAGATCCGGGATAGCCCCAGTTGTCAATGCCGAAGGAGGCTCTGGAACTGCCGGAATACTGCAGGGAACCGAAGCTGTAATATACGCCGATGCATCTGTCACCGTGAAATACCGCCCGCTCCGCCAGCAGTTCAAAGTATTTGCCATAAGAACCTTCCGCATCTTCTCCGCTGTCGTGATCCGCTAAAAAGTAGCGGGTTCCTCTGCGGCACATCAGCCACTTCTCAGTCTGTGCCTGAAAGGCTTCCTGCTCCTGATTATCATATTCCTTTTCATAAAGCCAGATCTCTCTTCCGTCGGAAGTGAGACCTTTGAGGCAATTGTTGTTTTCAGAGTATTCTTTCGCTACGATGACTGCGTGTTTCATATCATTTCCTCGCTTTCTTCAGTTGATATCACGTGTTTATTATCTTCCGGTGAATTCCGGATTGTTTTTCTTTCGTATGGTCTGATAGATCAGCCACATGATGTGGAAGATCAGGGTCAGTAAGGTGCCATAGATTACGGCACGGAGATACTGGTTTTTTGGGAACAGGTTTGTTTCCAGTTTCAGAAACAGGTAATCAGACCCCGGGAAGGATGTATTTAATACAAAAGAAGGAATCAACATCAGCGTCACGCCGAAAACCGTGATCCAGAGGTCTTTATAGCGCGGTCTCATGCGATGAACGATCATCATGTAGACGGTGCTGAAAATCGGAATCAGATGCTCGCCGAAGTACTGATAATAGCGGAAGTACGACGGATCCACATCCGTTAGGACGGTCTGCGGAATGATGCAGGCCAGCGTGGCACCAAACAGGGTCACAAAGAAGTTGAAGCCAAACAGCGTTTGATTTTTGCCGGTGACCATAAACATGCAGGAAATCAATCCGACATCACACAGATGCAGGGGCAGCTTTGCCATCATCAGATTTTTGCCGCTTGTATCTCCGACATAGAGCAGCCAGACAAAAAAGCCGAACTCCATCAGAAACATGGAGAAGGACAGGAAGTAGCGGAAGGTTTCTTCCCGCTTCCATTTCCGGAACCATTCCCTTTTTAGATAGACAGCCATGATTGCCATGGCGCAGAGAAGCAGGGGAACAAGATGCATCAGGTGATACGGCCGGAAAGCACCGGGCTCACCGAAGCCGAAAAATCCGTCGCGGTAGTAGGTGTACTGTCCGCTCATTCCGTCTTGCTCCTGCCCAGGTAATACGCATCGATGTAGAGTTTGCACATCTCATCGATGGAAAGTTGGCTATGGTATTTGTTCTCCATCATCTGGAAGATCCTGCGCGGAACGATCAGCTCTCCGCCCAAGTCTTTTGCGCGGTTGATTTTCGCAAGAGATGTGATGGCAGACTGAATGTCCTCTGCATCAAAGGCATCGGCATTCTGGTAGTAGAATTCCATTTCCTTTTTCCGTATTTCATGGACTTTGTTGTGGGCGAGGCGTAAAAGTGTAGCCACACCAAACGCAATCAGGATCATCCCCAGCATGACAAACGGAAGCGGGATATAGGGCGTGATGGTATTGATCTGATAATGATCTCTCCAGCCGCCGTTTTCCTCACCTATCACAAAGACGAGAACAAAATACAGCACGGCGTAGAACACCACCGGTGAGATGGCGTAAAGAGACGATTTCAAAGGGACCCGATGGTCGGAATTGATCAGAATAAACAGCAGGATTGATAAGATCGGGTTGATCGTATGGAAGAGGATGTTATTGGAATAGAACATCATCCTCTGAAAACTGGTCATGGGAGATAATACCGTAAGCGCAATCAGAAAGGTCAGGGCAACTCCCGTCGTGGCGGTGAACAGTACGTTGACAATCCAGCGCGGCAGGTGGTAATTGTCATAGCGCAGACCGTCGACGGCATAGGGAATGCACATCGCCGCCGCAACTCCCATCAGCATGTTGGAAAGGATCGTAAACATGTGGTAGGATTTCCAACCCACTTCCTGCACAAGTTCATCCGGCTTGCTTAAAAGCTGGTCACTGACCGCAAGAAAGACCAGAAAAGAAAGGATGGAGCAGAATACGATTGCCATCATACAGCGTCTCTGATTTGTTTTTAATGCATTCATGATCTCTTACCTCCCTTACGGAAAAACTCTTCTTATATCATTATACAAAAAGAGGACTTGAAAAGTCCTCTGTGTTTTACGCATATCATCGGGGATTTAGCGTTCCGTCTTGCGTTTGAAGATGCAGACGAAATACTTCGAAGATCCGTAGCTCTGGTTTGTGGTAGTGGAACTGACCATCTCCCAGCCGTCTCTTCCCAGCTCATTCAGCTTGTTTTCCATCTGATAGGTATCGACATTTCCGCCGAAGAAACCTTTTGTTTCAAACGTGACGATTTTGTATTCGAATTTCTCCATATTGTTTCCTCCTGAAAATCCAGGTAATGATTTGTTCTCTCCTACTTCTGGAACAGAGCACCGATTTCCTCGAAAATGTTTTCATCTTTCGCGCCCGGGCTGTTGGCGATACCGGTGGTTTCATCCTTCCAGAGTGCGCACATGTCATTGATGAAATCGATCTTTAATGAATTTACCGTAACATCCGGGTTTTCTTTCGCTGCACCGGACTTGAGCAGCTCATAATCCTTGACAAATACCATCATCCGCCACTCCATCTGATGCCGGACTTTCAGATGTCTGTACCACGTCTCATGATACTGCCTCAGACGGATGTACTTGTTGACAAGATAGGCAAAGATCAAAGGTACCAGAATCACGGTGTAGAGATAGATATCATTCCAGTCGCTGTTATTGAGAACCCATTCCTTGCTGGTGATAAGAAACAGACAGAGGAACGGAATGCTCAATACGACGAAGAGGACCAGCAGCTTGTAAAAGTTGTATTTGATCCTGTTGACGGACTCCTTGTACTGCTCGTACTCATAGGTCTGTACCAAAAGCTTGAAGAATCTCTGGAAAAAGGATTCCTTTTCCCCGGTGGCCGGTTCTGTTTCATCCGCTTCCCAGTCCTGTTTGAAGAATTCAAACAGATCTGATTTGATCGATTCCTTCTTCTTAAGCCGGAAACAGCCCGAGATGGCGGCGATAATCAGAATGACCAGTAAGGGGATGAATATATTCACCGCAAAGATTTTAAAATTCATCTGGTTACCTCATTTTCTCTATTCAACGTATCATACTTTTCTGAAAAAGGAAACTGTTTCCCGATGATACGCGGCTTTCTCAGATCAGCCGGTAAGTTGCCTTGCGGTACGTGTGATCTCTGTAATCGAATTTTTTTGGGTCGACTTTATGGGCGAGCTCTTTTGTGATGATGAAATCCGCGGACACGTTTACGAATAACTGTTTGTTGTGCCATTCCACAAGATAATATGCGGAAGTGTCCCGCAGGTCATCGGCTCCCTGAATGATACCCGGACCAACGATAAAGTCCGCAAGCCACTCGGCTTTCGACATCTTCTTTTTACGAATGAGCGGATAAATCGCATCCGCATCGCGGTATTTGAAACAGCACGCTGCATCCTTTTTACTGCGGCACTGACCGCTCACTTCATAGGAATTCAGATCGATCGCTTCCTTTATTTCATTGAAACTCAGCTTTTCCTCATCTGCCAGAAGATAATCGATGCTGATATCCAGCAACTGTGCCATCGCTTTCAGGTTTTCCACATCGGGCAAACCGTTTCCCGCTTCCCATTTTGCGACGGCGGATCTCGATACGCTCAGCTTCTCGGCAAACTGCTCCTGGGACAGCCCCGCATTTTTCCTTGCGTCTTTCAGTTTTTCTCCAAATGTCATAAATACCTCCTGTTCCCGTTTTTGGCGGGTTTCTCTCCAAGTCCATCATAAACAGGAAGGGATAAGAGAGAAAAGGGAATCAACGTAACCGCCCTGTTACTTTCCGTAACAGAGGGTATTTCATGTGTGTCTTTAAAACGAAAGAAGTATTACAGTTTCAGCGATTCCAGATCATCCGGAATGAAAAAATTGCCGTGATAATACTTAGAGCCTTTCTCTTCAATGACAAAACACGTGTTATAGCACTCCGTTACAAGAGCGTTTCCCGTTCCCGGCATTGTTAACTTCATATGTAAACTTCCTCATAAGCTGCTATGATTTCAACATTCCATGCTGTTGAAAATTATAAAGATATCGCATTTCCTCTCTTCATTATACAAAAACGAGACTGCCTTTGTTCACGGCGAAATGCGAATGTTTCCTGAATCCGCCAACAAAATGAATGAAATCAGAAACAATGGAACAAATAACTATGAGATAATAAAAACAACAGATCTGTTATATCATGAAAAAAGTCAGGGAGAAGACATATATGGAAGAAGCGGAAAAGAAGAATCAAACGGAGAACACACTTGATCTCGCGTCTCTTATGGAGGCTGCGGAGGACGCAGATGAAGAAGCCGGGGAAACGTTAGGCAACTATTATTTCGAGAAGAAAGACTATGAAGAAGCGGTGAAATGGTATCTGAAATCCGATTATTACAGTGACGGCAGTGAGAACCGCCTGCAGATTGCCAGATGTTATGAATTCCTTGGCAACTATGAAGAAGCTTTTGACTGGTGGAGCGATGCGTCGTTATACGACTCTTCGGGAGAGCCGGAGTATCGTTTGGCACTGTGTTATCTGAATGGGAAAGGTGTAGAAAAGGATACGGAACAGGGAATCCGGTATCTTTTTGATGCGGCGGACGAGTTTTATGCTCCGGCTGTCTTTGATCTTGCGGAACGGTATTTTACAGGAGACGGGGTCGATCAGGATCCCAAAGAAGCGTTAAAACTGCTTCAGGATTGCTGCCAAATTGACGAAGAAGTCTTCGGGGAGAAATACCGGGAAGCGGAAGAGAGGCTTTTCCGGATGAAGGAGGAAGAACTTCAGCTCGGCAAACGGTATCTGCATGGAGACGGCGTTGAAAGAGATCTGAAAAAGGCAATTGAACATCTTTCCCGGGCAGAAGAGTGGGAACTGGATCCCGTCAGACAGGATGATCTTTTGGATCTGATCGTCGAAACACAATTAGATCTGGAAGAAGAAGAAATACAGTCTGTCCGCATCAGGCTGCGCGATGCAGACATTACTGAAATCCTTGTGGAAGCGGACAGCTTCCGGAAAGAAAACCCGCGCGTGGCGGCAAAGATCTACGTTATGGCAGCGGAGAAGGGGAGCGATATTGCGGTGGAGAAAGCCGCAGCGGCTTATGAGGCAGGCAGAGATGTTTCGGAAGCACTCAAGTGGTATCAGAAAGCCTATGAGAAAGGCAGCGGGAGTGCGGCACTCTGGTTAGGCAGACATTATCTGAATTATGCGTCCGATCATGAAAAACCAATCCCCTGGGATCAGGTTGCCGCTTACTATCAATTCGCGGCAGAGAAGGGTGTCCCGGAGGGAATGCACGCCTTGGGTGCGTATTACCATGACCGTGTTCACGATGAAGAGAAAGCACTCTACTGGCTGAAAAAAGGAAATGTGCTTGCGGCAAATAAAAACAGCGAAACACTCATCCGCGTGATAGAAAGGAAGCTGGAAGATAACGCAAAGAAGAAAGAGAAAAAAACGGAAGCGGAAAAGGAAGAAAAGGAAGTTGAGGAGATCTCCCACCATTCTTCCTATGTCGACAGGGATATCACGTTGGAGCTGCTCGGTATCCTTGCCGTCGTGCTGCTGTATCTTATCTGTCCGTTCTTTTTGAAGATCGGTGCGGGATCCAGCGAGGTAGAGGAAGTCATCAAACTGCCGTTTCTGATTGAACCGATTGTGACATTTGTCTGCATTGCGGCAATCGTCGCTCTGAACGCCTTTGTCTGGTTTTCGCTGGGCAGTTCCTTCTCGGACAGCCTTTCCGTCGCCGGTGGCCTGGCAGGACTTGTCGGCGGCTTCGTGATCGTCTTTACCATGAAAGATGCCGGTACGCTTCCGAAGGTTCAGTGGATCAGCAGGATCATCGGAATTGTCTTTCTGCTCCGTATCTTAATGAAGAAACTGAAGCGATAAATCATCATTTGAAACAAAAATCCCTCCATTGGATGGAGGGATTTTTATGATATTGGGAAAGGCTGAGGGATTCCCTCTGCCACCGTCTGTCAAAGGAGGAAGTAGTTTTTACCCGTGGATGATGAGCTTATCGTCTACCTTCTCCGCAAGGAAATCCCTGTGAAGGTCATTGGAATGTAACAGTGTCAGTTTTTTCAGATTCTTCATAAAAACTCCTTTGTCGAAAGGGATTATTCCTCTTCAAAAAGGCAGGCGCCGTTTGTGGCGATGACATCTTTGTACCAGTAATAGCTTTTCTTCGGGTAGCGGTTGAAAGTGCCGTTGCCGTAGTCGTCGCAGTCAACATAGATAAAGCCGTAGCGCTTTGACATCTGCTTTGTGCTTTCGGAAACCAGGTCAATGCATCCCCAGCTGGTATAGCCGAGCAGTTCGACGCCGTCTTCGTGTATGGCATCGTACATGGCGCGGAAGTGCTCATCATAGTAGGCAATATGCGCATCGTCATTGACGGTGTAGGAACCTTTGCCGTCTTCAATCAGTTCTTCCTTTTCCCCGATGCCGTTTTCCACGATGAATAGCGGCTTCCTGTATCTGTCATACAGGTCAACCAGGGAAATTCTGAGACCGGTCGGGTCGGTCTGCCAGCCCCATTCGGAAGCTGTGAGATAGGGGTTTTTGATTGCCGTAACGGTGTTGCCGGCAGTCACCTGCAGTCCTTCCGCATCCTTCGCCACACAGCTCGAGGAATAATAGGAGAAGGAGATGAAATCGACCGGGTTTTTCTTCATGACTTCGAGATCTTCTTCTGTCATGACAAGGTTCAGACCGTGATTGCGGAATCTTGCCAGAAGGTATGCCGGATATTCGCCGAACACCTGGGTATCGGAATAGCAGTAGGTGCTTCGCATTCTCTGCTGTGCTTCCAGAACATCTACCGGCTTGCAGGTGAAGGGATAATATGTCAGTTTTGTCAGCATACAGCCGACTTTGGCTTTTGGATCAACTTTGTGGATGTACTCTGTTGCGAGTGCGCTTGCGACAAACTGATGATGCATGGACTGGAAGATGACTTCTTCCCACTTGTCATCCTCGAATCTGTCCTTCAGAAGACCGCCCGTGGTATACGGATGGCGGATCATGGAGTCAACCTCATTAAAAGTCAGCCAGTATTTGACTCTGTCCTTATAGCGGTCAACGATCGTTCTGGTGTAGTTCATAAAGAAATCAATCGTCTTCCGGCTGTACCAGCAGTTGTATTTCAGAACCAGCTGTAACGGCGGTTCATAATGGGAAATGGTCACTAACGGTTCAATGTTGTACTTCTTCAGTTCATTGAAAACATTGTCATAAAACTGCAGACCTTCCTCGTTCGGCATCTCGTCGTCGCCGTTGGGGAAAATACGGCTCCAGGCGATGGACATGCGGAATATCTTAAACCCCATCCCGGCAAGCAGGGCGATGTCCTCTTTCCAGTGATGATAGAAATCGGAGCCGTGACGCTTCGGATAGTGTAAAAGATCTTCCGGATGCGCCATAGCTTCCAGAACATCCTTTTCCAGAACTTCGTTCTGTCTGGCATAATCCTGAACATCAATGTCCAGATGGGATCTTGCGGCATCGGATACGGACCATCCTTTTCCGCCTTCATTCCATCCGCCTTCAAACTGATTCGCTGCTGTTGCGCCTCCCCAAAGGAAGCCTTCCGGGAACTGTCTGACCATTTTTTTTCTCCTCTTATGTATGATTGTATTCTATCAAAATGGTCTCATCTGACCAAAGCGGTGTCAAGTGAGAAAAGAGCGCTGCGATGCTAACATGTCAGGTATGCCTTTCGCCGTGAAAGGAACTTCGCGATGCGTTTTGAAAAAGATGAGAATGTATAAAAAAGTCATAATCAGAAGAATTATGACCTATCCTGTTGTAATACGGCACCTAATCCCGTGCCCGCTTATATTCGTAGATCAGTTTGTCATAGGTTTTCTCATCCACAACAAGACCGTCTTTCTCCGTATTCACCAGCTGCATGCCTGCTTTTTCAAGCACCCTGCGTGATGCGGTATTCTCCGCTGCACACCAGGCCATTACACATGGGATCTCTTCGTTTTCGCTCAGATAGCTCAGCACTGCCGTGAGAGCTTCCGTCGCAAAGCCCCGCTTTTGCCAGGCTTCTGCAACACTGAAGCCCACTTCGATCTGACCGTTATCATAATCATATGCCCCGATCGTCCCGGCAATTACATCATCGCCATTCACATCCATCACCCATGAATATAAATGCTCGTCCTGATAGCTGTCGATAAATTGCCGGACACTCTCTTTTGCCATTACCTCTGTGGCGTACGGATTCCATCCGGAGTATCTGCTCATATTCGGATCTTTGCCGAGACTCTCATACAGCTGTCCGGCGTCTTCCGGGCGGTATCTTCGCAGTATGAGATGTTCCGTCCAGAGTTCCGCAGTGCCGTGTGGAATGATTTTCTCGATTGAATGGATCTGGGAATTCAAGATGAGAACGTCCTCCATAAAAATGCCGTCCTCTTGGAATCCCCATTCACAGGCAAGGAATGCGGAATTACCGTATCTGGCACGCCCGGAGAAACTGTTCCCGTACGTGTCTTTTATGCGGACATATTTTCCGTCATATTCTGAAAGTTTCATGGTTTCCTCCTCAAAACGGAATCGGCACTTAGATAATAATATAAAGAAAGGTTCACCGGATGATGCTGCCTCATGTTTCCTTTATCTTACGATGCTCATATAGGTGTTATACAGATCACCCATTACATCTCTGATCCGGATATAGGTCTCTCTGATCTCCATATTCTCCGAGAGGTAAAGATAATCCTCGGAACGTATCAGATCCATGAGTATCTTCTTGTTTTCATAATCCTTTACCGGATCGGAAGATGTTTCCGTTTCCAGCTCTTTTAAATAGGCCTTCAGGAATTCGAGATAGCGTCCGTTTAGCTCTCTTTCTTTGCAGAGTATTTTGAGACGCTGATAGTGGGAAGAGATGTCAGAGGCAATAAACCTGCTCCAGTACTGCGGCTGCTCTTTCGCGTATCCGTGATCAAACGGAGTACGGACATCATCGCCGGACAGAAGGATTCTGCGGTGGTAAGTATCTTTCAGCTTCCCGTATATTTTTCCGTTCAATTCGGTAAAGGAGGAAAAGTCTTCCCACAGCATGCTTTCCAGGATTTCTGTCATCGTTTCCGTGTCACGTATCTCCGTTTCCGAAATCCAGTAGGGGTAATAGCCGTTCATGCTGCCCAGAAGGACAACCTTTTCCTCCTTTGGCAGATATGCAAACTCAATGATTCTCTGAGTGCTCAGATCCTGTTTATGGTTTGGCCTGATCAGCCCGTAATAGGATATCTGATTGAAACGGCTGATATCCTTTTCCTCTTTTTCCATTTTTTGAAACAGTTTCATATGTTTCCCTCCGGTTGAAAATCTCTCAACACACGTATTTCATGTTACCTGCATTTGCGGGAATCTGCACGTTCCCGGTTCTCAATAACCAAGGAATTTTTTCAGATCATTGTCAGGAAGAAGCTCTTTTTTTCCGAGACCGAACGAATTACCCGGAACGATCTTCAGATAACGGTCAAGAAATTCCTCGTATGAATTTGTTTCAAAGCAGTGCGGCGGGATGAAAAAATCTCTGCTGCCGCCTGTCGTACGGTTTCCCGCAGTCACGCTTACCTTGTAGTCACCGGACTGCAGTTTATAGAAAACGTAGCTCTCAAGATTCCAACCGTACAGACTGATGTGTCCGAACTCTGGCGCATAGCTTGCCACGGTTTTATTTGCCTCAAGCGCCGCGCTCTGATAGTCATATTCAACGCATTCGATAAACCGTTCGGCGCTTTCCACATCGAACACGGAATACTCACTTTCATTCCCGTATTTCCTGACGAATTCAAGGTCTCCGTCGACCTTGCGTATATCATACTGCCAGCCCTTTTTCAGCATCTTTTCATCCAGCCAGCGATAATCCTTTTTGACGTTATGGAACGCTTTTTCGAGATATACGCTGATATCCGTGCCGAACTTGAATTTTGACTCCGGATTCGCGTTTTTCACAACATGGCGCGTATATCTGTAAAGAAAATCAATGAACTCATCCGCTGTAGTGCCTTCCTCCCAGGGAGTCACGATATCGGAGTCGTCATAATAGCTTTTGCTGAACTGACAGAAAACGTATTTGCCGTGAAGAGGCGCGATCTGCCAGACGGGCGTGCGTTTTTTCATCATCGTAACGGTTGCCCAGTAAAACTCTTCGCGCAGTTTTTCAAGCGCCTTTTCATAATACACATTGATATCCATGCCGTATTTGAACAGCTCAGGATCCATGGAAGGGTGTTTGTTCAGTTTCCTTTCGCGCTTTTTCTCGTTTTCACGCTCTAACTCCATCGCGAAGAAATCATCGGTACTGAGTGGCGTCCATACCCATACCTTGTCATGGCTGTAACTCGAGAGTGCCGGGGCATAAATAAAGGCTCCTCCGGCTTCGTGTTTCCATTTTTCCCATCTTCCGGCCGCCAGAGTTCCGTCTTTCATTATCAATAGACAGTACTGTTCCTGCTTCGGCCTCTTTCTGTCGGCAAACGACCGGAAGCCGTCAAACTGAACGCTTCGGCTGCCTTCTTTTTCAGGTCCGAGGTTGATCCAGCCGATCTCTTCATCTTCGAGGCATTCACTCAGATCATAGCGCTCAAGAGAATGCCATCTTGCGACTTCACTCGATTCTATGACATCGGCGGTACCGCGGATGAACTGTCCTTTCGCGGAGGTTTCCTTCCCGGAGGGTTGCCAGCTTCCGGCGGTGTAATCACCGCTCTTCAGCTCCATAAGACAGAACTCTCCGTATTGCGGCATGTCTTTGTCTTTCACGTCGTGAAATTCATTGAATGACAGAATGAGATTCTTATAATCGGCTGTAAACATATTTCCCCCTTCGTCTTTCCGGCATCGATAACCGGATCAATATTGTTACATGGAACACGGCGATGTTCTGATAAAATGCGGTTTGGATGAATTCAGAAGAATCCGGCAGCGTAAAGATCAGGCTTTTGCCGCTTTAGCGGTTTGTCCATTCCAGAAGATAGCGGTAGTGCAGGGCATACCTGACTGAGGCAGTGGGAATTTCACGCCGGATGACCTTACGGATCTCATCCATTTTCATAAAGCGGTAATCCGTTTTGATTCCCAGCTGTTCGGAAGTCTGCATGTGATGAAGAGACGATATAATTTTCGATGGAATGACTCTTGCGGCTTCCAGAAGCCATTCCGTTACGCTGGAAGGTCTTGAAAGACCGACAATCAGAAGCTTTCCTGAAAGTGACAGAAGTGACTTCGTTTTCTTTAGGGCTTCAGCCATATTCATGTGATGAATGGATGCGACAAATACAACGGCATCAAACTGCATGTCTGTACGGTAGTTTTCAAAACTGACGTTTACAAACTCAGTATTCCTGCCGGTATTGCGGGAAGTGGCTTTTTCAATACAATGGGGATCCGTATCGATTCCGACGATCCGTTTTGTCCCGTCAGAAAGAAACAGTGCCAAAGAGCCGTCAGAGCACCCTACATCCAAAACGGTTTCGCATTTTTTCGTTTTCTTTTTTACCCACGGATAATAAGCGGAATTATGATTCCAGTACATTTGATACACGGTTGAATCCTTTTTGTCCCTCTGCATTTATTATACAAAAACAGGACCGCTGCGGTCCTGTTTGTTATCATCATCAATTGGAATGCTCCTGTTTCAGTGGAAATGTTTTGACCAGATAGAGTGAATAGCCTCCCAGAATGACTATGATTATCACAAGATTGAGAATCATTTCCACCTGCGGGCTGAAGCCTTCCGTTGTCTGCAGAAATCCGTCCGCCGTCTCATAGGGCGGGCAGTTGATTCCTCCTGAGAAATGCATGATTTTACTTCCTTACAGCGTTCTCTTGTTTCTGCGGATCGCCGCAAGTCTGTCCATATCGCCGTAACGGATCTCGTGATCCAGCGCCTCGATGATCTTATCCTTTCTCTTCAGAAAATCGGGACCGGACAGATGGATGCCGGAGGTATGGTGGGTATTGAAATAGCAGTCACAGGTCAGGTGCTCCACAAAAACCTTCAGCTCGATCAGCATCTCTTTCTCCGTAAGCGGAGTAAACTCACCGCGCTCGGCTTCTTCGAGAAGCGGAGTCCCGGGGAAAAGCGTCAGCCCTCCCGTGCCGACGAGCATGGGCTTGCACCGGCTGAAAAGCTCTGCCGAGTGGATGGCATGATCCATACTGTGTTCTTTACCGGCAACGCCGTTGAGGAAGCAGAGCCAGAAGTCAATCCCCGCTTCCGTCAGCTTTGCGCACTGTTCGACGATATCTGCCGCTGTACAGTTCTTGTTGACGCGCTCCAGCGTCCAGTCATCACCGCTTTCCGAGCCCAGAGAAATCTCACGAAGGCCCAAATCCTTTAATGCCTTCAGCTGCTCCACCGTTTTATTTCGGATATCCGTAACTCTGGTACATGCGTAAATGTACTCCATCTTCGGCAGGTACCTGTTGATCATCTCAAGGATAGGTGCCAGCTTGTCATAGGTCATGCAGAGCGGATTTGCCGATAGGAGTTGGATCGTTTTGGCGTCAGGGACAATCTCAGCAAGCTCCTTCAGGTCCTCCTCAATCCATTCTATCGGCTGCAGTTTGAAAGGCACTCCCTTGTACATCGTGCAGAACTTGCAGCTGTTGTGAGTACATCCTTGTGTGATCTGCAAAAGAGGGAACGTGGGCCAGTACGGGTTTCTGTATACGGTATCTGTAAAATGCATACTATGTTCTCCTTTACCAAGGTTTCCTGACCATCTCCGCGCCGAGCGCAAAGACCTTTTTCCGCTCCTCCGGGAACACCTTTTCATGACGCTCTTTCTTGGCTTCCGGATTGAACATGGTCCAGTTGAAGCGACTGTAATCCTTCACCTGAAGGGTGTTGCCCGCGATGAACAGCTTTGTGTTTCCAACAAATGCATCCAAGGATTTCTGGTATCCCTTGAGCATTTTCCGATACCCCGCAGGCGCATAGAACTCCTTCGGCGAGTTGCTCGTCATGATGAAGAGGACTGGGATTTCCCGATCACTGTACCTGCGTGGATCGGTCTTGTAGGTCAGCGACTGGAAGATCAGCCGTTCATACAAGGCGCGAAAACCGGCTGAGACGTCTCCAAGGTAATTGGGCGTGCCGATGATCAGCCCGTCTGTATTGCGGATCGCGTCCAGTACAGGTGCAAGACCATCCTTACAGATACACTTTCCCTCATTGGGTGCCAGTTTGCAGCCAAAACAGGAAATACAGCCTGTAAACTTTTCCAGCTTATACAGATCGAAAATCTTGATCTCAGCGCCCTCCGCCTCGGCTCCTTTGGCTGCCTCCCGGATGAGAGTCCCGGTGTTCCATTCGGTGCGGGGGCTGGCATTGATAGCGACAATTGTTTTCATACGCAGCACCTCTTATAGTTCAAACACAAAGTCCTCAATGGGTTTTCTCTTATAATGCCAGCCATTGGCCTTGGCCCGTTCATTGGGATAACCCAGCCCCAGCATCATAACGGGGATCATATAATCCGGCAGGCCAAAGGTGTCTACTACTGACTTTGAGTCAAAGCCTCTGATCCAGATGGTGTGAACGCCGAGCTCCTCCGCTTCATACATCATGGTGGTCGCCGCGATGGAGGCGTCCTGCTCACCGGAGTTGTAGTTCTGGTAGTACCGGTCGCCCGGGTTCGTCCAGACTTCACGCATGTCGTAGCAGACGAGGATCATCAGCGGCACGTTGTAATGGAAGTGCGTGACGGTCTTCAGTTTTTTCAGCCCTTCTTCACTGCGGATCAGGTAAAACTTCT
>JAZQFH010000045.1:0-29298 GCA_045539425.1 Erysipelotrichaceae bacterium
CATTTCTTTCGCTGATGAGACCTCCCGGGGTAAGACACATCTCTTTTCTGCCATCTGCCCGCCTCATTTACCTGCCATACTCAGTAACTATTTGGTCTTCACGTTGACTTGTACGCTTAACCATATGACCGGCCTCAATTGAAGTTCGTGACCCTCGGGTCGGCAGTTTGCCTCCTTCTTCCTTCAGATTCCGTCTCGCAATGGACACCCTTGAACTTGGCTAAGCCTTAGGGGTTACCGCCCTTGGCTGGAGGTGCGTTTCAACCTCCGAGATATGTGCCATGCCCGGCACACAAGTAAAAAAGCACCTGCGTGCTTTTTATTTTGCATAAATCATGCCGATCAGGGCATTGGATAAGCGGACAGGCAGTACCTTCAGTAAGAAGGCAATCAGCTTGTATTCCGCCCCGATCGTGATTAACGGTTTCGCCGGGCCTTTCAGGGCAACCGAGGCAATCAGCCGTCCCGCATCTTCCGCGCTTTTTCCGTTGATCTCATCCTTTTCCATCTTACTGACGGAGCGGGCGATGCGCTCCTGATACAGGCTGTTTCCCTCATAGTTCTTTTTGCGCGCAGAAGTGAAGGATGTCCGGGTATCTCCCGGCATGATGGCGCACACCCTGATACCAAACGGCTTCAGCTCATTGGCCAGCGCCAGGCTGTAAGAGTTGATGGCTGCCTTGCTGGCAGAGTAAAATGCCTGAAACGGCAGCGGTGCAATCGCCGCCACGCTGCTGACATTGACAATATGTCCTTTGCTTTCCCTGAGATAGGGAATGGCTTCCCGGCACATATTTACGGTACCGAAGAAGTTTACGTCAAACTGCGCTTTGGCATCTTCCTCCCCTGTGAATTCCGCCGCTCCGGAGATGCCGAACCCGGCACAGTTGATCAGGCAGTCCAGTCTGCCTTCTTTCTCCATGATTGAATTCAGGGCTGCCTTCACGGAAGCGGAATCCGTCACATCCCCGCTCAGGTGCGTGACATTTTCCTGCCTGACTTCGTGTCTGCTGATTTCATATACGCTGACACCGATTTTTGAAAGATATCCCGCGCAGGCATACCCGATACCGGAACTGCCTCCGCTGATGAGTGCTACTTTTTTCATACGTTCCTCCGTATGCGACTATTATACGCTTTTCTTTCGGAAAGAACATCTTTCTTGAAACCATCTCTGTTTTTTGATAATGTAAAAATAGTATCCAAATCGAAAGAAAGCCGGAAAAACCGTCTTTTTTCGCAGAGTACCGGGAGGCATTTCATGAACGATTTCTTCACAAATCTGATTGGTACACTGGCTGTAATCCTCGTGATTGCGGCAATTTTGAGCGGAACCGATTTTGTCTCAAAATCCTTCGGCAAAATCACGGGTTGGAAGTATTCCCTTCTGGTCGGCGCGATTGGAGGTGCCTTCGGTATCTATGCCAATCTGAGCGGGCTCAATTATCTCGGCGCCGTCATCAGCGTACGCGATGCCGGTCCGATGCTGGCAGGTATGCTCGGCGGTCCGCTTGCCGGACTTTTTGCCGGACTGATCTGCGGAGCACACAGGCTCTATCTGGGCGGCATCACCGCCAAAGCGTGCATCCTGGCGACTTCCTGCATCGGTATTTTCTGCGGCTATTTCTTCCAGAATTATCCGAAGGAAAAACGTGTTTCCCCTTATATGACAATGATCATCGGAGCCATTATGGAAACCTTCCACTTATCGCTGGTTCTGCTTATGGTCAAGCCGTTTGAAACCGCCATGGCCATCGTGAACCGGATTGCCATTCCGTTTATTCTGGTGAACGCGTTCGGATTTACTCTCATGGTCATCATCATGAGCTACATTGAACAGCAGCGCAAGCTGGCCGATGACAAGGCCAGACTGGAGAGTGAGCTGGAGATTGCGAAAGTCATTCAGCATTCCCTTCTGCCTACCATTACGGAGGATTTTCCGGTCCGCTCCACCCAGTTTACACTGGAAGTACAGAAATACATGAAGCCTGCCAAAAAGGTCGGAGGCGACTTCTATGACTTCTTCGCAAAGGATGAGGATCACTTTGTTTTCCTGATTGCGGATGTCTCCGGAAAGGGAATTCCGGGTGCCCTCTTTATGGCGAATGCCAAGCAGACACTGCAGGGGTTCATCCGCGATGTCGGCGATTTCTCGCAGGCCGTGGAATTTGCGAATGCCAGCCTTTGCGAGAATAACGAAGCGGAAATGTTCGTTACGGCATGGATCGGAGTGTTTGAGATTTCCTCACACAAGCTCCGCTTCATCTCTGCCGGACACAATCCGCCGATTCTGATCCATAACGGCCAGCCGGTCTATCTGAGGCTGAAGAACAGTTTCATTCTCGCCGGCATGGACAGCATGAAATACAAAGTCAATGAGATCCAGCTGGAAAAAGATGACATTCTCTACCTGTACACGGACGGTGTCACGGAAGCCACCAACCCGAAAGAGGAACTGTATGGCGAAGAGCGCTTACTGAAGTGTCTCTCCCGTGATAATGACGTGACAGCCGGAGAGATCATCCTGAATGTCAACAAGTCTCTGAATGAATTCGTTCACGGATATGAACAGTCGGATGACATCACCATGCTGGCAATCAAAGTAATCGAATAAAACCGGTTCTGCCGGTTTTCCTTTTTTCTGCAGGAAATCAAACAGTGTTATAATAAACTCAAATAAAGGAGTTATCATCATATGAAGACCATCCGCCAGTCCGTCATCAGGGTCAACCAGCGCAGATGCATCATCGCTCTTGTTTTCTGCATCCTGATGTGTATTGTTGTTTTTTACGGCGTTGTGAGAAAGCTGGTATCCCCCAGCACAATCGATGATCCGGATGAAGGCGCAAGGTCCTTCCGCTATTTCACGGTGCTTGCCAACATGCTGGTAGCTTCCTCTGCCTTCCTCTCGATTCCCTATACGATTGAAGGACTCAGAGACCGCAATTATCATTTACCCCGCTGGATCGTGGATGTGCTCTATATCGGAGTCAACGGTGTCACCCTCACCTTTCTGATCTGCCTTTTTGTATTAGCACCGAACACGTCGTTCCACTATATCTTTCTGCAGAGATCCAATCTTTACCTGCATACGATCTGCCCGGTTCTTTCCATCCTCTTATTCCTGTTTATCAACGATGACCATAATATCCGCAAAAGCCGCGTCTATCTGGCAACCCTGCCGACCGTACTGTATGCCCTGATCTATTTCTACCAGGTGGTCATCGTGACGGAAGAGAACGGCGGCTGGAGGGATCATTACCACTTCATGGATGTCGCTCCCGGCTGGCTCTCCCTCATTATCGTGCCCCTGATTGCCTTCTTAATTGCCTCTTTGATGCGCTATCTTCATAACCGCATGCATATGCGCAGAAAGAAACAGACGGAGGAGCTGTATCTGAGCAGCAGCGAATTCGCCCTCTCTTCCATTGAGGAAGCGGTTATGACCCTGGCAAAACAGGATAAGGAATACGATAAGGGCGGAGAAATGATCGTTCCCCGCCGCATTATCACCCTATTGATGAAAAAGTATCCGACAGAGAAATCACTGAGTGATCTCTGCTGTCTGTATACAAAAACCTATCTGAACGCATAAAAAAACAAAACTCTCCGGAGAGTTTTGTTATTATCATTTCATATTCTGCAGGATGATCCCGGAAAGTATTCCGTTTCCCTTTTCTAAAAGGTGGATCCCGTCTTCCATAAAGCAGTCTTCCGCCTGCAATGCGCTGAAGCAGTCAACAATGCTCAACTCTCCCCTCAAAGAAGAAAGATCCTCTTCCGTAAGGTTGAACACCGTGATTTTATGTCCTTCACACAGTTCCACGATCTTCTGATATTCCGTCAGCGTCAGATCCGCGGATGCGTCGAAGAGGAAGTAGAGCTGGTTTTCCAGTGTTTCATCATTGATCTTCTGCTTCAGATTCGCATAAAGATCCTCATAGCCGTACCCGCTTTTGGCGTAAATAACGGCGTCACTCTCCTGCTTCTGCAGGTCGGAATAGCAGCTTAGGAGCACATCGTTTCCGTAAATTGCCCTGCTCTGATTCAGCTCGCTTTTTTTATCCGCGATGATCTGTTCCTTTTCCGTTTTGAACTTGTTGAGATAGGTTTCATACACCGTGTCATAGATCAGGTCCGCAAAGGCGCTGACACCCTTGCCGATGACATGGATCCCGTCGTAATAGAAGTATTCCGGATGGTTTGCGGATGCCTTTTCCCACTCCACGATGTGGATGTTCGGGTATTCCGCCGCAAAGCTGCGGAAGCGGGAATTGTAGTTTTCATCATCCGCACCGACCGCATCGACCCAGAAGAGTTCCCTGTCTCCAATGATCTCCATCAGATTTTCACAGCGGCTGCGCTTATAGTAGCCGTTTGTGGATAGACAGAGGATGATGGTGTCCGGAAGCTTGTCTTCATCCTTCATCTGCTGTAACAGATCCATTCCCACACCTAAACTGCGGGAGATCTCCCCGTCAAAGTATCCGTTGGGGAAGTGATCATAGAGTTTTCCGACCGCATCCAGCAAAATGGAATCCCCGATTCCGACAACCGGAAGCTTCTCCATCATGCCGGACACATACGCTTCCTCATCTTCCGTCGAGCGCAGAAATTCTTCCCACTCGGCCTGACGTTCCGCTTCCCGGTTTTTGTATTCCTTATTCTTCTCTTCGATCAGTTTCTGATTCTCTGCCAGTTTTTCCTGCAGTTCCTTCATTTCCGCACTGTGATCCTGCGCCAGGATAAACCGCTTTGCGCCAAGCAGGCTGATGATTAACAGCGGTAGCGTGATAGCCAGGCGGTAATATTCCTTCTTTTTGCGCAGCGGGAAGCGCAGTACTTCATGTAACAGAGCGGCAATCAGTACAGTCAATATGATACATAGCGGAATCATTAAGATCCGGTTGAGATGCAGTTCCTGTAACAGATAAATCACGGGATACTGGACCAGATAGATTTCATAAACACATCCCGCAAGATAATTCACCCAGTCCCCTTTCCGTTTACCCGGATCCGCAACCGCATAATCCGTAAGCCGCAGTGTGATCAGAGTAACGATCAGGAAGCTGAGCGGCATCATCTGACGCTCAGGGGAGTCAAACAGGAACATTCCCGCAAGTATTATCAGATAGACAGTAAATACCGTCTGTTTTGTCTTTCCGTTTTCTATCGTCAATGGACGATAGTAGAAATGGAAGAAAGCCAGCAGTGAGCCCAGTAACGGCGCAAAAAGACGCTCCAAGCTTCCATAGTACGCCTGCATGACATTTCCGCTCTGATACTGCTCCACAAACAGAAGGAAACTGATCACCGACAGTAAAAGAAGCAGTAACAGCGGAATGATTTTGCTTTTTTTCCTTGAGCTTTTGCGCAAGAGAATATGCACAAAGGGGAACAGCAGTTCATACTGCATCAGAATGGCCAGATACCAGAGATGCATAAACGGCGAAGAGATATGACGCGTGAAATAATCCAGATTTGCCCTCAGCTGCCAATAATTGTTATAACCGAAAAGGACGCTCAGCGTTTCCGGCTTCAGATTCAGCCAGCGTACCGTCGGGAACAGCGATAAGAGGGCAATTGTCCCAAACACCACCACAAGCAGCGGAAGGTACAGCCGGAACACCCGTTTTTTGAGATAGTCCGTCACCGAGAACACCCGTTCTCTTTGAGCGGATGCGGTGGAAAGGTAGCCGCTGAGCACAAAAAAGGAACATACTGCCAGATACCCTCCCTTCAAAATGTTCAGGTGGTACAGCAGGATCGCCAGACACATCAGAAGACGTAAAATATCAATTTTCGGATAGTACTCTTTCATTCTGCTCCCGCTCCTTTTTTAAGCCCGATTATTATCAGTATACCGCGCCTGGTTTTCCCCCTCAACAGACAAAAACACAATTCTGCAGAGCGTTAAAAATGCTGCTTCGTTTCCTGAAAGGAAAAGGATATAATAATAGGGTATTGCTCTTTACGGAGGTAATTATGATATTAGATCAGATTGATTCCCATATTTTGGAACTGACGCGGCAGTCGGATGAAGACCTGAAAGAAATCTACAGCCGCATTGATGAAACGGCTTTAAAGAATTCCAACCGGATTCTTTCCGCCTTTATTGAAAACAGGGTATCCTACACCGATTTTGCGGATATCAACGGATACGGCAATTATGATACCGGCAGAGACAAGCTGGAGAAGATTTTTGCGGAGGTCCTCGGATGCGAAGATGCACTGGTGCGCCCGCAGATCATGAGCGGAACCAATGCGCTCTACCTGGCCTTTTCCGCACTTTTAAAGCACGGTGACACGATGATCTCATTAACGGGAACGCCTTACGATTCCCTGCAGGAAATGATCGGTTTATGCGGTGACTCCACCCAGTCACTAAAAGCCAACGGCGTCCGCTATGAGCAGATCGATCTGATCGATTCCGAATTCGATGAGAAACAGATTATCGCGCGCTTAAGCAGAAAGGATGTCCGTTTAGTGGAGATCCAGCGCTCCCGCGGCTATTCCCAGCGGCTCTCGCTGACCATTGAAAAGATCGGCCATCTGATTCAGAAGATCCGTGATGTCAATAAAGATGTCATCATCATGGTAGATAACTGCTATGGAGAACTGGTGGAAGAGAGAGAACCGGGACACGTCGGAGCAGATCTCGTCGTCGGCTCCTTAATGAAAAATCTCGGCGGCGGAATTGCCTCCACAGGCGGCTATATCGCAGGAAATGCAGATCTTATCGCCATGGTGGCGGACCGCCTGACCGCTCCGGGCATCGGAAAGGAACTGGGTGCGAACTTCAATCAGAACAATGCCTTCTTCAAAGGCCTCTTCGTCTCACCGAATGCCGTAAAGAGTGCGCTGAAAACAGCGGTATACGCTTCCTATATGCTTGAAAAGCTGGGATATCACAATGTATCCCCGCGCTATGATGACTACCGTACCGATATCATTCAGACGGTGGAGCTGGGTGATAAGGATCATCTGGTCCTCTTCACGCAGGGTTTGCAGGAATCTTCCCCGATTGACTCCTTCGTGCGCGTTTTGCCCGCACCGATGCCGGGGTATCCGTTTGATGAAGTGATGGCCTGCGGTGCCTTTACCCAGGGCAGTACGATTGAGCTGAGTGCCGATGCACCGGTCGTCGAGCCGTACACGCTTTACATGCAGGGCGGACTCTCACTGGAATACGGAAAGCTCAGCATCATGCTGGCCCTTTCCAAAATCAAAAAAGAAGCTTAGCAGCTTCCCATTTGTCCGCCATCGATGCGGATGACGGTATTATTGATAAATGCGGCTTCCTCACTGAGCAGGAAACTGACGAGATTGGCGACTTCCTCCGGAGTTCCGTATCTCTTCAGAAGGATCTTTTCCGTTTCCTCTTTGAGGAAGTCTTTTTCATACCCTTTCAGTTCGTTTTCCGTTCCGATAAATCCCGGTGCCACCGCGTTGACCGTAACGTAAGGCGCAAACTGTACTGCCAGATTGTGCGTCAAAGAAATTAAGGCGGCTTTCGATGCATCGTAATCCAGATTGACCGGATAGTAGGTATTGATGCCGTTTGTGGAAGAGATGTTGATCACCTTGCCGTATTCCTGCGCAAGCATGTGCGGATACACCCGTTTGGCACAGTTAAACGCTCCGATGAGGTTGATATCCAGAATTCTGCGGAACTCCGCGGCATCTTTCCGGCTGAAGAGATCCGGCGCATCCACACCGGCGTTATTGATCAGAATGTCCACGCCGCTCAGCTCTTTTTCCGCAAGCGTGACCATGGCGTCTACTTCCTCTTCTTTGGAAACATCCGCCTGAACGCTCAGCGTACGGACATTATATTTCTCCCGTATTTCTTTCTCGAGCTGCAGGGCTTTTGATTCGGAAGTAAAGTAGTTCAGAACCAGATCATAGCCGCGACTCGCGAGTTTCAGCGCAATGGCAGAACCGATTCCACCGGATGCCCCTGTAACAAGTACGACTTTTCCCATATAACAAAAAGAGCTTGATTAAGCTCTTCCCTGATATTTGCCGTCGTCCGTGCTGACCGTGATTTTCTCACCTTCCTCAATGAACTGAGGAACTCTGAGTTTTAATCCCGTATCCGTGACTGCATCTTTTGTCTGGTTGGAGGAAGCTCCCTTGATGCCCGGAGTTGTTTCCGCAACCGTGAGTTCGACCTTTGCCGGAACAGAAACCGTCAGAATGTCACCTTCAAACATCATTAAGCTGACTTCGAGTCCGTCGATAATGAAGTATTTGTTGAATCCGACCTGTTCTTCGCTCAGTCCGTATGTTTCATATGTTTCCATATCCATGAAATAGTATGTATTATCGGAAACATAGGAGAACGTAACAGCCTTGCGTTCGATATTCGCTGCTTCGAATTTTACGGAAGCGTTGAAGTTTCTTTCCTGAGTAGCACCTGTCTTCAGATTCTTCATCTTGGTGCTTAAAATCGCTGCGCCTTTACCAGGTTTGACATGCTGGAAATCCACGACCTGCCATGGATCGCCGTCAACAATAATTGTTAAGCCTGTTCTGAAATCGCCTGCTTCAATTGCCATAAGTTACACCTCTTACTTTTCTATGATTTATTTTAACAGATTTGTACGGTAATTATCAATTACAACCGTTTAGAACAGAGATTTCTCTTCTTCGCGGTGGGAGCGGATATACCGGCTCCATTTGATGTAGCCGTAAGTGGTATTGGTAAAGTATCCCAGCTTCAGTACGAGAAGGACATACTGCCCTGCCAGGATGTTCATCACCGCTTCGAGGAAGGCACAGATATACCATGCGATCCACTGTTCCCTCAAGCGGAAGAAGATGAATAATCCGTTGGCGATACCGACCGCCGAAGCGCAGGCATCCAGATAAATCATCAGGGTTTCCAGCCGTTCGTTTCCGCCCAGGAAATCCGTCCGAATATCCAGTCCGCTGATGAAGTAGCCGACAACAACCGTCCAGATGATGATGGCCAGAATAATCAGCACTTCCTGATAGCCCTTCAAGCGGCGTACCACTGTCAGATTGTCTTCCTCATCATCCTTGTGCTTCGACCAGTTGAAGTAGCTGATGATGTCGATCGGCAGCCAGAACAGCAGCGTGACCGTCATCGTCGCAAAGCGGTACATCAGCACCAGACTGATCACAATCTCCGTGATTTCCACCAAGACCGAAACCAGGAAGTTATAGCGGGACTGCTTGGAAATCAGCAGCTCGCAGAGAATATTCAGGAAGGTATCCAGCAGGTACAGCAACATGATATAGATACCGTTGACCCCATTGGCGCTCTCTTCCGGGAAGATGACCGCCGCAATGGTTGCCAGCACCATGATCGTGAGGAACCAGCATTTCTCATACGTTGTAAAGAACGTGGAGAAAAACAGCATGATGGCCAGTGACAGTGCCAGAATCAAAAGCGCATTGGCCAGATTGTAGACCGGCATCATCTCTTCCGCCATGACCGTGCGGTATGCGGCAGAGATTTCCTGCTGCACGGGATCCTGATGGTCAAAGAACAGGCTTGTCCCGTTATCGCTCACGTATTCATAAGCGGTAATGGAATCGATTTCCAGCGCTTCATACTCTTCATACGGATAAGAGAGGATCAGTTTTTTTTCGCCGCTAATAAAGACGACATCGCACATCGTGGAATCCTCATCGTAATCCTCATAGGATTCATCGCGGAACAGTTCCACCTCTCCCTGATAGGTGATTCCCTTCACCTCATGATTCAGTTTCTTTCCGCCGATCAGAAAGGACACCGCTGAAGTAAGCAGCAGAAGCGCAAGGACAACGATTTCCAGTGTCCTCAGCCCTTTCTTCGGCTCCATATATTTCTTACATTTCTCAAGCATAATATATCCCCTTAAACACCTTTTCTATTATATATGAATTACTCCGTTTCGCAAAGAAAGAGGCATAAAAAACTCTGCATCGTCAGGATGCAGAGTCTGTTTTGATATTATGAATGCTGTTAGATTTCGAAGAGATCGCTGTAAGCCTTTAAGGCGCCGTCCACTTCATGAGCCAGAACGCGGTTCGCTAAGACCTTGCCCAGCTGTACGCCTTCCTGGTCGAAGCTGTTGACGTTCCATAAGAAGCCCTGGAACATGACCTTGTTTTCAAAGTGTGCGAGTAAAGCACCCATGCTGGCCGGTGTGAGTTCATCCCCGATGATGATGGAGGACGGACGGTTACCGTCAAAGCGCTTATTCGGATTCTCATCATCCTTGCCGCAGGCATAGCCGACGATCTGTGCCGCCACGTTGGCGTTGAGTTTTGCCTGGGATGTGCTGCCCTTGATCACCAGATCGTTATGCAGCTGGGAATGCTTGAAGCCGACAAACTGCATCGGAACGATCGTCTTGCCCTGATGTAAGAGCTGATAGAAGGAATGCTGGCCGTTCGTGCCCGGTTCACCGAAGAGAACAGGTCCCGTGACATAGTTCATTTCTTCACCGAAGCGGTTGACACTCTTGCCGTTGGATTCCATATCCAACTGCTGTAAGTGAGCCGGGAAGCGGCTGAGCGCCTGGGAGTATGGCAGAACTGCCGTCGTACCGAAGTTGAGAACGTTTCTTTCATATAAGCCGATCAGAGCGTCGAGCATTGCGGCATTCTTGCAGATGTCCTTTTCCTTGGCTAAAACGTCTGCTTCATGTGCGCCTTTTAAGAAGTCCGCGAAGACTTCCGGTGTGAAGGCTAAAGAGAGAACGCATCCGCCGACAGCAGAGCTGGAGGAATATCTTCCGCCGATATAGTCATCCATGAAGAAGGCATTCAGATAGCCTTCGTTCTTTGCCAGCGGAGAAGTTTCGCTGGTGACGGCCACCATATGTTTTGCCGGATCGAGTCCTTCTTTTTTCAGGACTTCCTTGACAAAGGATTCATTTGTCAGAGTTTCCAGTGTTGTACCGGATTTGGAAACCAGAACGAAGAGAGTTCTGGAAGCATCAATGCTGTTTAAGACGGCAGATGCATCATCCGGGTCCACGTTGGAGATGAATTTGGCTTCCATGCTGAGTAAGTTGTTTCTTCTTGCCCAGTTTTCCAGAGCGATGTACATGGCTCTCGGGCCGAGGTCACTTCCGCCGATACCGATCTGAACGACCGATGTGAATTTTTCGCCCTTTTCATTGACGATCTCGCCGTTATGGACCTTGTCCGCAAATTCCTTGATTTTTCTTTCCTGATCCAGATAGAATTCTCTCTTATTGACGCCGTCCGCAAAGACATCCTTGCCTAACTGGCCTCTGCATAACTGATGCAGTACCAGACGTTTTTCACCGGTGTTGATTACCGCACCGTTGTAGAGTTCTTCATATTTTTCCGTCAGTTCCGCTTCGTCCGCCAGTTTCTGCAGGACGCTTAGGATACTGTCATCCACGGCTTTTGCGGCATAGTTGTATGTTAAGCCTTCCGCCATTTTCACACTGTAATTCTTTACGCGCTCTGCGCCGTTTTCATTTGCCATAACGCTCTTCAGATCAACCGGATTCACCTGTTTGAGTTCCTCGAATGCCTGAAGTTTGTCAAGATTCAACCAATTCATGATAAAGATCCTTTCCTATCAAATATTACAAGACTATTCTATCATATTTTTATTCTTTCATCGGTACGGATTTGCGTCTCCTTTTGCTCAATAGAAGCGCTTTGTGGTACGATGTAGGTAATGAAAGTGAAACCAAATCATCTCATACCTACCCTGATCGTTTTTTCGCTGTTCCTGAGCGTTTTTTCCTCTGGCTGCGCTTATAAAAAAGAGGAGCCGGAAGAAGACATTCCGGAGGAAACCGTGCGGGAGGAAAGCATTTCCGTTACGGTACTCTCTTCCCTTCCCAAAGGCCAGTGGCAGAAGGAAGCCATCTTCCCGGACAGAATGCCGTGGATTGATGACACGCTCGCGCTGAACTCCCAGCTGTATTATCAGGGCTATAAAGATCAGGGCTGTATTTATCTTGAGATCTCGCCCTTTGTCAAACAGGTCGACATCTATGTGAATTCTATCAAGGCAGACCTTCCGAGCGGAGAAAGATATCTCTGTCTGAACACCGCGGATGTCTCCCGTAACGGAACCAACATCCTGCAGATCTCATCCGTCACGCCGGAAGATCTGTCTGATGCGATCCGCGTCTTTATCCCCTATCCGGAAGTGATTGAAGGTACTCTGGAAGAAGAAGGATTCCGCCCGGAGACGTTTGAACTGATCGGTGACATTATCGAAAGCGATATCGAATACGGCTTCCCTTCCGCCCAGCTTGCGGTGATTTCACATGGAAAACTGGTGTACGAAAACACCTGGGGATATCTTAACCGCTATTCACAAAACGGAGAGCCACTGCAGGATGCACGGAAAGCAGATAATGAAACCATGTATGATGTGGCAAGCGTTACCAAGCTGTTTGCGGTCAACTACGCACTGCAGAAGCTTTTGAGCGAGCAGAAGATCCGCTTAAGCGATAAGGTAGCGGACTATCTCGGACCTGCCTTTTATGAAGATGTGCTGGATTTCACCTACCAGGGCGGGGCTCAGGTACCTTTGGAAACCATGCAGAGCTGGAAAGCTTCCCTGACCATCAAAAACCTCATGAAACATGAAGCGGGATTCCCGGCGGATCCACGCTACTATAACCTTTACTATGATGCCGTACGGCAGAAATATATCCCTTCAGAGGGAAATAATCTGCTTTACAGCGGAGCGGATCATTCCAGAGAAACAATGCTGAAAACCATTGAGTCCTTCTGCAAAACACCGCTCTTATATGAGCCGGGAAGCCGGATCCTCTATTCCGATGTGGATTATATGATTCTCGGGGTCATCGTGGAAAAAGTCAGCGGCATGGACCTGGACAGTTATCTGAAAGAGAATTTCTGCACGCCTCTTAAGTTAAGCAGAGTCACTTTCAATCCGCTCTCTCACGGATTTCAGAAGGAAGACTGTGCCGCGACGGAACTCAATGGAAACACGCGGGATCATGCCATCGATTTCCCGGGAATACGTGAATATACGCTTCAGGGTGAAGTGCATGATGAGAATGCCTACTATGCCATGAACGGTATCTCCGGTCATGCCGGTCTTTTCGCTAACGCTGCCGATCTGGCAAAACTGGCCTTTGTGATGCTGGATGGCGGATACGGGATGCACCGTTTCTTCACCCGCAATGTCATCGACACCGTTTCCTCCCCGTTTGATCCGCAGCACACGGAATTCTCCGTCGGCTGGCAGAGACAGGGAGATGAGCAGCGCGCCTGGTATTTCGGTCCTGCCGCAAGTTCGACAATCGGCCATCAGGGCTGGACCATGACACTTGTCATGATCGACCCGCAGGAAGACCTGATTATGGTCTATCTGACCAATGCCCGCAATACACCCATTTATGATAAGCAAACAAGCACCAACAGCTTTGCGGGAGTCGATTATACCGCTTCCACCCTTGGCTTTGTGCCGGAAATCTTCCAGATCGGCAGAGGGTCTGACAAAGATGTGACACCTCAGCTAGTCAGCCTTCTAAGAAGCATGACTAAAGATGCTGAGCAGCTGATACCCGCAAACGCTGCGGAAGATCATCCATTCCTTCTCAATTACCGTAGCAAGCAGAATGTTCTTAAAAAGTGGGAAAAGAAGATACAGGAATAAATCAAACGGCATCCGGTAATATCTGATGCCGTTATCATTTTTCTGTTTCTCAGTATTTAAATAATCAACGCCTTACGCTTTCGCCAGCAGGCGGGCTTTTTCGTTTTGCGCCTGTTTCAGTCCGGTATCTTCACTGAAGCCCCATTCATCCTTCAGTAAATGAATGATGCGCTCATAGGTGTCGGCTGCACTGCGGTATTCGCCCATGATTTCATAGATATCCGCAATCGCCATCAGTTCATCCGTAAAGCGCGGTCTTCTGCTCTGCTTTTCAAAAGACTGTTCATAGAGAGCGATCGCCTTTTTATAATCGCATTTCTCCGCGTAATACTGTGCCGCTTCAAAAAGGGTTGCACAGTCTTCCGGATTGGCCGCTACGAGCGCTTCCATGATGCTGTCAGCCTTCTTCTCATCAAAGCGGGCAAGTGCGATATGTGCACGGTATACCTGAACCATGTTTTCTCTTGCGTCTTTCAGACGGCTGACCCTATCCAGATATTTCTCCGCCTCATCCGCGCGGTGATCTGCCAGAAGGTTATCAAGCAGATAGAGATACGGAAGACGCACTTCGGGGTTCTCCTTGACGATTTCGCGCCAGAATTCGATGGCTTTTGTATGGTTATGCATGTTCCAGTCCCAGCTCGCATGACCTGCCGCCTGATTCAGAACCCACTGGCAGTCCTTTGTTCCCGGGGAGGTACGGATCGCATCTTTGGCGTATCCGGCGGCCTTCTTAGCACAGGAATTCATGCGGTGCCAGTACAGATAGGCAATCAGACTGGTTGCTCTCTGGGCGTTCTGTTCATCTTTCAGCTGCTCTTTCAGGAAATCCTCATATTCCCGGAAGAGATCCTGTGAGAGATCCTCCGTAATATCCAGGCTGTTTTCAATGCGGTTCAGACGCTGTTCGCTTGTTAAGTCAAACAGGTCGTCTATGCTGACACCGAACACTTCAGCCAACAGAGGAAGCGTAGTGATATCCGGCATGGTGACTGCCGTTTCCCATTTGGAGACGGATTGCGCTCCGATTCCGAGTTTCTCTGCGAGCTGCTCCTGTGTGAGATTGGCTTTGAAGCGGAGCTGTCTGATTTTCTTTCCGAGTTCCATATGTGTGTTTCCTTTCCAAATCATTCTGTATTGATCCTTACAAGCTTATTGTATGGGGCGATTGCCTGAAACTCAATCACGTGGATTTCGAGTTCATTCGCCTGTCAGTTGAAAAGTTCTTATTCATGTGCCAATAGCCGTGCATCATATTCCGTAACGTCTGCGATGTCAGAATCCGAAACCTCCGCAATCACAAACCAGCCGGCCATATCGTCCGTATAGGCTTCCGGATGATTTGTCTGAATGACATCAAGGCACAACGCAGAACCGTCCCAGGAAACATTCTGAATTGCATACCGGAATGATCCGCTGCTTGCCTCTACATAGGCGAGAATAAGCGCGTGTTCATCAAAGAAGCTCTCATCATAAGAGGATGCGATTTCATTGAAAGAAGGTACTTCATTCCACCCGTGATTCGGCGTCAGGGCATCCTGATAGCGTTCCCTGAACCCGTTCAGATCATTCAAAGTGTCCAGCCGGTACACCGGAAGATGACGGACGGAGCTGATTATCATCTTTTCCGCGTTCAGACAATCGCGCATCATACCGCCCCCCCACCCAGTTTGCATAAGCGACATACGTCTTTACTTCCGGCTGTAAAGGGGAACCGAAGAGCATCTGACGGATCCCTTCAATATACTCCTGTTTGCGTTTTTCCACCGCAGCGGGATCTTCATCTTTCTCGCTGATCCAGTATTCCGCAATATAGCTGGAAACAGGGTTTTGCCAGGGAATGATGGAAATGTTCTCTACCGCAATATCGTAGGTGGAAAGGATCACCTGCATCTCTGCAATCGTTGCGCCTTTCAGCTTCATCAGTTCTTCTGGCGTCTTTTCCCGGTTGGTTCCGGGAAGAACGCCGCAGGAGTAGCTGTCCGGTGCCATCTGCCACACATAGACCTCCAGACCTTTGGATGTGGGCAGGTCAAAATAGTCCGGGAATTTGGCTTGCAATCCCTCCATATCAATATCAGCTTCATGTTCCTGTACCAATTCGAATACCATTCCTTCTTTCCAGTTGTCCCGGTTGACGGGAATGATCGAATCGCCGAGAAGAAGCTTTATCTGATCATGCCCGATCAGCTCAAATACCCATATATACGTTTCACCGGCGAAAACCGTTTTCATGGTTACGGAATTGCCGCTGCGCTCTATCATACCGGAAGGTTGATACGATACAGCGACGTGCTGAATGACCGTAAACCTGCCTTCGCTGATCAAAAGATACGGACTGCTTGCTTGATCACTTGATCCGGAAAGCACGTACCTTCCGTCATGCAGAGAGAAGTCCTCCGCATAGAATGTTTCAAAGTATTCCCTTGCCGCCCGCAGGCAGTTTTCGGACTTCGCTTTCGATTTGGTTACATCCAGAGCTTCCCCTCTGATTGACCACGGGAATTTAGCCCGAATGTCATCTGCGTAGTAGCTCCCGTCCCTGGGTTCCCAATACTCGATCACATCATAGGTTGAGGAATCATTGTCAGATGTGTCAAAGGTTATGGCAGTCGGGATATGCGAGCCGGTTTCCACCTTAACATCTCTACCATCAAAGCTGTATTCTTCATAGAGCACCCAGGCATAGACCGTTGTTTCATTCCCTGATTCTGATACCAGTAATACATCATAATCGGTTGCAATGAATTGACCCTCTGAGTGTGAAGAACGATGATGCTCTGCAACCGCCATGTCCATGGAGACGCCCAGCTTTCCGGACAGACTCCTGTTTGAAAACGGGTCAGTCAGAAGGCATACAGCAAGAACAACACATGAAACAACCGCCACCAGCATGATCCAGAATGCGGGCTTTTTGTAGTTCAAAACACCTTTGACGCGCTCTTTCACACCCACTTCGCCGAACGCAAGCGGACAAGCCGCAATCTGTTTCCTATGAAAACTGCAGTCCAGTAAAGCCTGGGAATATCCTGCGATATCCTTCCGGTTCATACCCCGGATCACCCTTTCATCACATGCCATCTCAATATCACGGCAAAGAAAAATGTATGCGACCCAGCACAAAGGATGAAACCAGTATACGGACAAAAGTAAAAATCCCAGCGGTTTCCACCAGTGGTCATGCCGTGCCAAATGGGCCTTTTCATGTCGTATCACATGTTCCAGCGTTTCGCCGCTCATGGAAGACGGAACATAAATCAGAGGCCGGAACACTCCCAGAATAAACGGCGTCTTGACTTCATCACAGGCAAGAATCCCTTCCTCTACAGGGATACTGGCGGAAACTGTTTTCTTCAGTTTCCAAAAGCTGACTAACGCATATGCCAGCATTGCAACAACCCCCGCAATCCATATCATTGCCAGAGCGGGGATCAGCAGCTGAAGCGGATTTACGCTGGCAGCCGGAGACGGTGTAAACGTCTCCGTTATCAGCGGATTCACGGTTTCATTAATGATTGGAATTCCCGAGTCAATCACCGGTTTCTTTTGCACTGCGATATTCACCGGAATTGTTTCGCTGCTTGGAATCAAGCTGAGAACACTTTCAAACGAGAACGGACAGATCAGCCGGATGGCGACCAGTCCCCAAAGAAGGCACGAGATCCATTTCGGCGCTTTTTTCAGAATCCGTCTTGTCAGTATGACCGCCAGAATCAGCCAGCCTGCGGTAATACTCATATTCAGAATTTTCAGGAATACTGCGCTCATGCTTATTCCCCCTTTCGAAAGGAATCAATCATTTTCTGAATTGCGTCCGCTTCTTCAGCGGAGATGCTTTTTCTGGAAATAAAAGATGCGACAAAGGCCGGCAGAGATCCCTGATAGGAATCCTCTATGATCTGTTCGCTCTTTGCCGAATAGAATTCTTCACGGGGAACAAGGGAAGAAACGATTCCCTCCCTGTTCTGAAGCAGTCCCTTCTCGCACAGTTTTCGCAAAACGGTATAGGTCGTCGGTCTTTTCCAGCCCAGCTCCTTCTCACAGATCTTTGCCAGTTCCCCCGACGCAATCGGCTCATGCGCCCAGACGATATCGGCAAACCGTTCCTGTATAGCTCCAAGTTCAAAGTCTTTCATAATTCTGACTCCCTTCTGCCTGTTTATCCGAATAAACACATTTTTAGTTTATTCAAATAAACAAGGTTTGTCAACCGTTCCCGGAGTTGCTGCAAATCATTATCAATAAAGAGAAAGAAAAACAGCAGGTGTTCTTTGGAACACCTGCCGTCAAATACATTTATTCTAGTACTGATTCATCTTGGATCCGCAGTTGATGCAGTATCTCGGCAGCATTTCCCTGCTCTTTAACTCATATCCGCAGACCGCGCATTTATATGCCGGCTTCGGAGATCCGCATTCCGTACAGAACTTGCCTGTATTCTCTTTACCGCACTTCACGCACAGCCACTTATTTTCGTCCTTCTGCTCTGCGGCCTCTTCTTTTTTCTTTTCTTCCCAGAGAGGTTCCGTGAGCTCTTCGTTTCCAAATATAGCCCAGAGCTTTCTCAGTTCTTCTTCATATTTGGTGAAGGATTCGTTCCATGCTTCCTCCGGATGATCTCCGTCGCTGATATCAACCGTGATGCTGTCAAACCACGGAGAGTTCACCTCAAACTGGGCAGTAAACTCGTATTCAAACTGATATTTCGGCGGATCAAAACTGACGCTCTTTCCTTCCGCATCGACATCATAGATCTCATCTTTATCTTCATTGATCGTGACGTCCAGATCCCTGATCTGATCAAAGGAGATCAGATCCGCGTTCGCATTGCGGTAATCCCCGCGGCTGACGCAGAACAGTTTCTGCTTCGTATCCACATAGATCTTCTTCGTTCTGCCGAACACAGCATCCGGATGGAAGTTTTCCATTCTTTTCAGGTTCTCTTCTCTGTAAATCAGATGTCCCTGGACTTCCGCCAGTGTTCTTTTCTTAACATGTGTCAATAGCGGGGAAAGCTTTCCCGCGCAGTTCTTGCACAGCTGACCGTTCGCCAGTCTGGTGGTGCCGAAAAGGCCTAATTTTGTTTCACATAAACTGCAGTATTTAGCTTCAAAAAGTGCCATATGTCGCCTCCTGTTATTATTGATACATTCTCTTTCTTTTATTCTATCATGTATCACCGTTTTCTTACCAGAAATCAGCGCTTTGTTTAAAGAAGGCTTCGCAACTGCGAAGCCTTCTTTGTTCCTTGTGATTTGAAATGTAGTTTCAGAAGACAGGCTATTCCCATTCGACAGGACTTAACTGAATCCGTTTAGGAAGTATTATCCGTCCTTTTCATAGTTCCTTTGATTATTTGATGTATCCATATGATCCAGCCTATCACCCCTTCTGTTATCAAACCGCTATCAGCATTGATAACAGCCGGGATGAAAGCCGCCGTGGTTTTTCGTGGAAAATTCTGCCTGTGTCAACGAAACCAGATCGATATGACAGTGAGAGTCAATCCTTCCTCATTGTGAATCTTCTGCCCCTTCATCGTCCAGTCCGAACGGAGAAATGGCAAAGGCATAGCTGCCATTTTCCTCTCCCTCTTTCGGCGGGGTCTTTCTCCATGCCCACAACAGGCTGCGGATCTCGACCACACCGGTCTTTTCATCTGTCTGAACTCTGTATGGGATCAGCGATACCAGAAATGCCCCTAAAGCCATTCCGCCAATGAATGATTTTTTCATGCCAGATCCTCCTGTTTTGTGTCTGCCCGATTGATTGCTGGCGTCTCAACACGTTTCGCCAGATACAGGCAGTATGCTACAGACACGACGATGACCACGATATGCACGATCAAATTCACAAGCTGAGAGCTTTCGTCGGATGCGAAGACAGAGGCTACGTCGATAAAGCTGTGCGCCAGGATCCCGGGCAGAAGGCTCCCGCTCTTGTAAAAAACGAGCGTAAAGACAAAGCCCATGACAACCGCAAAAACCACCTGTGTAAGGGTGGCAATCAGCTCATGTCCGGTAAAAAGATTTATAATGTGTCCCATCCCGAAGGTGACGGAGGAAACGATGACGGCTGCTTTCACATTGCCGTCCTTCAGCATGGCCCTGAACAGGAAGCCTCGGAAAATCAGTTCCTCTGCAAATCCGACCAAAGCCATGGATACAGCGGCATAGAACAGTCCCGGTACAGGATAATCAGGCTGAAATCCGCTTAAGAGATTCATACAGGAGAGGAGCCACAAGGGAATGAACCACAGCATGGCTCTGCTGTTCTTCGCCCAGCCGGCCAGGCCGTACTTTCCCATGAGCCCGTTCTTTTTCACAAACAGGAAAATCGCTGCGGATATCACGATCAGGCCCAGCATGTGCCACAGCGAATCGAGGCCGAAATTGTTTTGCAGCGTACCCATGACCACCGTGTAGATCACGATCCATAGGATCGCAAAGGTGATCTCGCTTTTTTCATACAGTTTCTTCATGTTCCTTCTCCTCCTGCATAGCCGCGAGAAAAGCGCCGTTCCAAGCCCGTTCCAGGTGCTCCGCGACCAGTTTTTCATCATATTCCAGACCGTTGTTGGCAATGATGCTGGCATAGCCGTGCGCAAACAGCGCCACGGTCAGAAATATCTGCTTGGTTTTTTCCATGCTCAATCCGGCGCCCTCTTGCATGGCAATAAGGACCGGGATCAGTTCTTCGGAATCGATCATCTCCAACAAGCTGTGCTCCGCCGCATATCCGGACTGAAACAGAAAGCGGAATAACTGAGGCTCCTCCACGGCGAAACGGATATAATTCAAGCCGATCCCAAGGATCGGATCCTGTTCCGGTATCATCGTCATCAGATACTTTGAATGCAGATGATCGACTTGTGCGTAAGAAGCCCGTTTCAGGGCATCAATGGTCGAAAAATGATACATGACCGGCTGCGTGGAACAGTGGAGCTGCTCAGAGACTGTCCTGGCGTTGATGCTCTCATATCCGCTTTGTTTTGCAATCTCAATAGCCGCATTTATGATCATGTCTTTCGTAATTCTTGTTTTGGGCGGCATACACATTTTCTCTCTTCTTTATATAACTATCGTTATGTAACATTAATTATAACACATCTTTTTTCTGCATTTTGTCAATAGAAAGCAAAGAAAAAGTCCCCCAGAAATGTTCAAGTGCTTTATGCCGTCATGCGGTCATGCAAACAATAAGATTCATGTACCAGCTGTTCGATCCGGATGAGACCTACGACATGTTCAAGTTCAATAATACTACCCCGTAAACCGCAACAAAAGGAATGCTGCATACAGAAAAGCGGCGGGTATTGCTCCCCCCCGCCGTAACCTTATGTGTAAATCAGATCGTTGTTGACCTCCTCCACAGCCTGATCCCGGATATTGTTCACCCGCCTGTACTTTCTGCTCAGCACTGTATTTCGCCTTTCTTCCCATAATAAAATCCCACCTTTCATAGATTGGCGAGATTTAATTCTTTCTCGTGTCTACTTTAGTGGGATTGTATCATTGTGCGAAGTCTTTGTTTTGTATTGTGTGTTTATATTATCTAGTAAACTTATTTTACGAAATATATTGATGTGTAGATTTCAGGATAAATTACTGTGTAGAACGACAGACTGCTCACCGGCACAGTCATTTTTCCTGTTAGGGGCACTGTCTTCTTTCCTGTGGGTCCCCCTGGCCGACTGTACATTTCATGTTCTTCCGACTTCCCGCACCGTTCGATGCGATCCCCGTCCGGGGGACGCCTCTGATGAACAGACTGTCGTCTGAGATCCTTTTCTGTCTACTCCTCTGTATCCTCTGGGATATATTCCAGAATATCCCCGGGCTGACAATGTAATGCGTCACAGATCGCTTCAAGTGTAGAGAACCGGATAGCACTGATCTTTCCGGTTTTCATTTTGGATAGATTGACATTGGTTACCCCTACTTTTTCGGATAACTCTTTCAGACTGATTTTCCGGTCAGCCATGACCCGGTCCAAGCGCAATATGATTCTGCCCATTTCGTCACCTCACAGTGTCTCATCCGATTCCTGCTGGAGCTGTGCACCGTAACGGAAGATATAGGACAAAAGGAAGAGCACGAAGGCAAGTGCGAGGAAACTCATGTCAAAAGAAGCAATATACGTCCAGCCTGTCACCTGGTCCATATTGAAGATCTTTGTGAAATCATAGGCCTCCCAGAGAAATCCGCTGGAGAAGGATTCCAGCGCAGCACTCAGAATACCGCCGGCAATGACGAGCCAGCCGAGCTTCTTCAAGTTTGCCGGAACATCTGTGTCAAATGGTCTGCCCTCCTTCATCGATTTCAGGACCCTGCGCACGATACGGATGCCGGCAATGAATACGGCCATGGTTACCATCGCAGCAGCAACTGTCGCAAGAAACCATCGGCAAAGTGCGTCGTAATCCTGAACCACAAGATCCTTTACAGCTATGCTCAGATTCCCGACACTTACGGTCTGAGAAAAGTTGACGAAGGATGGTCTCATCTGAGAATTCATTGTGATAAATATCAGAATACTTCCGACGACAAGCAGAACCATACCTGCATTGAGGATAACCCCGACAATTTTTGCAAACGTATCCAATCCTTTTGCGGTTTTGATCATTTTGTTTTCATTCATGTTTATTTACCTCCGATATTATCGTTTATCGTTAATTACATACTACACCTATTTTCATGCTTGTCAACAATTATTTATCGTTTATCATTAATAATATATCGTAAAAGAAAAATAATGAGATTCCGCTGTGTTTATGGATGATCCGATTAAACACTTCTCTGCAAGAGAGTTCAGTTCTGCGCGACAGCTTTGAAGATCCGCAATCTGTACGCCAGGTTCAGCCAATTGTATAAAGAATCACTGACAAAACCGCCGCCTTTATCTGTGATCAGAATCCCGGGCATCTCATTACAAGGCCATTCCCCGGCAGATATCTCAATACAGAATTCCTTACAGTATTCCACTTTGTCGGAAATAACATTCAGCATCAGGTTCCGCAGGTTATACACACCACCCTTCCAAGACAAACAGTATCCGCAGCACAGGCACCCGGGTCCCGGCCTTCCCGGCATTCCTGACCTGCCTGAGGAAAGAAAAAAGAGACCTCGATTTGAAGTCTCTTCTCTGTGTTTTCAGTGATATCTGTTGTGTCCGATCAGGCTTCTGCCAGGCATGTGTTCAGGAAAGCTGAGTTTACCCCTGAGACGCAAGTTGGCTTTGCCCCGGAACACAGACTGTTTCCAAGCAAACCCTTTTATCCTCGAGGCAAACCTTTTTATCCTCTTGGTTCACTCCCTGGTTCACCCCTGGGATCACATCTCTGGTTCATTCTTTCGGACAAAATTCCGGGATTATTTCTGAGGTCATTTCATCGTTTTCTTCTGAAGGTTTTCTCCTGGGATTAACCCTGGGAATAACCCTCCGGTCAATGGTTTCATTCTGGAATTGATCCTGGAAGTAACCGCAGCTTACGCCTCGCAATCACTGGTTTGATCTCGGGTTTGACCCTGGGATTAACTCTGGAATCACATCTCTGATCAGGGAAGTTATTCTGGATTTGACCCTGGAATTGACCACTGGAACTGCTTGCGAGAATGCCTGAAAAGGGCGATTTTAAGCCACTTTCGAGCGATTTCTGCGCGTTCTGGTTTCTTCCTTGGTTCAAATCACCGGATTGACTCTGGGTTTGCAATGCGGTCGTGCGCGCTGTGTTATCCTGGGATTGATCCGGGAGTTGACCATAGGATGATCCCGTGCGATCACAGTTACCGTAGAGTTGATCCTGGATGTGATCATGGGAGCGACCGCAGGGAGCGACCCACCCTCGGATTGACCATGGATTTGATCAGAGAAGGGACCTTCGATAAAACGAAAAAGACCTCGCATTTGCGAAGTCTTCATCGTGATTTTGGTATTGATTACAGTTGTGTTCACAGGATAATTCCGTTTACCCCTGGAGGATAATCGATGTTACCCCGGAACACAGACGCATTATTCCCACTCTCTGCATTGAGTGTGTTTCCTCGTCTCTAAGGGCTCAAACAGCCCCTATTCCCTCTGTTTTTGGGGTGAAATACCCCGTGTCCGAGTGATTCCACATGCGTTTGTACTGCAATGGTACTGCTGCAGTACACGCTTTTATTGAGAAAGGCGAGATGTACATTTCAGCTTATTCATCTGGCAGTAATCGCAACTGTACCACAGTTCTCTGACAGTGGTTTTTGCTTTGTTGTGAATAAAGCTGAGTCAGTTCACTTTCGCCGCTATTATACTCCAACAGCAGACCATTTGAAAACGCCCTATTATCATTATTCTAAACCGTCAATGCCACCACCTTCTTTCCATACTGGTTTTGCCCATTCCTTCTGTACTACATCTTACGCCGATGAGTATAGATAAGAGTCGATACAAACACAAATGTGCGATTTCGTTTTTTTTCCGAAATCGCACATTTGTCTATCTCTGGCACGGTAGGTATCATGATTGCGTCAGAACTAACCACGGAACGAAACGGAGGAAGTATGGAAGAAAACAAAATTATACCCGCCTCAAAACATGAAATTGTAAACAAGAAGCGACGCGAGTTAGCAGCGAAGTGTATAGAGGATCCGTATGACATGGATTCATTGGAGGCACTCTTCAAACTGGTTCATCCACTCGCAGCTTTCGTAATGAACAAGCATAAACGAAGAATCCCTTCGATGGAAGTAGAAGACTATATGCAGCTTGCTGATATAGTGGTCTGGCGCGTTCTTAATCGCATCAGAGTTGTTCCGGACATCATGAATTCTTTTGAAGCTTACCTTGTGGCATCAATCAGAAATTGCTATATCACGGAGTACCGGAAGTATGTATTTAAGAGCCTTGTGGAAGGCCGCTCCTTTGATCGCCCTGGAGACACTTTTTCGGTTGCTACCCTTTACTCAATGGAAGAGTATGTCAATCGAATAGTGGAAAAACGTAATGCTACCAGAAGAGCTTTCCGACAGAACAATCTGGAATTGGTGCGGCAGAGGGAACGCGAATACTGGAGCAAAAACAAAGACAAAAAGAGAGAAAAGGATAAACGATACTGTGAAAAGCACAAAGCCGCTATAGCAGCAAAGCATAAAGAATATAGAGCCACCCACAAGGCAGAGCGTAATGCCCGCGAACGGAAATACCGTGCTGAGCATCTGGAAGAGACGAGGGCAAAAAGGCGAGAGTATTACTGGAAGACAGTGGATCACCAACGAGCTTATAACAAGCAATACGACGATGCTCACCGAGACGTCGTAAGAGAATATCAAAGGCGGTATTACGAAAAGCATAGAGACGAAATTCTGGCAAAGAATCGGGAATACAAACGCAAGAAAAGGGCCGAGGAGAAGCTTCGTAAGGAACAGGAAAAAGAGTAACTCGAACAGAAAAAACCTCCTGGTACCAAGTAATTGGTATCAGGAGGACGGGGAAAAATCGTTATTCTAAGGGTTTCCGGGCCCTATTTTCTTACTGACGGAAGGTAGTGGAGCCTGGCTGGTGCGACTTTTTCTCGGTTATAATGTAGTCCCATCCGGGGCGCTTGCACTTTTCGCAGGCGTCTTTTTCTTTCTGAAAAGGATCCAGTCTGCGGACGATATACGAGCCGTCTGCCATATAATCATGCATGCACGTCGGGCAGAGGCAACGGACCGAGTTCTTGTTTTGGGGGTTGTAGTTCCACAGGCCGAAGGTCTTCTTGAGGCCTCTGTTCAGTGCACGGATCAGATAGTCTTCATCCAGGACACCAACGAACTCCAGCAGATCATTTTGATTGACCGTGCGGATTTGTTCAAGCAGAACCATAGAAGGTTTCTTCAGGCCAAAGCGCTCGCCGACAAAGATATGAGAAGGCAGATATTCCTTCTTAATCGCGGTAGTCAGTGCAGCGACAATGGTTGTGGGGCTGTTCTCGTTAAAGCGGTCATCCTGAAGTATCAGGACGGGCCTTCTGCCGCATTGGATCGAGCCTGCGTTTTCGCCAAAGTCGTAGAGATAGATTTCAAAGCGTTTTACCTTTCTGTTTTCTGTGTTCATGTATTCAGTTCTCCCTTCGTAATAAGTGAAGGGCTTTCAGGTCCCTTCACCTATTCGGAGATTTGGAGGGGTAAAATTCAACCCTGTTCCAAAAGTTTTTTCAGGGTCTTCAATGCACATGCTGTTGATTTCGAAATCGCCTGAAAGGACTGTCCTTCTTCCTCCGCGATTTCGCACAACGTTTTACCTTCAAAGAACCTCTTGACGATCCGATCTCTCTGCTTGGGAGAAAGCTTCTCCAAAGCAGAGTAGAGATCGTCATATTCGCCGACCGCATCTTCATAGGCGAGTTCCGGATGGTGCATCTCAGCTTCTCCGTCAACGAAGCCGAAGACATCGTATGTTTCTTCCGAACGCCTTCTGTGCTTCCTGTCATTGTTGTTAAACTCACGAACCGGAGCATACTGATCCATGCTCATGTAAAGATAAGGCTTGAACGAAACGATAACGCTCGCATATCTGGCTGCGAGTTCTTCCTCGGCAAGGGACGAGAAGATGATCCATTTGATCTCACCTACATATCCCGGATATTCGTTTGCCATGCTCACAATACGGCAGTCCTGTTTGAACTGATCTAAAAGTCTATTCTTATTCATTTTCGTAACTCCTTGAGATTTGAAATTTGGGTTGTGTGCGAATTCCAAATCCCGGAGTTACGGGTATTCAGCTATGTAGCAAAGCCACTGGGGCAACATAAAAAGTCCTTTCCGCCTGCGCGGTCCAAAGGACACAAATCACGCTGGCGTAAGGACTCCTGTTGCTGCATGCCTGAAAAAGGGTGCAGAAATCAAAGGGTACCAATACTGCTTTTTCGAAAAATCGAAATCAGCGTATTTGTATCCTTGGCCCTTGTACTTCAGGCTGCGAATATTTATTTGTCACCAATAGAGTGCCAGAAAAAAGGAAAAGCCACCGACAGGCAAGACTTATAGGTAGACCTATAGTGTCTTATCCTGCCGGTGGCCTCTCATGTATGTCTGGTTTAACTACCGGTGAAGAGTTCGGGCATTTCTGCCACACGGTCAAGTGACCTGGAATCGGATTTAGTGTGGCCCTGTTTCAGCCCGACCGACCCGTCGTGATGCCGTTGATTCTGTTGTAATGCAGCTATTTATGCGGGAATAGCAAACCCGTTTTCAGTAAGCCAGCCGTGAGCTTTATCGACCAGCTCCGGCGGCGCACTCTTGATACCGCAGATCGCCTTGTAGACGCCTGCCCAGAAGAGCAGATCCGGAGTGTCTGCGAACTCCGTCTCACCGTATTTGATGAGATAAGCTTCGATCTTCTTCCTATCCAGACTGAACAGGGCTTCGTTACGCTCTTTGACGAAACGTTCGATCATCGTCATTATCATAACCTCCTAAGTTTTAAGTCATATCGTTCTTCGCCGTCCGGAGGGTAGACATCGATCACATCATGCCTCCGACCGCATAAGGTGCGGACCATCCTGGCTCCGCAGTTGTTACACATTACTTTTATCTGGTTCTTCTCATTTTTCAGCCCCGCAACTTCGTTCTTGCAGTTCGGGCAATACCAGGAATAAATCGTCCAATCCTCCAGCATCGCCGTACTCCTTTACGATTATTTCTGCGGAAGAGGAACCAGTACCTGACAGTCTTTCATCTGATAACACGGTATGCGCCGTGTCTTGACATACTTCATGAGCTGAACCGTATTCCCGCAATGCTCACATTCCATCCATCCGTCTGTTTCCTCTAAGTCGAGAGACCTATTCACTGTACCGCAGATAGGGCACTTTACATCAGTAGCACTCACTTCAAGCATCTCCTATCACAATTATTTCTCAGAGAGTCTTAAGAACATGCCGGGCAACACCCTGTACGGTGAAGCTCTTCACTCTTATGACCTTTCCTGGATACCTTTCTTCATTCTCGTAAGAGAGAAGATAGCAGCCTTTTTCTTCGTCGTATCCGGTATAGCGTTTCAGCGTGTTCTGCCCGTTTGCGTCAAGAGCAACGACTATATCCCCTACATCAGCAGGGCAATTGCGTTCGATAACCAGCAGATCATCTTCCTCGATACCAGCATCGACCATGGAATCTCCCTTCGCCCGAAGAATATAGAATTCTCCTTTGCCAAACATAGAGACCGGCAGGCTGACATACTCTTCGACATATTCCTGTTCTTCCTCAGGGGAGCCGCACTGAATGGAGCCTACTAATGGGGCGGAAACGTAGGCCGTCTTCATTTTGGCACTCTCGGGAGCAGAAAGGATACCTCTGTCGTAGTTAAGTACACCTCGTTCGCTCAGTTCCTGCAGATAGCGGTGAGTCGTGGAGCGGGCCACACCGACGCCTTCCGCGACATCTGTTATCGTAGGAGCCACACGATTCTTCTGATAATACTTGTTCACAAACTTCAGTATCGCATCGAGAGTTCCTTGATCTTTTGTCCTCATATCAGCACCTCAATTCCTATGTGGGATTTCAAATCCCATTATAGTCAAAACGGGAGCGATTGCAATAGGGTCAGACGCATGGTGTCAGTTGTGGCTGACATCAAATTTATTAAAAGAAAAGAGATGGCGCTCGTAAGCACCATCTCGATCGTTGTCTTATTATCTCGACAAACTTGAATTTGTATGAGAGCCAATACGCCAATGAGACGAACCGGCTCTCCTTGTTACATTACCATTTCAGTTCTCCGTCACCTCCCATCAGACGCGTCATTTCTTCGATCCGTTCTAAAGGGAACGGAGGGGATGAGACCGGCTTCATGGCTAGTGACATAAGCTTCATGGGATTGTCGTCTGCTGCAATACGATTAGAGCTTAACGCTCCGCATATCTTGCAGCGGTGAATAATTGCCCATTCTCCGTTTTTCCTTACCCATACAGCAATCGGCTCCATCACGCCGCCACAGTCAGCTGCCCGGTCTCCCGGTTCATTATCCAGATGCTGACTGCAAAGGCAGTAGGGACAGTGGTTCCGATGGTCGCTCCCCGCACCTGCAGGTACGACGGTCTTGCCGCATACTTTGCATACGAAAGTCTCATTGCACGGGTGTGTCTTATAGTAATTTTTTTCGAATGATTTTTTCTTATTTTCCCGATTCATGGGGATCGTCCTCCTAAAAGTAAAATCATAAACCTTCTGGGAGGCTTGCGAGACTGTTGGCAAACCTCCCGGTTATGCCACAATCTCCATTGATTTGCTAAATGTCTTCAAACAGCACTTCTCCTTCTTTTTTCAAATATCAGCCTATAGCTTTGTAAGTATAGCATGCTCCCGTAAACTTTTCTACCGTGCAGACAAAAAAAGACGCCCCGAAGGAGCGTCTGCGTGATGGCTGCGTTTACATCTGTACTTCTGTTTCAAGGCCAGATTTGAACTCAAAGGCAAGGTGGTCATGAACAGTGAAAATGGCGGCCTGTTTGCCGCAATCGGTGGTATTGTTCTTGTATATGGCATCGACCGTATTACAAAGAGCCACTACAAGGCAGATGTGAAAAAGGACTCCATCACGCTGGCTCCTGCCGGTGATGCGGATAAGCCTCAGTCCCAGGAAACGGAAAAAGAACAGTAAATTGAAAAAGGCGGTGTCGAGACTCTACATCCTGGCAC
>JAZQFH010000046.1:0-68437 GCA_045539425.1 Erysipelotrichaceae bacterium
AATCGGGTAGGGGCTAATTACTAGCCCCTCCCACACCACCGTACGTGCCGTTCGGCATACGGCGGTTAGGTTAGCGTAGATGTAATCATATGTTTTACATCTTTTCTTTTCGTTCGTTATAGGTTTCTGCTCCTCAGAAAACTACCTTTACCTTTCTTTGTGAAAGTCTGGCGTTCCGCCTCATAATTACGTTTCAGCTACCACCATATCAGGTCTATTCTGATACATCTTTCTCTTGAACTAGCTAACCTTTCAGCCCTTCGATATCTCTATCTACTATGGCCTCTGCTGACTTCTCACTATTCGTTATTACTACGTTTACTTTACTGCGTGGCGTTCTCCACCTCGTGTTTCTTCGCTAGTGAGACCTCACGGGATAAGTTATACATCTTTCCTCGTTTACCCTCCTGATTTACACATCCAGGTTACGGTCACCTTTTGGACTTTGATGCGCATGGCCATCTCATCCGCTGGATACGCCTTAGTATCAGGTTTCTGTTCGTAGGGCCACGATTTCGCTATCCCTTCTTCTCTCCGCCACCTCACGGTGGTCAGGCTTGGGAGTTGCTATCGGGTTCGTCGGCGACTACGCCCCTTGGGACTTTCACCCCAGATGTATGACATGCCCGTCATACCATAAAAAGAAGCCTGATGACAGGAAATGATATCTTCCTCTCAGGCTTCTTTTTTTCTTACTTATGAAGATAATGGAACACCGACTGCGCCGCAATGGCTCCGTCGTTGACCGCCGTCACGACCTGACGCAATACTTTGTTGCAACAATCCCCGGCACCGTAGATGCCCGGCACGTTTGTGCTCATGTCATCTTTGACTAACAGGTAGCCGTGCGTATCAAGCACATCCAGTCCTTCCAGCATTTCCGTGCACGGATCCGCTCCGATATACGGGAAGATGCCGTTGGTTTCCACTTCGCATTCCTCGTTGGTATCCACGTTTCTGAGTACGATCGAGCCGACCTTGCCGTCTTTTTCGTTAATGCGTACCGGCACCGCCTTGCGGATGATCTCGATCTTTTCGTTGTTCTCCACCTTATCGACCACAACGCTGTCCGCACGGAAGACATCCCGGCGGATGACAATGTAGAGCTTGGAGACAAACTGCGTAAGATAGAGTGCTTCTTCCAGAGCGCTGTTGCCACCGCCGATCACCGTGACCGTCTTGTTGCGGTAGAAAGCCCCATCGCACACCGCGCAGTAGGATACGCCCTTGCCCGTCAGTTCCTTTTCGTTCGGGATATTGAGCAGACGTTCCTTTGTTCCCGTGGCGACGATGACCGCTTTCGCAAGGTACGTCGTGCCGCTTTCGCAGATGACTTTCTTCATTTCGCCGTCTTCCACTTTCAGAACACGGTCGAAAAGCGATTCGCAGTTGTAGGCCGTGGAGTGCTCATACATCTGCATGGCAAGCTCCGCGCCGTTGATTTCCTTAATTCCCGGATAGTTGGCGATCTCATAGGTTTTAACGAGCTTTCCGCCCGGAGCTTCCCCTTCGATCATGGCGCAGGATAATCCGGCTCTTCCTGCATAAATTGCGGCTGCCATGCCGGCAGGACCGCTGCCGATGATAATCAAGTCAAATTGTCTGTCCATTCATATTCCCCCTTCAGAACATCCAGAATCTCAACCAGATCATATGCCACATAGTTCGGATTCACTTCTTTTAAGGCATCCGCCTGCGCTCTGTCCACGTTATAGCCGATGGAGAACGCATGGGCATTCTGTCCGGTAATAATATCATTTTTCACATCACCCACATAGATCACGCTGTCCAGTGATCCGTCCAGAGCGATGACGCCCTTGCGGATTCCTTCCGGATCCGGCTTCGGGCTGAGCACATCATCCATTCCGATGATGCAGTCCACATAATCTTTCAGGCCGATGATTTCCAGGCCAAGCGCAACCGTTTCCTTGCGCTTATTGGAAAAGATTCCGACCTTATATCCCTGCTTTTTCAGCTCTTTTAATAACACATCCGCATTCGGCATCGGTTTTAAGTTCTCCGGCGTATGGAGTGCTTTGTTGATGGCGCGGTACTCCTTCTCCAGATCCTCCACATTGCCCGGGAAATGATAGCGCTCAAAGCTTTCCCTTAATGTCGGCCCGAGCACGCTGCGCTTTTCCGCCTCCCCGAACGGGTGGTCCGGAAGATATTTTTCAAACATCTTCTGGAAGGTCAGTGAGATGATCGGCTCCGTATTGCCAATCGTCTGATCAAAGTCAAAGAGCAGCACCGGTTTCTTTACAGTCCACTTGCGGAAGAGCCCGAAGGTTCCGAGCGCTCCCACCACCGCAAAGAACATGCCGGTCAGCTGTGCCATCTTGAACGGCCCCAGCATCAGGGAGTCCGAACGCATCGATTCCACGATCGTGCGCGTCACGCCGTACCACATCAGATAGGCATAGACCAGATCTCCGCGCCGGTTCTTGCGGTATTTTTTATAGATGCAGTTGATTAAGAAGAAGCCGAGCAGATTGAAGACGCACTCATAGAGGAACGTCGGTTCACGGTATGCGCCGTCAATATACATGTGATTCCTTATAAATGCCGGCCACTTCGCATAGAACGCTTCGCTCACCTCACGTCCGTATGCTTCCTGGTTGAAGAAGTTCCCCCATCTGCCGATTGCCTGACCGATTAGGATGTTCGGGAAGATGCAGTCCAGAATGCGTAAGAGGCTGTAGCGCTTTTTCTTCGCATAGAAGTAAACGAAGATCACCGCGCCGACAATGCAGCCCTGGATTGCCAGGCCGCCTTCCCATGTTCTCAGAATGGAAAGCGGATCGGAGAAGTATCCTTCAAAATCATAGAAGATACAGTACCAGAGTCTCGCCCCGATGACGCCGCAGATCGTGCAGCCGATAAAGAGGTCATCTCCGAGGTCCTGCGGATATTTGTCTTTCTTCAGATTCCTTAAGGAAAAGAGATAGACCAGAATGGCTCCGAGGCTTAGTAAGACCGGATAGAATCCCAGGGAAAACTTCCCGATTCTGAGAATCGTCCGGAAATTCGGAAAAAACTCCATTATTTCTCACCCCTCTCCTGTTCCTGTACCACGCCTTCCCGGAAAGCACGGCTCGGATTGTATCCCATTTCCTTTAAGAGGAAATTACGAACTGCTGCTTCAATGATAACCGCCAGGTTGCGGCCTTCGGAAACCGGAATCGTCACCATCGGGATGTCCACACCCAATAGGTTCATATAGGACATCTCGGTTCCCAGACGGTCCAGCGGTTCATTCTCATCGAAATGCTGCAGATGAATGATGTAGTGAATATTCGCCCGGTTCAGAAAGGCACTTGCCCCGTAGAGCTGGGTGATGTCGATGATGCCGACGCCGCGGATCTCCAGATAATGCTTCAGGACTTCCGGGGCCTCCCCGCGGATCTTGTTGTGGATGCGGTAACAGTCCACCCTGTCATCCGCCACGAGCACATGACCGCGTGAGACGAGGTCCAGCGCAAGTTCGGATTTACCGATGCCGCTCTTTCCGGTGATCAGGATACCCTGACCGAAAATACTCATCAGGACCCCGTGGATATTGTCAAAGTCCGCCAGCTGCTCATCCAGGAAAGAAGCGATATTGACCATGACGCGGTAAGTCGGCTGTTCCGTCTTGAGGATCGGGAAATTCTTCTGAATGGCGATCTCGCGCAGAATCGGCGGCACTTCCTGCCCATGCGTCAGAATAATGCACGGTACATATCCGTTGGTGATCGTGTCAAAGCGCTCACGCTGCAAGTCTTCCGACAGCGTGGCAATATAGGCAATCTCCTTCTGACCGATCAGAGTGACCCGCTTCGGATCGCTCTTGTCATTAAACCCCGCCAGTTCCAGTCCCGGACGGTTCAGATCCGGTACAACGATCCAGCGGCTCAGAGATTCCTCATTCCCCGTAATCTGTTCAAATTCAAAGAACTCTTTCAGTTTTCTGATTGTTACTCTGCCTGCGTATTCCACATGACACTCCTTTTCTATAACATCTTCTTCAGATACTGGCCGGTAAAGCTTTCCGGCACTTTGGCGACCTGTTCCGGTGTTCCGGATGCGACGACCGTTCCGCCGCCGTCTCCGCCTTCCGGTCCCAGATCGATGATGTAGTCGGCGTTCTTGATCACGTCTAAGTTATGCTCGATAACGATGATCGTATCGCCGTTATTGACGATGCGCTGCAGCACTTCCAGAAGCTTGCGCACATCGTGGGAATGCAGACCGGTCGTCGGTTCATCCAGAATGAAAACCGTCTTCCCCGTTGCCTTCCGCTGCAGTTCACTGGCCAGCTTGACACGCTGCGCTTCCCCGCCGGAAAGCGTAGTGGCACTCTGTCCCAGTTTGATATAATCCAGACCGACGTCGCTCAGTGTCTGTAAGCCGTGACGGATCTTCGGGTTGGCCGAGAAGAACTCGAGCGCATCCTCCACCGTCATTTCCAGCACGTCGTAAATATTCTTTCCCTTATAGGTGACTTCCAGCGTTTCGCGGTTATAGCGCTTGCCGCCGCACTCTTCGCACGGCACATAAACATCCGGAAGGAAGTTCATGCTGATCCGCTTCACACCGTCTCCCCAGCACCGCTCGCATCTGCCGCCGCTGACATTGAAAGAGAAACGCGATTTGGTATAACCTCTCACCTTTGACTCAACCGTCTGGGCAAAGAGGTCCCGGATGGAATCGAAGACACCGGTATAGGTGACCGGGTTGGAGCGCGGGGTGCGTCCGATCGGATCCTGGTCAATGATGATGACCTTATCCACGTTCTCCATGCCTCTGACTTCCTTCACCTTGCCCGGCTTGATGCGTAATCTTCCCAGATTCTGCTGCAGGCTCTTGGCGATGATCTCCATCACCAGCGTGCTCTTTCCGCTTCCGCTGACGCCCGTCACACACACAAAGGTGCCCAGCGGCAGTTTCACCCTGATATTCTGCAGGTTGTTCTCCGCTGCCTTAATGACTTCAAGATAGTTCCCGTTACCTTTGCGTCGCTTTGCGGGATACGGGATCACCATCTTTTTCGACAGATACTGTCCCGTGATGGAAGCCGGATTGTCCATGACTTCCTGCGGCGTTCCCGCCGCGACAACTTCCCCGCCGTGTTTCCCGGCTCCCGGACCGATATCCACGATATAGTCGCTTTCCATCATCGTCTCTTCGTCGTGTTCAACCACGATGACCGAGTTGCCGAGATCCCGCATGTTCTTCAGCGTGCGGATCAGCTTGCCGTTATCTCTCTGATGCAGACCAATCGACGGTTCATCCAGAACGTAGAGAACCCCGCTTAAATGCGAACCGATCTGAGTTGCCAGACGGATCCGCTGCGCTTCCCCGCCGGAAAGCGAACCGGCCATGCGGTTCAGCGTCAGATATTCCAGGCCGACATCCGAAAGGAACTGCAGACGTTCCCGGATCTCTTTCAGAACCAGACGGGCAATCTCCGCCTTCATCGGATCCAGCTGCAATGCATCGATAAACTGCAGAGCTTCCTTGATGGACATTTCCGTAAACTGATAGATGTTCTTGCCGCCAACCAGAACGGACAGAGCCATCTCGTTCAGCCGCGAGCCGTGGCAGTCCTTGCATTCGCTCTCTGCCATAAACGTGCCGTACCAGTCCCGGCTCATTGCCGAAGTGGTTTCCCAGTAGCGGCGCTCGATCATATCGGCGACCCCTTCAATGAACTCATTCTTATGGTAGGAGTTGCCGCCCGTAGAACGGATGTGATATTCAATCGGTTCATCCGATCCGTGCAGGATCCAGCGGATCTCGTCCTTGCTCATGTCCTTGAGCGGTTTATCTTCATCGATGTTGTAATGTCTTAATAATGTTTCAAATGTCTGCCATTCGATATTCTTCGAGTCGACGATGTTCTTGTAATAGCGTAAGCCTCCCTTGCGGATGGAAAGGTTCCAGTCCGAAATCAGAAGATCCTCATCCACATGCAGCGTCACACCCAGCCCCTTGCACGTCGGGCAGGCGCCCAGCGGCGAGTTGAAGGAGAATAAACGCGGTTCCAGCGGCGGCAGGGAGAAGCCGCAGATCGGACAGGCGTAGTTGCTGGAAAAGAGCAGATCTTCTCCCGCGACATTGACGACTGCCATGCCGTTGGCCAGCTTGAGTGCCGTCTCTAAAGAATCGTGCAGACGTGAAGCACTGTTCTCGTTTTTGACAATACGGTCCACGATGACGTCGATATCATGGTTTTTGTTCTTCTCTAAAACGATATCATCTTCCAGAAGGCGGATCTCGCCATCCACGCGGGCTCTGAGATAGCCATCCTTGCGCAGGCTGTCCAGAAGATCCTTGTGCGTGCCCTTCTGGCGCTTGATCACCGGAGCCATGATCATCACCCGGCTGCCGTTTTCCGTTTCCATGACGCGGTCCACCATCTGCTGCACCGTCTGTGCTTCAATCGGGATATGGTGATGCGGGCAGTACGGGGTGCCGGCTCTGGCATAGAGCAGACGGAGGAAATCGTAGATCTCCGTTACCGTACCGACCGTGGAACGCGGGTTGTTGCTGGTGGTCTTCTGGTCAATGGAGATGGCCGGGGAGAGGCCTTCGATAAAGTCCACATCCGGTTTATCCACGTTATCCAGAAACTGCCGGGCATATGCGCTCAGGCTTTCGACATAACGTCTCTGCCCTTCGGCATAGATCGTGTCAAAGGCCAGCGACGTCTTGCCGCTGCCGCTCAGTCCGGTCATGATCACCAGTTTATTTTTCGGGATGGTGAGACTGATGTTTTTCAGATTGTTCTCACGTGCTCCCTGGATTACCAATACATCTTTTTCCATACGATACTCTTTTCTCTTCCTTATTATACAGGATTCCCCCTCTGACTCAAACAGGGAAACTCCGGCATCTGTCTGCTTTAATTATTTTCAAGTGCATATTCTATTATACCTGATTTTGTCTCCTTTTTGGATGAAATCCCCTTCACAGAGACAAAAAGAAAAGAGCCGTAAGGCTCTTGGCGTAACATTGTCTGTTTCTTCTTATCTGTTTTCCAGAGAATGACCGTATTCCGCCACATGATAGAGCAGATACTTCTGGACAGCGTAGATTAAGAAGGACAGATTCAGTGACAGGGAAGAATTGCCAACGGACGTTCCGTTGACCTGCAGATTCTTGCCCATAAACATCATGACGACTGCGCCGGCGACACCGACGAAACCGCCGATCAGTTCGAGTCTTGCAGCGCCCTTCAGATCGGAAACGCTCTTTGCGGAGAACGGACGTTCGGCCTGGCATTCCGCCAGAACGTTTTTTTCCTTCTTTGTGCCGAGGAACGCGAAGATGAGTGTGAGTAACGCGATACCCAGTGCAACAAGAATGACCGGTTTTAAGGCATCCATTTCTGCCGGAGTTAACGTGGTTCCCGTGGAACTGATTGTAATCGCACCGCCGGTCTTTTCCGCAATGGCGGAGAAATCTCCCACAAACGCGACAGCCGCCAGCGCAACCGCTACACACACAATCGCGATCACTTCAAAAACGATTGCTATAATACAAATGACTTTTAAAAAACCTGCTGTTTTTCTCATATGATATAAACCTCCTGCTTACTATTATTTTTATGCAAATCCGCCCCTTTTGTCAATTCTGCCTTTTTTGCAGTCTTTGCCAAAAAGAAAACCGCGGATTTCTCTGCGGCTATTATGTTAATTCTGCTCCCTTGCCCCGTAGCGGATTTCTTTTAATAACGGCCAGCAAAGCCACACTGCAACAAGTACCGTCAGCCAGTCGGATAACGGCTGCGAGAGATAGATGCCTAACTCATGCAACAGATTCGGCAACACCAGTAAGATCGGGATATAGATCAGACCCTGACGGCTCATGGAAAGAATCATGGACTCCCGTCCCCTGCCGGCAGCCTGCAGCGTCACCGTGAAGACGTAGTATGCCGCATACACCGGAAGCGCAATCGTATAGGCCAGAAGATACTTGGATCCGTAATCAATGAGAACCGGATCCATCGCAAAGAGGCCGACGTACGGTTTATGGAAGATCCAGATCAGTGCATCCGCACCGATGGAATATAACGTCAGAACACTCAGACACCACTTCATGGTATCCCAGAGCCGCCTGTAGTTCCTTGCCCCGTAGTTATAGGAAGCCAGCGGCAGATAGCCGTTGACCGCACCCTGAATGAAATAGTTCAGAAGGTAACCGGCACGCTTGCCGACCGAGCAGCCTGCCACAAAGTCCGTACCGAAGCGGAAGACCTGCCTCTGGTAGATGGCGGAAGAGATGGCCGGAAGAGCGTTGCGCACGTAGCAGGAAACGCCGACCCGCATGATTTCCCAGGTAATATGACGGTCCATATGGAAGTCCAGCGGTTTCCAAAAGACTTCCGTTTTTCTGCTGTGCAGACGCATGACACATAAGACTGCTGTCAGCAGGTTGCAGATGGCTGTGGCCAGTGCCGCACCGATGACTCCGAGATTCAAACCCCATTCAAACATAAAGATGGGGTCCAGGGCAATATTCAGAAAGACGCTGGCGGAAATAACAACGGTGGAATAGCGCACATCGCCGACGGAGCGCAACAGATGCACCGCCGTGGTACGCAGCACCAGAAAAGCGATTGTGAAGATGCTGATGAAGCCGTACTGATAGGCATAGCGCACAACTTCCGGATCACTTGTCTGCCAGTCAATAAACGGGCGCAGTGCCAGAAAGCCGACGATCATGTGAATCACGGATAACAGGATACAGAGCGTCATGGAAGTGCGCACCGTCTCATACACCGCATCCGCCTTTTTGGCGCCAAGCTGTCTGCCGAGATAGGAAGCACCGCCGATGCCCACGCAGGCACCGACCGATTCGATCAGCATGATAATCGAGGAGACCGGATCCATGGCCGCAATCATCGCCGCGTTATTCAGCTGTCCCACGAAATAGGCATTGATTGTGGAATAGATGAGGTCGACCACCGAAACCAGAATGGAAGGCAGTGCCAGATGCATCATTGCCTTGCTGATTTTTTCTTTTTCAAACAGGTAATTGGTATCCGTTGCCATACGCGTCTCCTTTTTTAACAGTCCTATTGTAATGCTTTTCCTTTTTCTTTTCCATGTTGCACATAAAACTGAATAACTTTCACAATCCCATTCATTCCGTGAAATGATTTATGTTACAATTAAATTTAGGAATTTACGTATATATAAAATAAGGAGAGCATATGAAAGAATTTAGATGTATTGTCGAAAATCCTCTGGGCATTCATGCACGTCCCGCTGCCCTTTTGGCGCAGGCGCTGGTGAATGTATCCTCCGCGGTCACTATCCGCTGCAACGGCAAGGAAGCCAGCGGAAAGAACGTTTTGGAAATTCTCGGACTTAATGCCGTCAAAGGTGATGTTTTGACGGTACAGGTGGAAGGAAAAGACGAAGAGGAAGCTGCGGAAAAGATCCACGCGATTCTTGCCCAGGATACCATCGAAGAAACGGCACCGAAAATCCTGAAAGTCGCCTTCTTCGGAACCAAAGACTACGATAAGACATTCTTCACTGAACTCGCAAAAGATAAAGGCCCGGGAACATATAATACCGATCTCACCTTCCTGAGTACCCGTCTGACACCGGAAACGGTGTCCTTAGCCAAAGGGTATGATGCCATCTGCATCTTCGTCAACGACGAAGCTCCGCGCAGCGTCATTCAGTATCTCGGCGAAAACGGCGTCAAGCTGATTCTCCTGCGCTGTGCCGGATTCAACAACGTTGATCTGGAAGCCTGCAAGGAATACGGCATCAAGGTTGCCCGCGTTCCGGCATATTCCCCGTACGCGGTTGCGGAACACGCCATGGCAACCATCCAGGCCGCCAACCGCCGCCTGCACAAGGCCGTCAACAAGGTCCGTGACAACAACTTCGCCCTCTCCGGCTTACTCGGTGTGGACTTAAATAATAAGGTCTGCGGTGTCATGGGTACCGGCAAGATCGGCGAATGTTTCGCCAGAATCGCCAAGGGTTACGGCATGACGGTCATCGGCTGGGATAAATATCCGAACCAGAGACTGGTGGACGAAGGCTTACTGACCTACGTCACAAAGGAAGAACTGCTGGAAAAATCAGACCTCATCTCCCTGCATGCCCCGCTGATCATGGGTCCGATCGGCACCTACCATCTGATCGATGAAGCCGCCATTGCCCGCATGAAGGATTCCGTCATGCTGGTCAACACGGCCAGAGGCGCCCTGATCGATTCCGAAGCGCTGATTTCTGCCTTAAAGGCCGGCAAGTTCCACGCCGTGGCACTGGACGTATATGAAGGCGAAGATGACAACGTCTATACGGACCGCTCCGATGAGCCGCTGCCGCACTCCATCACAGCCCGTCTGATGATGTTCCCGCAGCTCATCCTCACTTCCCACCAGGCCTTCTTCACGCGTGAAGCAATGCAGGCCATTGCGGTCACAACGATGGAAAATGCCCGCAACTTCAACGAAGGTCTCGACCTCGGAGCTGCCGAAGTCAAGGCATAATCAGTATCAATATTTCTTATCGAAACGCCGGAAAACTTATGTTTCCGGCGTTTTTCTTTATACAGAAGTGAAATAGTGACCTATGAAAGAAATCTTACATAAATTGATACCGCTTTCATGAGCAAATTTGCTTGATTTTCCAAATCAATTAGGCAATAATTGGAGTATATTTTTTCAAAGGGGGAGGAGTACGGAATGGTCAAGAATGTACTTGCACGGAATACCGGCTATAACCATAGCGGCAAACGCAAATTAATTCCTTTCGATACCATTACACCCGCCTGCGCCCTTAACTCTCTCGAACAAATTGTGAAGTATCATCCAGAAGCCTGAGGAGAAAAAACTCCTTTAGCAACGGACTGACTTCACAATTTTTATTTTATTCGGTAATTCTGGCATACAAGGCCATGAATACATAGATTCTCAGGAGGAATTGAAAAATGAAAAAACTAGTGATCTTACTTCTCAGTGCCCTCATGGTTCTCGGCGGTTTAGTCGGATGTTCCAAGGAAAACACACCGGCTGACGGCGGCGAAAGCACACCGGCAGAAACCAGCAAGAAAATCGGTATCATCTTAGTCGGTGATGAAAATGAAGGCTACACTTATGCTCACATGCTCGGCATCAAGGACGCTGCCAAAGGTTTAGGCATTGCGGATGAAGACATTCTCTGGAAATACACAGTCGGTGAAGACCAGACATGCGAAGATGCAGCGATCGACTTAATCGAAAACGGTGCAACTCTCGTCATCTCCAACTCCTACGGACATCAGTCCTTCATGCAGAAAGTTGCTCAGGAATATCCGGATGTCACATTCGTTGCTGACACTGGCGACACAGCTGCCAACTCCGGTCTGAAGAACTTCAAGAACGCTTTCACGGCTGTTTATGAATCCCGTTACGTCTCCGGTGTTGTTGCCGGCTTAAAGTTACAGGAACTCATCGACAACGGCGCAATCGTTGACGCAAACCTCGATGAAAACGGCAATATCAAGATCGGTTATGTCGGTGCTTATCCGTACGCGGAAGTCGTCTCCGGCTACACTGCATTCTATCTCGGCATCAAATCCGTTGTCTCCAACGTTGTCATGTTTGTGGAATACACAAACTCCTGGTTCGACATCACGGCTGAAGGAACTGTTGCAGACGATCTGATGAGCAGAGGCTGCGTCATCATCGGTCAGCACGCTGACTCCACTGGTGCTCCGACAAAAGTTCAGAGCAACATGCAGAACAACACTTACGGCTTCACTGCCTACTCCGTCGGTTACAACGTTTCCATGCTGGATGTTGCACCGGATGTAGCTCTGACAAGTGCTTCCAACGTCTGGGAAAAATTCTACACTTATGCATTCACTTGCTGGCAGAACGGTACAGACATGGTCACTGACTGGGTCGGCGGCTACAACGAAGGTGCTGTTGAAATCACGGAACTCGGCAAGGCAGTTGCTGCAGGAACTCAGGAAGCTGTTGACAAGACAATCGCCGCAATCAAATCCGGTGAATTACATGTCTTCGATGCATCCACATTCACAATCGGCGGTGAAAACCCGACATCCATCCTCGGCGATCTGGACGGCGACTTCACACCGGAATATGAATGCTTAATCGACGGCTACTTCCATGAATCCGAATTCAGAAGTGCTCCGTACTTCGCCGCAAGAATTGACGGTATCACGGAATTAAACTAATCTGACACATTTACAGAATTAACCAAAAACATAGAACATTACAGGCCCCGTGCGGGACCTGTAATGTTTTGCATTTTCAGGGAGGTGCATTTATGGCTGAAATCGCAGTATCCATGCGAAATATTACGAAACAGTTCGGGAAAAAAGTCATTGCCAACAAGGATGTCAACCTCGACATCTATCACGGCGAAGTCCTTTCCCTGCTGGGGGAAAACGGAAGCGGCAAAACCACGCTGATGAACATGCTCTCCGGTGTTTACTATCCGGACAGCGGTGAGATCCTGATTGACGGAAAAGAAGTCAGCATCGCTTCCCCGAAAGATGCCTTTGATCTGGGAATCGGTATGATTCACCAGCACTTCAAACTCATTGACGTGTTCACGGCACTGGAAAACATCCTGATCGGTCTGCCGAAGGAACACACGGAAAAAGACTGCCGTACGGAAGTGGAAGAGATCTGCTCCAGATACGGCTTTGAACTTGATCTTGACAAGAAGATCTATGACATGACGGTTTCGGAAAAAGAGACCCTCGAAATCGTAAAGACCCTCTACCGCGGGGCCAACGTCCTGATTCTGGATGAGCCGACTGCGGTCCTTACCCCGCAGGAAATCTCAAAACTCTTCACGATCCTCAGAAACATGCGCGATGACGGCAAAGCCATCGTCATCATCACGCACAAACTGAATGAGGTCATGGAGATCTCCGACCGTATCACGGTTTTACGCAAAGGGGAAAACGTCGGAACGCTTCTGACCTCCGAGGCAAATGAACAGATCCTGACCGAAATGATGGTCGGGGAAAAAGTCACGCTGGACATTGCCCGCGACCTTGTCGAAGAGAAGGCAAAGCGTCTGGAAGTCAAACATCTGACGGTCGAAAACAATGACGGCAAAAAGGTAGTCGATGACATTACCTTTGATTTATACAGCGGAGAGATCCTCGGCATCGCCGGCATCTCCGGATCCGGCCAGAAAGAACTGCTGGAGGCCATCATGGGCTTACAGAAGTGCGAAGAAGGCTCTTCGGTCATCTACAACTCCACCGCTCACGGTGTCCATGAGCTGGTTGGCTTAAGCACCAAGGAAATCATCGAATTCGGTCTGCACCTCGCCTTTGTCCCGGAAGACCGCTTAGGCATGGGCCTTGTCGGTAACATGGGTATGACGGACAACGTCTTATTGAAGCGCTACCGCAAGGGTGCCGGCCCGTTCTTACACAAACAGCAGCCGCAGGCCACGGCGCAGAAGATCAAGGACGAACTTGAAGTCAAGACACCGGACCTTGATTATCCGGTCCGCCGTCTTAGCGGCGGTAACGTCCAGAAGATCCTGGTCGGACGCGAGATCAACAACAAGCCGACGGTCTTAATGACAGCCTATGCCGTCCGCGGACTGGACATCAATACTTCATACGCCATTTACAACCTCTTGAACGAACAGAAGAAAAAAGGCGTCGCCGTGATTTATGTCGGGGAAGACCTGGACGTGCTCTTAGCCCTCAGCGACCGCATTCTGGTCTTATGTTCCGGCAAGATGAACGGCTTACTGGACGGCAGAACGGCCACCAAGGAAGAAGTCGGCTACTTAATGACCCACTTAAAGGAGGAAACTCATGGAAAAGAATAATGCGAAAGAGCCTCTCTTAAGAATCAAGAAACGTGACGATCTGCCGATTTGGACAAAGGTTGTGGTGATCCTGTTGGCAATTCTGGCATCCCTGCTGGTCTCTGCCCTCTTCATCTATTTTGTCACCAAGCTCGATCCGATCAGTGTCTATAAATCCATGTTCAACGGTGCCTTCGGCACCCCGCGCAGAACCTGGATCACGCTCCGTGACACCTGTCTCTTACTGCTCATCAGTATCTCTCTGGCTCCTGCATTCCGGATGCGCTTCTGGAACTGCGGTGCGGAAGGTCAGATTCTGATCGGCGGTTTAACCACAGCCGCAATGATGATCTATTTCGGCAATAAAGTACCGACCTTCGCCCTTCTGCTTCTGATGCTTGTCATCTCCGCAGCGGCGGGCGGTTTATGGGCCTATCTTCCGGCTTACTTCAAAGCCAAATACGATACCAATGAAACACTGTTTACCTTAATGATGAACTACATGGCCATTCAGGTCGTTGAATTCTTCGTCGACTTCTGGGATAAGAAACAGTCCCATTCCGTCGGCATCATCAACATGCAGACATCGGGCGGCTGGTTCCCGAAACTCTTCGGCCAGCAGTATTTCCTCAACATCGCCATCGTCTTGGTGGCCATGATCGGTGTCTACATCTACATGCATTATTCCAAGCACGGCTATGAGGCCGCTGTTGTCGGAGAATCCGTCGCCACAGCCAGATATGCCGGCATCAACGTACCGAAAGTCATCCGCAAGAACGTTCTGATCTCCGGTGCCATCGCCGGTATCGCCGGATTTGTGGAAGTCGCCGGAATCTCCCATACGATTTCCAAGCAGACAGCCGGAGGAAGAGGCTTCACGGCCATCATCGTCTGCTGGCTGGCGAAATTCAACCCGTTTGCCATGACGGTCATCTCGGCCTTCATTGTCTTCTTAAGCAAGGGTGCTTCCCAGATCTCCAGTGACTTCGGCTTAAACGAATACGCATCGAATATCATCACGGGTATCATCCTGTTCTTCATCCTCAGTTCGGAGTTCTTCAATAACTATAAGATCTCCGTCCGTCACAGCAGAAAGGAGAGCGAATAACATGACTACAGCACAAGTGATCTCCTGGTTTGTCGCCGCCATCACCTTCGGTACGGTTATCATGTACGGCTGTATCGGCGAAACGCTCAACCAGAAAGCCGGGGACTTGAACCTCGGTGTTCCGGGTGTCATGCAGATCGGCGGTATCGCCGCTCTGGCAGCTGCCTTCCTCTATGAGCGCTCCACTGCAACGCCGAGTGCTCTGACTGGCATGATCCTCAGCCTTCTGGCAACGATCATTGCCTCCGCTCTGGCCGGACTTCTGTATGCCTTCCTGACGGTAACATTAAAGGTCAACCAGAACGTTACGGGACTGACACTGACGATTTTCGGAACGGGCATTGCCAACTTCTTCGGCGGTAACATGATGAAGCTCTCCGGCGGCGTCGGTACGATCTCCGTCGCAACGACTTCCAGTGCCTTTACGGCCAAGCTTCCGCTGATTTCCGGAAAGTTCGGTACAATCGGCTCCATCCTCCTCTCTCATGGCTGGATGGTGTACCTCTGCCTGTTCCTGGCTTTCTTCCTGCAGTACTTCCTGAACAAAACCCGTACCGGACTCAACCTGAGAGCGATCGGGGAAAATCCGGCAACGGCAGACGCTGCCGGTATCAACGTCACAAGATACAAGTATCTCGCAGCCGTGATCGGCTGCGCCATCTGCGGACTGGGCGGACTCTTCTATGTCATGGACTACATTAAGGGAACCTGGGCCAATGACTCCGCCATGGAAGCCTTAGGCTGGCTGGCAGTTGCCCTGGTTATCTTCACCAGCTGGAAGCCGAAAAACGCCACCTGGGGCGCCTATCTCTTCGGTTTATGTTACTGGGCATATATTTATATCCCGGTCGAAATCTCCCGTTTCTTTGCCGAAAAGCTGAAGCTGCAGAACATGACCTATATGCAGAATCTGTATAAGATGTTGCCGTATCTGGTCACGATCATCGTTCTCTGCGTTGTCTCCAAACGTAAAAAACGTGAGAACCAGGGTCCTTCTTCCTTAGGTCTGAGTTATTTCCGGGAAGAGCGATAAAACACAGAAAAAGCGAGCCTGGAGAGTGGACCCTGTTTCGTTCACTCACCCTGGTTCGCTTTTTATTATTCCTCATCTGTAATTCCCCTGATAAAGTAATGGAAGTCCTTATCCAGATATTCCGCCAGCTCCTTCGCAAATGCCGTATTGTTTTCCGACACTCTTCCGCGTCCTATGATAAACGGATCCATCCATCTCTTCTTGGCGTCCACCTGATAACTGAATGGCTCCGTGCCGTCTTTGGGATAGCGCATCTCACTGAGCTGTTCCAGACGTTTCCACAGCGCCGCGGTTTCCGCATTGCCCTTCAGTTTTTCAATAACGGCAGATTCCTCTAAGGCCAGATCCCGCAGCGTGATAACGTGCTCTTCAATCCCTTTCTTCAGGATACGGGCAAGATATTCCATCGTATAGCGGTCCGCATCCGCCACATAGATCTTACAGGTATCCAGGGCTTTTTGGGCGAAATAGAGGGCAAATGACGGGGTTTGAAAGACGAGTTCATTCTGCTCCGGGTTCACCGTGATATCCTCATATACCGCCTGAATCTCTGCGAAAGAGCAGCCTTCGTAACGGTACATGTTTGTCAGCGTGTATTCCAGCCGGTCCGCGGAAAGCTTCGGCCGATCATTATCGGCAACAGGATAGCGGTGATAATCCTTCACCTCATCCACGCTCATTCCGTACTTCTGAAGCAGCGACATGATTCCCCTGTCATTTCGAATCACCATCTCCGTATCCGCTTCCGTGGATTCCTGCGTCATATGGTCGTTATTGAGAAAATCCACCACATGGGAAAAGCAGGGTGTTGCGATATCGTGCAGTAAAGCCGCCACGCTCATTGTTCTGTCATTGGTAAAGTGCCAAGTGATCAGTCCTACGCCAACGGAGTGCTCATAGCGGTGATACGGCACAATATTCTGAAAGCGCGGAAAGGACGTATATTCCAAAGCGCAGTCCATTCCGACGTCACGCAGCCGTAACATGGCTTCCGTCTCTGCGAATTCCTTTAAAAATTCCGGAATTTCCTTATGATAGATCTTTAACAGCGGATGGTTTTTCATGCCTCCATTATACACAAAACACAGCCATGCATGCATGGCTGTGTATTCATTTTACTGATCTTCTTCTTCGTCTTTTCTGCGCTTGAATAAGAGAATGAACCATAAGAGGAACGCGAGTCCCCCGCCGCCGATGATCCACGGCAGGTAGCTTCTTCCCGTTTTCTCTGGGGTATTGTCTTCCTTTTTCTCATCGTCCGATTTACCAGGCTCCGGTGTGTTGCCCTCTTCCTTTTCCGGTGTCTTCGGCTCTTCTTCCTCCTCTTCCTCTTTCTTGGGGAGATCCTCTTCTTCCGGAATCACCTCTTCCGGCTCGGTTGAATCCTCTTTCTTCGGATCGCTGTCCTTCTTCCCCGGTGTCGGCGTATTTCCGGATGGCTGCGGCTGTGGCTGAGGCTGCGGGGTCGGGTCATTATTCGGAATGATGATGCCGTCTGTGGACTGGGCATAGATTTCTTCCAGTGAGCGGATCGTCAGTTTCCGGTCGCTTGTGACTTCCTCATCCGTCTCATTTATCCGCTCCACCATGATCGTAACATTCTCATGTCCGTCGATGGAGAAGAGCCTGTTCTTCGCCGTGATCACGCCGCTGGCATTTTTCTGGGCGGACAGGTAGAAGTATTTCTCCTCAATGATTTCCTTCGTGTCGGCATCCTTTACATAAACATGGAAGCCTTTGGAAGAGAAGCCCAAATTGGTCACGTTATACGTCAGCTGTTCCGTGCCGTCAATCAGCTCGTGATCCAGCGTTACGCTTAAATCACCGTTCGTCAGTTCGGCGACATATTTCCCGTCGATATGCTCCGCTCTTGTTGCGGTGACGGAAAGCGGGATCTCCAGCGGGGCATCCTTTGTGCCGTCGGTATTAACCAGAACATCCATGTCCAGAACTCCGCTTTCTCCCGGCAAAAGTTTAATTACCTTCTGATTGATCGGGACATCGCTCTGCAGGATGACCACGGATTCCACCGGATAGAGTCCGGCATTCTGCACCGTGATCTTCACCGGGGTTCCCTTCTGCGGTTCGGCATGTTCCGCATCCATAAATTCCACTTCCGTGATCTTCACGCGGGAGTTGGCCTTGCGCGCTTTGATATAGAGATCGGCCTGCGTATCGCTGAAGCGCTCATCCTCTTCCCCAAGCAGCAGTCCTTCCTTCTGATTTAACAGGAATTCCGAATTGGATGCCTTGCCGATCATTGCCAGCGCATCCGTATTTTCCTTCGCATAATTCGCCATGTATTTCTGCACGCTGTAAAGTACAAACGGCTCATCGTCATACGTGAAGGCCACCGCGATGTTGTTGACGATGCCGTATTCGCTGATATTGGTCAGATCGATCCGATTCCACGAAGTGCCGCCGTCATTGGAGAGCATCGCGAAGGCATTCTCACGCGAATCCTTGGCCGATGTCCCGACGATCATGACGGATTCCGAACCGAATTTTCCGTACAGGCGGTAATTGGTGGAAGGAATCGGCATATCTTCCGGAGTGATCTGACTCGTCTGTGAGTTTTCGTTCATTCCAAAGAGCGAATTATTCTCCCTGTAAACAAAGAGATGCCGCTCGTACCCCAGCGCCACAAAGCGCCCGGCAGTCGCATTCTCTTTCTCCCAGAATTTCTTTCCGTTGCGGTAAAGCTCCACATGGTCAACGCCTTCATGGGTATAACTGATTGCGACGGTTTCCATGCCGTTGAATGAGCAGATATCCACTTCCGTGATGGAGCCGTTTACTTCCGTCAAAAGTTCTGAAGTAAAGCTTTTTTGTTCTTCTAAATGTGCCAGGTAAACCGGATGCACTTCATCCCTGAGTCCCGCAGGATCATCCACCGGGTTCAGATAGTAGACAATGACCGGCCTGCCTTCCGCATTGGCCGCAACTCTTGCGCCGGCAGCGAACTGTGTTCTGCCTTCACCGTGAAGATCTGTGACACGGATACGGTTCTGCCAGCCCGTGCCGTAATGATATTCGCCAAAGTATAAATCGGTTGCTTCGGCAATCTCTTCCAGAGTCGCATTCTCCGGTAGAGCCTGCATGGCATTTTTATACACCAGATATGTTTTGTTGTTGATTTCATCGTGATAGAGATACGGATCCAGATCCGCCGTCCCGTCATCCTCTGCGCCGAAATCAATCCATTCCGGATTCTTCACGTAGTCCTTTTCCGGATCCAGCGTGAAACCCATCAGGCGGGAGCGGTTTCCTTTCGGACGCGTCGTATCATTTCCCAAAAAGACTGCGCTCATTTCCGGGAAGGTCTTACTTCCCGTATTGATGAGCTGGATCATATTGTCCGGATAGATATTTTCCGCTAAGAGATAGGCATATTCCGGAATACTTTCCGCTCCGGAAGTAAAGCCGGTATTCTGATTCTCTGCTTCGGATATCGCGGCATCCGCATGCCACACGGTTTCCGTATCCATTTCATTTCCGCTCAGTTGGATCTTCGCATACTGCTGATCCAGTAACAGCGCTTTCAGGTCCGCCGTTGTGAGCGGTGTATAGGTCTGATTGTCATGCTGGACGAAATCGTGGCTGCCCGAAACAAGCTTGAAGACCAGAATGTTCTTGCCGAACAGTTTGACCTTCATGCCCAGCTCCCCGGCCAGAATCAGATGGTTGACGTCTGCCTGCGGATAGAACTCCGCTTCCGCACCAAATGAGCCTGCCCCATAGACACCGACCGCAAAGACAGAGGCCAGACCCAGGCCGCCGAAGACTTCAATTCCCGCCTTCCAGCCGATCATGAAGCGGTCCGGCTGGAAATTGAACGAGCTGTCGATACTGTCCTGGACAATGGAGAAATCAAAGGAGCCGTCCAGTCCGGCCGTTGCCGTGATTTCCCATGTCAGAATCATATACTGTCCCGTTACATCCAGTCCGCCGCCGACATACATACTCATCTGCCCGCGCAGAGGCTCATCGGTATTCACATTACCCTGAACGTACCCGGAGAACACAAAAATCATCCCGAGGTTGCTGGAATCCCACGTATGTTTCCGGTTGCTGAAGGCCGCGCGCATCTTGGCGGAATCCGGCATCGTCAGATTTCCCGAGGCGGCTTTCTCCCAGAATGTCAAATCGGAGGAGTTCAGCCCCATGCCTAAGACAAAGCGTCCGTCTCCGTATACTTTCACGGTGACCGGAATCAGGCACGGTAAAAACTCAAACTTCATGCCCGGCAAAAAGCGGCTCATGTCGATAAAGAAACCTTCCCCGAAAGCACTGCCGTAATCCACCGGTACTTTGGAGGAGATTGCTCCCTTATTGATTCGGAAGTTCAGGATACGTGTATAGAGATCCTTATGATTCTTATCCAGCACTTTCAGATAAACCGGCATGCCGACTTCCATCTCATCCGGATAGATCTCCATGGTGGTGCTGGTGGAATTCTTCAGATATATGGTTTTCTCCGGGGTATACTGCAGGATGTAGTACTCATATCCGGCGGTATCTCCGCTCATCTGAATCTCGATTTTGATCGGTTCATGATAGTCCCCGTCCACTTCCATGATCTCGCGGGCAACTTCCATTCTCTCGCCCCGGAAGGTCGCATAGACCGTCCTGAGCGTTCCGCCGAGATTTTCCTCCGCTTTTAAATCAGGTGCATACACAACACCCATCAGGAATAACAGACTCATTACGATTCCGGTCAGTTTCTTCATTTTTGTCACCTCTGAGTGCTAAGCTCCAATATGTAACAGCCAATATGATTCAATATAATAATAATTCTATATAAAGATTATCAAAAAACCCCGTTGTTACGCAACTTTTCCATAAAAAAACGGACAGCGTAAGCTGTCCGTTGTCATCTATAATTCCTGCGGCGTATCCGTTAAGGCTCCGTCATACAGGTAGGTTCTGTGGTCGCTTAACTCCGAAACCAGGTTGGAGTGGGTAACCACGATGACCGTTTTGCCGTACTCTTCCGTCAGTTCCTTGAAGATCTTGATGATCTCCTTTTCCGTAGCGGAGTCGAGGTTTCCTGTCGGTTCGTCCGCGAAGATCAGATCCACGTTGGAGGCAATCGCCCGGGCAATGGCCACACGCTGCTGCTCGCCGCCGGAGAGCTTGTTGACCATACGGTCTGCCTTGGAGCGGACGATGCCGAACTTCTCCAGAAGCGCATAGGCGACTTCCCTGTGGTTTTTCGGAATCGGATTATCCGTTTCCGTCATTGCCAGCTCAATGTTTTCCAGAGCCGTCAGATAGTTAATCAGGTTGTACTGCTGGAAGACGATGCTGATCTTGTTGCGGCGGTATTTGCTTAAGCCGATCTTCTCGATGTCCTCTCCTTCAAAGAGAACTCTTCCCGCTTCCGGTTTGTCCAGTCCGGCGATAATGGATAACAGCGTTGTTTTTCCGCTTCCGGACGGACCCAGGATCGTATAGAACTTCCCGGCTTCAAATTCATAGTTAAGGTTGTTCAGGATGATACGCTTGCTGCCACCGTCAATGTAGCTGTAGCTGATATTTTCTAACTTTAACATCTTCTCATCCTCCTAGTTGGCATCCGTCAGGATCTTCTTCGGGTTGAAGCGCATGATCATAAAGGACGGAATCAGGGTAGAGACAAATACCACACCCAGACCCAGAGCATAGATCTCACCGATGATCACCGGGTTGATCTTGACATCGTATTCACTCAGCATGTCTTCCTGCGTGATGGTCGTGAAGTAGTCGTCTTCCCCGTAATAGTAGTAATCTTCCTCTTCCGGGTTTCTTGTCGTCATCTGGTAGTCTAATACCACCTGACCGACCTTCCGGGAAATCAGCGAGCCGCTGGCGACTGCCAGGGTAAAGCCGATGATGGCCACGATGGCCAGCTCTAAGAACAGCTGTCCGACGACCTTGATCTTGGAGACGCCCATGGAGAGCAGAATACCGATCTCGTGTTCCCTGTTTTTCATGGTTAAGGCTGTGACAAGCGTGATGATAACCACGGCATTGATTACAACGATCCAGACGATGATGTTGGAGAATAAACTCATCGTATCTAGCGGTTTGGCGAAACGGTTGAACATGTCATCGTTCGCATCCAGCTTGGTGAACTGCGGAATCTTGTCTGCGTTTTCCTTGACGAATTCTTCCACATAGAGCGGATCATCCAGTAAGATCACCTTTTCTCCGTTATACATATCATCTTCCGTCGGCCGGTTTTCCGGATTGGAATAGTATTCATCTTCCGGCCACATGGATGCGTAATAGTCCCACATTCTGTTCTGCAGATCCACTAAGATCCGCTTGACGCAGGTATCCGGGCACAGGATCACGTTCTCATTGCGGTACTGTGCAAACTGGTTTCTCCAGGATTCATTTTCCGAAATCTCTTCCGTATTCTTATAGATACCGACGATTTCGAAATCAACCGTCGTTTCGATGGTGTCATCCTGTAACATCTGCTTGATGTACGGTTCCGCCACATCCACGCGGATCCGGCTTCCCAGCGTGAGGTTGTTCGCTCTGGCCAGCTCTTCCGTAATCAGGCAGACGGCATTGCCGTTTTTAATATCATCCTTACTGTAGAAGTGGCCGCTGGTAATTTCATAGGTTCCTTCTGCCACCTGAACCATATTGTCCATATGGTTGGCAAGGATGCGGCAGTCCTGCTCACGGTATTCGTATTCTTCCGGGGAAGGCATATCCACATCATCGTAAATGACTACGCCTCCGCTGCCAGAATTGTTATTTTCCCCCGGGATTGGATCGAATCCATCCGAATAGCCGTAGAGTTCCATGATGTCATTGGCTGCCTCAACATGCTCATTGTCCAGAATCTTTTCGAAATCGGAAGATCTCAGCCGCGGGAAATTGTTATAAGCCTCTTCCATTTCCTCTTCGCTCAGATCCCGGATATATCTCTGCCAGGCATTGTAGTCCACCGTATATTTGATGACCGGCTTCATTTTCAGACGCGTCATCTTCTTGGCATTTTCACTTGCGTAGGAAACTCCCAGTCCGATGATGACCAGATTTCCGATAACGAAGAATGTGATTGCCAGTAAAATCGCCTTCGTTTTTGAACGCGCCACATTCTTCAGTGCTCGCTTGATAAAGTTCATATTCTTCTCCTTGACCTCTATTGTGCGTTACTGTCGTAGATCGTAACGTTGATAATCGTGTTTTCCGAAATGTAGGATTCCCCCTTCAGCGGCATTCTGTCGCTGCGGGAAACTTCCATGATCGTGCCGTCCTTATCGATTCCTTCCGTCGCGGAAGTATATTTTCGGATGATCTTGACGCCCTTCGCTTCCGCTGCCGCAAACAGCTGCTGAACCAGTTCGTCCTGCTCACTGTAGTTGTATGGATTTGCGACCAGATCTTCCCATTTCAGTCCTTCGATGTTTTCCAGCCAGATATTGTCACCCTTGGAAAGAACGACATCCGCAACCACCTGATTATTGTCAACCCGTTCTGAGATGGAAATAACCTGATCCGGCGCCTTGGTCGTATCGAGATGGTATGTATAGTTCACCGTGATGCGGCCGTTTTTCGACTGGATCTCCCTTACCTTCGCATCCACTTCCTGCTTCGTTGTGCATTCCATGACTGTCGGCTTACCTAAGGAAACGATGACTTTCTGTTTGTCTCCCGGCTGCACGACCGTTCCGGCTGCGATCTGCTGGAAGATCAGTTCATCCTTCGGTGTCTGCATGTGGTATTCTTCGGAATACTTCAGCAGAATTCCGTTATCTGCGCACCACTCCTGAACTTCCTCATATTTCCAGCCGCCGAAGTAGACCATGCGGATCACTTTGCCTTTGGAAACCGTGCAGGTGATGACATCACCCTCTTTGATCTTGTCATCCTTCTTGACGGAGCAGGTGATGATCTTGCCTGCTTCCACACTGTCGGAAGAGACTTCCGAGGATTTTACCGTAACCTTCTTGCTTTCCGCCCAGGACTGCAGAGTGTAGAGGTCCTTGCCCACGAAGTCCTGATCCACCGTGACCGTGACGGCCGGTTTCGGACCCTTGGAGACATTGATCGTTAAGGCGGATCCTCTCTGGAATTCCGACTCATCAATGTTTCTCAGATCATAGGAGATGACCTGATTTTCCGGCACCGTGCTGTCGTATGCCGTGGAAACACGGGTATTGCTGAGCTTGTTCTCCTTGATCCAGGCATTGATCTCGCTCAGTGTCATGGATTTCAGATCCGGGAAAGTGATCTTTTCCTGCGGGTCTGCACCCTGAGAGACCTCGAAGGTAACCTTGACATCCTTTTTGATCTTTGTGCCCGGTTCCACGCTCTGGGAAATGATGATTTCCTCATTGTATTCATTGGAATATACACGCGTTAACACGACACCCGTGCTTTCGATTTCATACTGTCTTGCCCATGCGGAGAAATCACTGACCCGTTTGCCGACGAAGTTCTCCATCGTAATGCGCGGGGCAAAGAATAAAAAATACGCTCCCACTGCCAGTGCCGCCAGTGCCACCAAAGCAATAACGAGCAGACCGACATTCAGCGGTTTCTTATCTACGCGGACAACCTTCTCCTCCGCAAAGCTCGCGGGTTTCTTTTCCGTTTCCTCTGCGATGCTGCCCAAAAAATCTTTCTGTGCCATATCTATTACCTCTCTATCTTATAATATATATCCATTTGGTTCTGTTCTTCTATTTACGGATAAGATGCCTGAAATACCCTGCAAGTTGCATCTTATACTACTATCTTACCATAGCGCAGTGAAGTCATCGCTTAAGAAATCATGAACTTCCCCTCTACACTTCATAGATACGCGGACTTCTGTACTAATTGTACTAGTGATATTTAGCCAAATCAACCCCTGATTTGCCTCAGATAGGCAAAAGTGTTAAAATGGTGGCATGATGAAAAAGGTGTTACGCAACAACGTGATTTCACTTCTGGTGCTCTTCAGCGCCCTTTCTTTCCTTGCATCTCCGCTGCATGCGGAAGAGGAGGAAGAGAAGAAAGTCTCCGCCACACCGATGGCAGACAGGCTGCGCTATTCCGATGAGGAGATCGAAGACAAGAAGGAAGATGAATCCGGTGAGAATATTATTCTGAACAAGACGATCAAAAACATCTACCGCAATTACGATACGGAAGAAGTTTCGGTCAAGATCAGCGGAAAGAACAAGACCTATATGGACTACCGCTCCATTACCGCCAAGGGTTCCACCCAGTACAAATACATCCGCAACAACATGAGCGTGGATGAAACGACGGGACTGCTGGTTGATGAGGAAGGCTTCATCGGAGCCGCCCTCGGATCCTACTTCGGCAAGATTGGCGAAAAATACCTCTTCACGCTGAGCACGGGTGTCGTCATCCCGATCGTCAAGGCGGAAGAAAAAGCCGACGCGGACTGCGATGAGAGCGGCTACTATGCCACGGCAGACAACAGCGTCATTGAGTTTCTGATTCACAAGCAGATTGCCGGCAGCTACTTCGGCTGGTGGGGAAACGGATACATCCTCTCCGGAAACTTCAACAACTATCCGGAATTCCGGGGCTCCTTCGAAAAGATTGAGCACTGCATTGAAAAAGCGGAAGAAGATAGCGAAGAAACAGCAGAGCCTTCAGACAACTAGTCTGAAGGCTCTTTTTTATTGTTTATGATTCTTTAAGAAGTGCTCCAGTTTGGCAATTGCCGCCTTGAGCTGCTCCAGCGAATAGGCATAGGAAATACGGACATATCCCTCTCCGCTCTCACCGAACGCATTACCCGGAACCAGGGCCAGATTCTCTTCATCCAGAAGCGTTTCACAGAACGCTTCCGAGCTCATTCCCGTCACCCCGATATAGGGGAACACATAGAAGGCTCCTTCCGGAAGATGCGTCGTTAAGCCGATGCGGTTGAGTTCCTTCACCAGATAGTTTCTTCTCTGGCGGAAGGAAAGAAACATCGTATGGATATCCTCGTCCCCGTGATTCACCGCTTCCACTGCCGCATATTGCGAGACTGTCGGTGCGCACATGATGGTGTACTGATGGATCTTTAGGATCATGCTGATCAGATCCTTATGCGCCAGAATGTAACCGATGCGATACCCCGTCATGGAATAGGCCTTGGAGAATCCGTTGATGACAACGGTACGCTCCTTTACCTCTTCAAATTCCGCGATGCAGCAATGCGTTCCCTCATACGTCAGCTCCGCGTAGATCTCATCCGTGATCACATAGAGCTGATGCTTTTTTAATACCGGTACGATCGCCGCATAGTCTTCCCGCGTCATCACGCCTCCCGTCGGATTTCCCGGGAAATTGAGAATGACCGCTTTGGTCTTCGGGGTGATGGCTGCTTCGAGTGCTTCTTTTGTCAGTTTGAAACGGGTCTCTTCCTTCATCGGAATCTCCACCGTCTTCCCGCCTGCCATCTGAATGATGGAGTCATAGGCGACGTAAGCCGGTGTCGGCAGGATGACTTCGTCCCCTTCCTTTAAGATCGTACGCAGCACCAGGTCGATGGCCTCAGATCCGCCGACCGTCACGATGACATCCGTTTCCGGATCATAGCTTACATGGAAGCGTCTCTGATAATAGTTGCAGATTCCCTTACGCAGTTCCAGCAGTCCGCGGTTGCCGGTATAGAACGTACGCCCTTTTTCTATGGCGTAGATGGCCGCCTCACGGATGTGCCACGGTGTGATGAAGTCCGGCTCCCCGACACCCAGCGAAATCACGTTTTTCCGTGTCGCGGCGATATCGAAGAATTTGCGGATGCCGCTCGGTTTCAGATTCCGTATGGTCTGATTAATTTCCTCATCGAAGATCATGGCGTCACCAGAAGCCTTTCACCGTCTTCCACACTGTCTTCCAGAATGGTTCCGCTCTGCTTGTATTCCTTTAAGATAAACATCGTCTCGGTTCCGTTGATTCCTTCCGTCGGTGCCAGTTTATGGGCGACGAAATTGCTGATCTCACGCATCGTCTTTCCATTCACCTGTAACAGGAATTCCGCCTTCCCGCTCATCAGATACAGGGAACTGACTTCCGGATAGCGGGCAATGCGCATGGCGATGCGGTCGTATCCGCTCTCCCTCTCCGGCACGCAGTTGACGGCGATGATGGCCTTGGCAATCTCCGTGTCCGCCTTATCCCAGTTGATGATCGTATGATATCCGGCGATCACCTTTTTCTCTTCCAGATCGGCAATCCGGCCGCTGATGGTTTCTTCCGTCTCATTCAGCAGCTCTGCCAGATCCTTCGGCGTATAGCGTGCGTTGTTTTCCAACAGCTGCAGTAATTCATCTAACATGTGCTCTTCCCCTCTTTTTTCTCTCTTCCGTAATATTTGTCGATCTCATCCTTCATGTTCTGCGGGATCTCCTTTTTCACCATAACGGTGAAGGAGTTCGCCACCCGCTCCGTGAACTGACGGACGAAATCAATATCTTCCAGTAACAGCCGCTCATCCAGATGTTCGATCACATCAAAGCGATGATGGATCTCTCCGGTTCCCGGAGACGTCAGACGCGCAAAGCTCACCGCCGGCACACCTGCATCCGCAAACGGTGTGGAGTCACTGGAATAGACGCCCTGCCGGCTTTCCAGCGGGAAACCGACTTCCTTGGCGAAATAATCAATATAATGAACCAGGGCTTCTTCCGCCGTCGCCACCGCAACCCGCTTGCCCATGATGCTGCCAAGCATATCCAGATTGATATTCAGCCGAATCTCCTTCAAGGCATCCGGATGGTCTTTACAGTAGGCCTTGGAGCCCAGTAAGCCCCGCTCTTCCGATCCGCAGAAGAGAAAGCGCAGATGATGGCGCGGCTGATGTTCCTTAAAGTAGCGTGCCATGTCATATAGTGCCACTACACCGGTCGCGTTGTCGTAGATGCCTCTCGAATTCGGTACGCTGTCATAATGTGCCGAGAGGACGATGACTTCCTCGTTCTCGTATCCGTCCACTTCCGCGACGACGTTTCTGGATGTCTTGGTTCCTTCCGTCTGTTTCACCGAGATGCGGACGCGCTGTGCCTGCTTCTGAACAAGCTCCATGGCATCCTCCACCTTGATGTTGATGCCGATCATTTTTCCCAGTGCCGCCAGCGGCTCGCGGAATTCCCGCTGATCCAGATCGTAGTCTTTATAATGATCGATCTTTCCGTTATAGGAGATGAAGGCTTTCGCTTTGGTATCCGCGAATTTCTTATATCCCGCAATCCCGACGTATCCGTTGACTAAAAGCACCTTGCCTTCCGCCTGCTTTTTCAGAACATCGCTCTCCTGTTCATAGTAGAGCAGATCCGCTTCCAGATTTTCCACGCTTCCGCAGTTGTAATAGGCGGTAGCCTCATAGCTTTTCTGATACGGCGTCAGAACTTCAAAGCTGACTTTTTCAATGACGGCGCCCTGCGTTTCAAAGGTCTCCTGATATGCCTCAACTCCCGCTTCCCTAAGAGAGTTCTCGATCAGATCGGCGGCCTTGATCTCGTTTTCCGAGCCGCTCACACGCTCAAAGTATAATTCCTTCAGTAATTCGTAGGCTGTTTTCATAGGCGTTTCCTCATATATATGTAATACTTTATCACGAGTTTTTCAAAAGAAAAAGAGGAGATTACTCTCCTCTGATTTCGATAATAATATCCCGGAGCTCCGCTGCCCGCTCGAAGTCGAGCACTCTTGCGGCTTCCTTCATTTCCTTTTCCAGAGACGCCAGCAGCTGTTCTTTGGCCACTTTGTCGTTTTTGGTTTTCTTCTTCATGTATCGGGAAGTCATCTCCTTGGTTTCCTTGCCATGGATCGCTTCGCGGATCTCTTTCTTGATCGTCGTCGGTGTGATGTTGTGTACGCGGTTGTACTCTTCCTGGATTGCCCGGCGGCGGTTGGTCTCCTCGATTGCGTTACGCATCGAGTCCGTCATGCTGTCGGCATAGAGGAACACTTCGCCGTTGGCGTTACGTGCCGCTCGTCCGATCGTCTGAATCAGTGAACGCGTCGAACGCAGAAAACCTTCCTTATCGGCATCAAGAATCGCCACTAAGGAGACTTCCGGAATGTCCAGACCTTCTCTTAGGAGGTTGATGCCGACCAGGACATCGTACTTGCCTTTCCGCAGATCGCGGATGATATCCGTCCGCTCCAGCGTCTTGGTTTCATGATGCAGATAGACGACCTTCAGATTCATCTTCTTCAGATAAGCCGTCAGCTCCTCCGCCATCTTCACCGTCAGCGTCGTGATCAGCACGCGCTCGTTGCGTTTGGAGCGCAGCTGGATCTGATCGATGATGTCATCGATCTGTCCCGCACTCGGCTTGACCGTAATCTTCGGATCCAGAAGTCCCGTTGGCCGGATGATCTGTTCCACCGTATGGTTGTCCACTTTCTCAAGCTCGTAATCGCCCGGGGTTGCCGAGACGAAGATGGCCTGGTTGACCATGCCTTCCCACTCCTCAAAGCGCATCGGACGGTTGTCCAGTGCACTCGGAAGGCGGAAGCCGTAATCCACCAGCACCTGCTTTCTGGCCCTGTCCCCGTTAAACATGCCGCGGATCTGCGGAATGGAGACATGGCTCTCATCCACCACCAGCAGGAAATCCTTCGGGAAGTAGTCATAGAGATTCCACGGACGCACACCCGGTTTTCTGCCGTCGATATGCATGGAGTAGTTCTCAATCCCGCTGCAGTAACCAAACTCACGCAGCGCTTCCAGATCGTAGCGTGTGCGCTGCTCGAGCCGTTCGTATTCCAGCGGCTTGTTGTTATCCTTAAAGTACTGCAGGCGTTCTTCCAGCTCCGCTTCGATATTGTCACAGGCGTGGCGGATCGATTCGATGTTCCGCGCATATTCCGTTGCCGGGAAGATATTGTAGACCGTAAAGCTGTTTAAGACCTTGTTTGTGACCGGATGTACTTCACTGATCCGCTCGATTTCATCATCAAACATCTCGATTCTGAGACGGAACTCATCCACATAGCCGAGGCAGACTTCAATGGAATCCCCGCGGACGCGGAAGGTTCCGCGCACCTGGTCCATATCGTTCCGCTTGTACTGCCGCTCCACCAGCATGCGCAATAGTTCATTGCGGTCCCACTTCTCCCCGACATGGATCGTGAAGAACATGTCCTTGTAGAGGTTCGGGTCCGAACTCGCATAGATGCTGGCAACGGAAGCCACGATGATCGTGTCCCTTCTGCCCAGTACCGCATTCAGTGCCGCCATCCGGAGCATGTCCAGCTCATCATTGATCATGGCCGTCTTCTCGATGTAGGTATCCGTCTTCGGCACGTAGGCTTCCGGCTGATAGTAATCGAAGTTGGAGACGAAGTATTCCACGCGGTTATGCGGGAAGAGTTCCTTGAACTCCGAATAGAGCTGGCCGGCCAGCGTCTTGTTATGGACGAAGACGAGGGTCGGCTTCTGGACGTTCTGGATCACATTGGCGATGGTGAACGTTTTCCCGGTTCCGGTCGCGCCTAAAAGAACCTGGTATTTCTCATTGTTGAGAACACCGGCTGTCAGTTCTCTGATTGCCTCCGGCTGGTCCCCGGTCGGCTGGAATGGGGAAACAAGTTCAAATTTATTCATTCAGTAATTCTTCCGCTTTCAAAAGCTGTAAATCATATTTATAGGTATCCAGGTTATAGACCCGGGTGACTTCGGAGCACATCAGGGATGCCGTTTCCGCATCGATCTCTCCGCTCTCCGCTAAGCCCATATCTCTCTGGAACGCTTTCACGCTGTCCACTAAGGCTGAGGAGAAATAGCCGTCAAAGCGGTCGACCGGATAACCCAGGAAGTCCAGTGCGTACTGCAGGGTACCGAGTCTGCCATCCACCATGTCGTTGCGGATGACTTCCCCTTCCTCAAGCGTCACATAGCTCATGTTCAGAATCGGATGCAGTTCCACATTGTAGTCCGGCTCAATTCCGACCAGGTTGATGATGTTGCCGTTCGGCGTACGCCAGATGCCGTGCGTATATTTTAATGTCGATCCGTCCGAATAGTAGTACGGAATCTGGATCGTGCTCTTGCCGTACGTTCTCACGCCGACAAAGGTCGCCTTGCCGTTTTGCGTTAAGGCGCCGATCAGAGCTTCCGATGCACTGGCGGAGTTCTCGTTGCCGAGAATGATCATCTTGTCAAAGACATACTGGTTCTTACCGGTTGCCGTGCTCTGAATGATCTGTCCGTCAGAGTATTCCTGCGTCAGGATCACCTGACCCGGATCGAGGAATAAGTCGGCAACACCGATGAGGCTGCTGAGATAGCCGCCGCCGTCATCCCGTACGTCAATGATGAGTTTATTGATATTGTTCTGTTTGAAATAGTCCAGATATTTCTGGATCTCCGTCGGCGCTGCCGTGGAGAACTGATACAGTTCCAGATAGCCGTAGCCGTTGCGGATCTCCCCGTAGATGGAGTTTTCCACCACACCACGGGTGATGTCCACGGAATACTCTTCGTTCTGACGGATGTAGGTAATATTGACAATGGTTCCTTCCTTACCCTGGACCGCTTCCTTGATCTGTTCCGTATCCCATGTAGTGACGTCCTTGCCGTCCACCTTCGTGATCATATCACCCGGCTGTAATCCCGCCTTATAGGCAGGTGCATCATAGAAGACTTTCAGAATCAGGATCTTGTCGTCCAGCTTGCTGTAGGAAACACCGATTCCCACAAAGCCGAGATCAATGCCCTGCTGGAAAGCAAGAGCTTCCTCTGCCGTCATATAATCCGTATGCGGGTCGATGTCGTTACCGATCATGCCCTTTACGGCACGGTCGATCAGTGCATTTTCCGGATCTTCCAGATCATTCACAAACCACCAGTCTTCCAGCAGTTTGTTATAGATGGACTCCAGTCTTCCGAACTGTCCGGATGTACCCTGCGGAGAGTGGTCCGTATTTCCCTGCGTCCCGCTTCTGCCGATATAGATACCTAAGCCCAGAGAGCCGCTTAAGAGCAGCAACATGGCCAGAAACAGTACAACCACATTGCGTTTTCTTGCCCGCTCTTCTTCCAGAGCCTTCTTTTCATCCGGCCAGAGATGGCGTTCCAGTTTTATTTCCACGCGTTTTTCTTCGTTATTTTCACTCATATTCGTATCCACCTGTCTCTGTTAGTTTACTCTATTTCAAGGGAAATGAAAAGGAAGACGATGTCTTCCTCACGTTTTACGATTCCTTAACTGCCTGATTATTTAATGACTTTCTGGTCACGCAGAACCTGTTCGATTGTTGCGATCGCTTCGTCTTCGTTTTCACCGTCAACAGTGATCGTGATTTCGGACTGTGTAGGAATACCTAAGGACATGACGCCCATGATGGATTTCATGTTAACGGAACGGCCCTTGAAGGAGACGTTGACATTGCAGCCTTTGAATTTGCTGGCGGCATTGACAGCAACCGTTGCCGGACGGGCATGTAATCCTACCGGATCGATAACGAATACATTAACTTCTTTCATTGTAAATTACCTCCATTGCTAAGTTAATTCTATATTATTTAATTTTAATTTACAAGAATCATCAGTTACTTGCCAAGAAATTGACGTAAGTTGCCTGCGTTAACCGCTTTGAGGATAATTGTATCCGCCGTATAGAGCGGTTTATCGCTTTTGTGCTTTCTCAGTTTTGCCGGGTTTGTCTCTTCTTTCGGGTTCAGAATGAGGTCGCTGCTCTTGCCTGTAACCTTTTCTTCCACGATCTTATTGATGTTGCTGAGGTTGATTTCCTTGCGGACATTGTCCTCATTGTCACAGACCAGTACGCGGACGTTTGTAATATAGTACTTTTCATCCGGCTGTTTCGTGAAGGCCTGGACATAGTTGTAGCCGACATATAGGACACCGGCCAGTGTAATTAAGCCGACTAAGACCAGTAACGGATAGAAGTTCGGAATGGACTTCATCACGTAACGGAAGAAGAAGCACAGCGCCAGTAAGATGAGCGTGCCAATCAAATATGGGCGATTTGCCTTTCTCGCCTGATCAACCAGATTCGGTTTTGTTTCCAGTTTTAACTCCTCTTTTGGATTTAATGCATATTTCTTCATTTAATTCACCCCATTGAAATAAATCATAACACTATATATTATACGCATTCTTGCGGGATTCCTCAACCTCACGCACTTTCAAAACGACCCGGAAATGTGAAAATTTGCTGAATTGTGACAAAAATGGAAAAGCCGCAGGAGATCTCCCTGCGGCCAAAGGAAAAAGGTTTTCCGTTTATTGTTCCGGTTTGTCTTCGTCGTGCGTATTGAAATATCTCGGCTTGTCGCTGGTCATCATTTCCGCCATTGGCGGGACCGGCACACCGAAGTCATTGGCCAGACGATAGGCAATGATCTGCACGACAGGAGCGTATTCAATGGAGATGAAATTCCTGGAAGCCGGCTCAAACGCGAGGTCTGTTTCGTCCTGCGTATTGCGTCCGACGATGAAGCCGTGACCGTTGAATTCCTTCTTCATCATGGTGGAAACACCCTGGACCAGCTTGTCATCCTTGCCGCCGTCGCTTAACGTGATGACGATATGATCTTTTGTGAAGCCCATGGTCGGACCATGCAGGCCGTCATCCATCTCATAACCTACGGAAATGAAGCGTTTCGCTGTTTCCAGAATCTTCAGGGCGCCTTCCAGTGCGACACCGTAGAGGGAATCCGGACCGTAGAGAATGATATCCGTTCCGCCGTTCAGTACGTCTTTATATTTGTCAAACCACACCATCGTTTTCGCCGAGATGGCTTTGTGGCTTTCCGGTACCTTGCGGGCATCTTCAATATAGGCATTGTATTCTTCTTCGCTGAGATATCCTCTCGCTCTGCCGATTTCCATTCCCAGTAACATCTGAGTAAGAACGCTGGAGCAGTAGCCGATGGTACGCATGCCGTACTCTTCATAGCCGCAGCCCATATCAACCCAGACATCTGCCTCATCATCCAGCGGTGTGTGTTCCTTCCCGGTGATGGCGACCGTCAGACAGCCCATATCCTTGACTTTCTTAAGTGCCGCCTGGGTCAGAGTGGATGTTCCGCTCTGGGATGTAAATACGTAAACCGCATTCGGATTGTAGGCAACTTTTGCCAGAAACGGATTCGGGATCATGGCTTCGGCACTGACGCCGCTGGCCTTTTCCACGAAACGGACGGAAGTCTGGGCACTGGTATTGCTGGTGCCGCTGCCGACAAAATAAACTCCCGTGATCTCTCTGTCTTTGATCGCTTCACGGAATGCGCGGAATGTCCCCTCACGCTTGTCCAGAATGGACGTGACGATCTGCGGGACACGGTTAATACAATCTAACATTGTAACCATATGGAATTATTCCTCCTGTTTTTTCTTTATTGTATCACCAATTCCAAAGGCGGATTTTGAGAGTGAATGGGAAGATGTCGATTATTCAGAAAAAGAGGAAGCAGGCTTCCTCTTACTTGTGATACGGTTCATGTTTCATGATTTTATATGCGCGATAGATCTGCTCCAACAGGATCAGACGCACCAGCTGGTGCGGAAAGGTCAGCTCGCTTAACTGCCAGAGGAAATCCGCTCTGGCTTTGACTTCCTCACTGACACCCAGCGATCCGCCGATCACAAAGGTCAGATCCGGATGCCCTTCATTAAAGAGCTGTTCCATCTTTTCGCTCAGAGCTACGGAAGATAACATCTTCCCCTTCAGCTCAAGCAGGATCACATACTCCTTATCCTTAATCCGGCTGAGGATGCGTTCCCCTTCCTTCTTTTTGATCTGTTCATTCATGGCTTCGGAATTGCTCTGAAGCGTGGCTTCATCGCTGACTTCCTCAATGGAAAGAGTGCAGTAGCCGCTCAGGCGTTTCTGATATTCCTTTAATAGCTCCTGCATGGCCTTCTCACGGATCTTTCCGACACAGACCACCTTAAGCATTCGGGACTTCCACGCTTTCTTCCACCGGCAGGATCAGCTTCAGCGTATCCAGCCCGCGGTGTACTTCCAGGGTGATGTTGGTATCCACATTGTGATACATCCATTCCCTATAGAGCTGATAGGAATCCATGGGGATCTCGTTGATTTTCGTGATGACATCTCCCGTCATTAAGCCCGCTTTTGCGGCACGGCTTTCCGCGGAAACTTCCGTGACCAGTAAGCCGTTTTCTAGCGAGAGATCCGTCTGATAGGCGCTCTTGAGATAGAGCGGTACGGCATTGATATCCTTCGCAAAGAAGCCGAGGAGGGTTCTGTGAACCTCTCCCTGCTGCAAAAGCTGTTCCACCACCAGCTTCACTTCATTGATCTCGATAGATGCGGATTCACCGCTGAAGACCGTCGAAGAGGAATTGATGATGCCGATGAGCTCGCCGTTCATATTCACCAGCGCACCGCCGGAAATGGCGGAGTCAGCACCGGCTGTTGTCTGGATCAGATTCATGTCATAATCGTAAATGTTGTTTTCATTGCTCACCTTGCGGGTGATGCGGTTCACGGAAGAAACGATGCCTTCCGAGAAGAAGCTGAAATAGTCCAGCGAGGAGCGGCATCCGACACTCAGGATCCATTCCCCTTCCTTCACTAAGCGGGAATTTCCCAGCGTGAAGGCTTCGATATTGAATTCCGGATAGATTTCCAGCAAGGCGATGTCGCTGAGCGGATCCCTTCCAAGTATGGTTGCCTGCAGGGTTTCGCGGTTGGCAAAGTAGACGGAGACTTCCGTACCGCTGAGAATGTGCGCATTGGTGACGATCAGCATTCCGCCGTCCTCCGCCTTTCCGTACACCACTCCGCTGCCGGAGGTGTCGCTGTAGGCGCCATGCGATACGATTCCCACCACTTTGGTCCGGATCAGATCGATCAGCTGGGTATAGTCGGTTTCAAACTCCGTATTGAGCTCGCGGTAGGCTGTTTCTACCGGTTTTCCCGCCTGCTTCTTCAGATCGATCAGATTCAAGGTCAGGGCGATGTTCCAGCCCGCCAGAATGACGAGTAACAGCACGATCAGCTTTCTCATTCCGTACTTCCTCCTTCCACCGTTTCCCTCTGATTGCCGCACTGAATCCGGATGTTTTTATCCGTGATCACGCTGCGGGTTGCGTTATAGGCCAAAGAGGGTGTGTTGGCTTCTTCCGAGAGATGGGCAAGGATGATTTCCTTTGTCTTCTCTCCAGTCACTTCTTTTAATATCTCCGCGCAGGTCTCATTGCTTAAATGCCCGCTGTCCGAGAGGATCCTCTGCTTCAGAAGATAGGGACGGTTGCTCTGCATGAGCATCTGCACGTCATGGTTGCTTTCCAGAATATAGTAATCCGCATTGCGTATCAGATCATAATAGGTCTGTTTCAGATAACCGGTATCCGTGATATACACCAGTTTTTCCGTCTCGTTTGAAATGATGTAGCCTACGGTGATCGGGGCATCGTGACTTAATACCAGCGGCTGAATATTCAGATGTCCGATACGGAATTCCTCTTTCGGATCCACACGCTCATAGCTTCTTTCTTCAATCGGGAAAGGAGAGTAGAGCGGAACGGTGGAAAACATCTTCAGCTGGCTGATATGGTCCGTATGATTGTGGGTCAGTAAGAGCGCATCGCTTCTTTTATAATCCAGTCCTTCGGTTAAAAAGGCCTGCAGCAGATAGCGCTTCGTGCTTCCGCAGTCAATGACAAGCTGCACTTCCCTGTCCAGAAGGACAAAGCAGTTTCCCTTGGAGCCGCTGCATAACAGATAAAACTTCATGCCTTAGCACCCGAGCCATTTACAGGCATCGTGCTTTTCCTTTCCCGTATAGATAACAAAGTGGACGTGCGGTCCGGTCGCCAGACCGGTCATGCCGATCTGTCCGATGACTTCACCCTTTTCAACGTTGGTTCCCTCCGGGAAGTAGCACATGCTGCTCATATGTCCGTAATACGTACGGTAGCCGTTATTGTGGTTGATATAGACATAGAAGCCGTTGATGCCGTTGTAGCCGACTTCTTCAATCGTACCTCTGTCCGCAGCCAGAACCGCTCCGTAGCGGTTGCCGTTATTCTGAATATCGACGCCGCTGTGGAAGCCCCATGCCGCATTGTTATAACAGCCCCAGTGACAGGAGATATGCGGATTTTCGACCGGATAACGGAACGAACCCGTTCCGACGCCCGGGATGATCATGGTACCGTATTCGACCACTTCCTGGATCGGTTCCAGGGTGATCTCCTCTTTGGTGACTTCCTGCTTGTCCAGCGTGCCGTTGATATAGACTTCACTGTAATAGACGTTTTTCGAGCCGTCTTCCTCTTCGACAACGATGTTGTTGATGCCTTCACGTACCTCCGGATTCGCACGGTAGATCGTATTGCCCGCATAGACAACTTCCCGGGCAATGCGTTCCTTGGTAACGATAACATTGATCGGAGAATGGAAGAAGGTGACATTCAGAATCGTTCCCGCATCCAGAAGCTGGGTTGCGCTCTTCAGAATGTCCGCGTTCAGCGTGATCAGCTGCTGTGCCGTTAAGCCGAACTTACTGGCGACCCATTCCACCGTGTCATACTCTTCCGTGACGTATGTTTCCAGTTCTGTCCCGTATCCGTACGAGAAGAAATAGAGGATTTCCTGGACGCTGTTCTTGATATCTTCAATCGGCGCATAGCCGCGCGTCATGGTGTACTGCTCCGCCACCTGGATGTCGATGATACGCTCGCCATATGTGGTCAGTTCCGGAGGCAGCTGATTGACCTGGATCAGATCCAGCGATTCCTTATCGACATAGTTGAGAAGATACTGGTTTTTTGCCTCTTCGAAATCATCCATGTTTCTGACATAGATGACGACGTTATTGGAGAATTCCACGCGGTTGACTTCCAGCGCAAACAGCTTGTTCTTCCGCAGGTATTCGATGATCTCCTCATCCTTGTTCTCATAATAGAAATAACTGCTCTCTTCGGTAAAGTAAATGCTCGGCGAAAGAGCCAGGGAACTGTCCGGATAATCCTTCTGATATTCACTGGCATAGATATTCTTCAAGGCATTTTCGAGGATGGAACGGTCATTGAACACACCGATCAGACGTCCGCGGTCATAGATCTTGGCGACCTTGTGCCCGAAGAACGTTTTATCCGTGATTTCCTGCGTGATGATGCTTTCCTCCAGCTTCACTTCCGAGTCGACCGTAACCGCACGGTAGCGGATCGTGCTCAAAAGAAGCGTGCATAAAACGGAGAGCACCGCACAGAGCAGGATGACTTTTCCATTGTTGTTTAATTTCATCATAATTCGGCAAGGAGACTCTGTCCTCTATAGGGTGGAGAGGAATTGCCATCCTCCTATTCTTTTAATAACGGCAGTATCCAAAATCTTGACGGATATGCCTGTCTCCAGCATCACTCTTGTACCATTGCAGTGAACTCCTTTGGCATGAGTAATTGCTCCTCTGTATTTCAATGTGTCTCCGGGCTGTATGCTGTATCTCTGTTTTCTGACAGACACTCTTCCCTTAGACACCTTATGCCCACGATACATCCGCTCGTTGTTCGGGTTATTGCGTAGAATACTCCGTTTTGTACGGTTACACCCGATCTCTGATCCTTTCTTCTTAACGTCATCACGAATATCGGTATACTTCGCATCATAGAACTTTGTAAGTATCCGGTTGTTGCGGCGGTGCTTGGCATAACGGGTTTCCCGGCATCTGTGCTTCGGATGATACTTTCCCATCGCATATGCATCATTTGCGTGTGTCTTACTCAGCTGCCCGAGATCGCGGCGTGATGCTTTGGTATAAGATCCATAAGTGTGTTTCACTTCAACATCCGGATAACGTTCTTTCACATCATTTACGATGTACCATCGGACGATATTCATGAACGTTGCGTCCCGATATGTACCGGTCTTCGGTTTCAAACCATACAATCTCCCTCCCGGCTGATGGTTCTTTGATGTATGGCATTTATGGCATACCGTCAGAAGGTTGTTGATACGATCAGTCCCACCGTTTGAACGGTACACGATATGATGTGCATGAAGGATCACTCCATCAGTAACCGATCTCCCGCATACCTGACAGGTATAGTGATCTCTTGTAAAGACTGCTTCTCTTAAGTTGGCAAGCTGATATCTTTTACCACGCTGATAATCAGTTCCCTGAAGTACTTCTCCTGTTTCTTCCAGTGCCTGTATACCCGCCGGATCAAACTGTCCGACTTCGAAGATGGCTCTGATAATCGGACATACTTCTGCATACATATCGAAGATACGGATGTGATTGTCCTTTTTGTGTTTCACAGAATAGGCAAGTCACTCGCTTTCTCTTCTTCTGTTATCGAAGCGCGGCTTGCGATAACGCAGTCTGTTTCTTCTGGTTCTGCGATGCATCCGCTGATCCTGATGTCTCTGTTTCTCATCTCTGAGATTGTCGTACTGTGCATGAACATACTCATGCGTTTCTGATTTGACACTGACACCGATATGTTCTGAACCTGTATCTTCACAGAACTCGACCGCCTGTGTGTAATGTCCTGATTCTCTGGTCAGCTGAATCGTAAACGGATGATGCCTGTAAATGACGGCTTTCCCTTTTTCAAGAAGCCTGCGGGCTTTCCTGATGTTTGTCGGCATCAGCCGGGAACCGTCTTTTGCGATAACGAATGCATACATAGGCTGACGCCTCCTGAATAATAGTATTTAACGTCTCTACAGACTTCCGGAAGAACAGATACATTGCTGTATATATCCTTTCCGGCTTCTGCCCCTTACAGGGCGGGTCCACATCGCCAATGTTATACAGGGTTTTATGGCACATACACTTCTCCTCCCCATCAGAGATGTTTAATATGTGCCCGTAGAGCGCGGGACTTGTGGAGCATCCCCCCGGTACCTGTATATTCCTGAATAACGTAGTGCCCGAAGCACTGAGGCTGATCAACTGGGCTCTTTTTTACAAGCCCCCACTTCAAGAACCTGAAGGTTCTAAGTGGTGGGTAGTTGACTCAATTCAACTCCTATTCAACGGAATCCTGATAGTTGTCATAGTCATAGAAGGCGTTGATGGAACGGTTGTACGCCAGCTTGATGGTACCCGTGGCACCGTTTCTGTGCTTGGCGATGATAACTTCCATTTCCTCGATTCCGTCGGAATCTTCCGAACGTTCGTATTTTTCTTCCTGACCGTCTTTTTCCTTGGTATATTCGTAGTAACTTTCACGGTAAAGGAACAGTACCATATCGGCGTCCTGCTCCAGAGCACCGGATTCTCTTAAGTCCGAAAGCATCGGACGCTTGTTGGAGGATCGCGATTCCACGGAACGTGACAGCTGGCTCAGTGCAATGACCGGCACCTGCAGCTCTCTCGCGATACCCTTTAAGGCACGGGAAATATCGGAAACTTCCTGCTGACGGGAATCCGAACCGCGGCTGCTTCCGCTGCTCATCAACTGGATATAGTCGATGACGATGGCTCCGAGTCCCTTTTCATTCTGCAGTCTGCGGCAGCTCGACGCAACCGCTCCGACCGTAACCGCATCCGGATTGTCGTTGAAGTACAGCGGGAAGTTGCGAAGCTGCTCCTTCGCCTCCAGTAAGCTGTTCATATCCGTCGTCGTAATGCCGTACCCGCTGCGCAGCTTGTTGCCGTCAAGTCCGCTCTTGGAGGAGAGCATACGTTTGACTAAGGCAGCGGAGTCCATTTCCAGCGAGAAGATGGCAACCGGCAGGTTATTCTGCTCGGCCATATTCATGGCCAGATTCAGGGCGAATGCCGTCTTTCCCATGGAAGGACGGGCAGCCAGAATGATCAGATCCCCTTTCTGGAAGCCGTTGGTAATCCGGTCCAGCTGTTTGAAATCCGTCTTCATGCCGGTGACCGGCGTACGGTTGGCGCTCATCTTCTGGATCAGTTCCACCGTCTCATCGACGACTTCCTTCGCCGTGACGAACGTGGTGCTGCGGCGGGAACGCGTCACCTGTAACAGGGACTTTTCCGCGCGGTCCATGACATCATTCATCTGATACTGCGCATCAAAACTGTCGGTTTTGATCTTTTCCACCGTATCGATCAGGGAACGGATCCTGGCCTTATCCTGAATCAGTTCCACATAGTGCTTCGCATTGGAAGAGCTGCCGGCGGAATCCACCAGCTGAACAAGATACTCATCCGATCCCAGCAAAGCGAGATAATTCAGATCAGCCAGACGGCTTTTCAGTGTTTCCAGAAGCACCGGTTTGTGCTCTTCATGCAGGGAAAGGATTGCCTGATAGATATTTTTGTTATTGACGGAAAAGAACTCTTCCGGTTTCAGATCCTGCTCCACGGCAGTTTCCACTGCCTCCGGGAACAATAACATACTCCCCAACAGAGCGTTTTCCGCATCCAGTGCCTGCGGCATCTGACGGTTCGACATATCCTCTCACCTCTATTTTTCTGTCAGTTTGACATTGAGCTGGGCAATGACGCCCTTGAATAATTCCACTTTGACTTTGTGTGCACCGATTTCCCTGAACGGACCGTTGTCGATGAATTTCTTCTTATCCACCGTGATACCGTATTTCTTCTGGAGCTCTTCGGTGATTTCCTTGGTGGAAACGGAGCCGAACGTACGGCCTTCCTTTCCGACCTTTACCGGGAATTCCAGCGTCAGCTGTTCGACTTTTCCCTTTAATACTTCCGCCTGGGCTTTCTGTTCTTCGAATGCCTTGCGGTCTTCTTCCTTCTGCTTTGCCAGATCTGCCAGACCTTTTTCGTTGGCAATCATGGCTTTTCCGTTTTTAATCAGGAAATTCCGGGCGTAACCGTCCGCGACTTCCTTCACTTCACCTTTTTTTCCGACGTTCTTCACATCACTTAGCAGTATTACTTTCATTCTGTCTCTCCTTTTCACTGAAATACAGTCTGATATTTTCAATCAATTCATTCTTGATATTCTCCACCGTGGTATCGCTGCGCTGCAGTCCCGCCTGGGAGAAATGTCCGCCGCCGTTCATCTTTTCGAGAATTACCTGGACGTTGATATTGCCGATACTGCGGGCACTCATCGCCACCGTCGTATCGTTCAGATTTGAAATAACGAAGGACGCTTCCACTCCCTGGATGCCTAAAAGGCTGTTGGCAACCTGGGATAAGAGCGCACGCGTCAGATAGCGCTCTCCGTCATACGTCGCAATGACGACACCGTTGGAGTAGCGCTCCGCATTCTTCAGAACATTCGTCTTGATTTCAAATTCATCGTAGTCTTCCTTCAAAAAGTCAAAGGATTCCTGCGGGTCCGCACCGAGTTTCTTCAGCTCGGCTGCCGCTTCAAAGGTGCGGCTGCCCGTTCTCGATTTGAATCCCGTGGTATCGACATAGATACCGGTATAGAGGATCGTCGCCTCTTCTTCCGAGATATCCACATTGCTTAACTGATACGGCAGAAGTTCCGTCACCAGCTCTGATACACTGGAGGCACTCGCTTCCAGATAGACCATGAGCGGTGTGAACTCGAAGTCGCCTCTTCTGCGGTGGTGGTCGATGACCGCAATCCGCTTCGCTTCCGCCACGATCTGCGGCGCATTGCACTGGTTCAGGTCATGATGGTCCACCATGATAACCAGCGTCTTCTTTTCCAGTAAGCGCATCGCCTGATCTTCCGTTACGAAGTCATGGCGGTGAATCAGCTTGTCGTTATATTTTCTGAGGGCAAGTGAGAGCTTGCTTTCAAGGTCATCCGGATCAGTGACGATGCAGACCGGTTTGCGGTAGGTTGCCACAATGCGGCTCACTGCCAGGGCGCTTGCCATACAGTCGAAGTCGGTTTCCCTGTGGCCGACAATGATGACATTGCGGCTCTGCTGAATGAGTTCACGCAATGTCTGCGCAATGACACGGATACGCACCTTGGAGCGTTTTTCCTTCGCTTCGGAATTGCCGCCGAAATAGCGGACATCCTCGCCGTACTTCTTGATGGCGATCTGGTCGCCGCCGCGGCTCTGGGCCAGCTCCATTAAATCGTTCAGCATGTTATCCAGTTGGCGGTAATTGGCCGTTCCGCGCGCAAACACCATGGAAAGCGTGATCGGGATCGGATAGTCGCTGGATGCGTGACGCACCGTCTGCATGATGGAGAAGTTCTCCTCCATCAGCTTTGCGAAGATCTCTTCATTCAGTGCCAAGAGGAAGCGGTCGTTTTTCACACGCTTGATCAGAATGTTATGTTTCAGAGCCCAGTCGATGATCGGCTGCTTGATCTCGGCATCGATGATGGAGACACGCGTCTCTTCCTCGTACTGGGTCGCTTCATCGTAGTTATCCAGATGGATCAGTCCCAAAACCACCTGCTCTTTTTCATAACTTTCTTCCAGGTTGTGCTTTTCCGTCACATCCTCAAAGAACAGCATCTGGCTGTCCGCCTTGCGGTAGACTTCATAGAACTGATTCTTTTCCTTGTATTCCACTAAGATCTCATCTTCCGTTCCCTGGAAGATGCGGTTGGTATCCGGCAGCCACTTGGTGACCTTTTCCCCGATGAAGTTGATTCCTCTGTCCAGGAAGAAATCGCTCATCCAGGTGATCTCAAAGTTATCGTTATAGGTCAGTAAGCCGACCTGCGCATACTTGAAGGCATCATTGGCATCCTTGCCGATGATCTTGGAGAGTTCCACGAGTTTTTCCTTACGCGCTGCGGCATTCTTCGTGATCATGAAAAGAATAACAACGGCATAGACGGAATAGATGCCGATTGCCAGTAAACTCCAGCCGTAATTGATCCCGGCAACAATCAAAAGGATCAGTCCGAGAATTAACAGACCGATGATGATCGTATTCATCCTTGTCTCAGAGCTTCTGTCCATTCTTATACCTCTCAATCAGCCGTTCACGGTAATCCGTGACAATATCCAGCACGCCCAGCACCATTAGCATCGATGGGAACAGGAACAGAAGGATCATGGCGGTAAACGTCATGCTCCTGTGTCCGGAGAGCCGGGCAATCATCAGCACCTCCATATACCCGAATGCCGTAAAGACAAACTGGCATAAAAGCGAAAGCAATGTCAGATAGGTATCCGCCCATTCCGCGAAGCGGAAGCGCGTATTTGCCACGGAAAGCACGATGATTGCCAGCATCGTCCATCCCAGCCATTTCGGGATCCGCAGCATCTCCATGTTCTGTAACGGCTCCACCTGCATCTTCAACCTCTTTAAGAGCACATGCGCCAATACGTGGACAATGATGGCTTCCAGCACTGCCGCTAAGAGAATCGATGCGATTGTGAATTCCTTCAGCATCGAATAGATGCGGCTTACATCCATCTCCGGCAGACGCCTTGCGATTTCATCGGCAATCAGCCTTGTTTCCTCATAGATATCCACACCGTACATGATCGGCAGGATAACGGAAGTCAGGGCGTAGTTGATGATCGTTGTGAAAAGGGCACTGCCCAGCAGCCAGGTATTGCTGCGGTGGTTCTTCACGCCATCCCCGTACACCAGTCCCGTGATATTGGTAATGCCGACCAGAACGACGGTGTAGAGATCCCCCGTTATGATAAAGGATAAGAGCACCACACTGATCAGAACTACGATGGACGGACGGTAGCCGTGTCTGGCTGCGTAAACCACATTGAACAGCGGCATCGCCCAGAACACATAGGCGGAAATCAGGCCTCCCAGATATTTATCCAGCAACAGGAAGATCGCCTCGATCGCAATGATCATGGCCCCTTCCGTGATCTCTCTTGTTTTCGTATTCAAAAATCATCAACCTTTCGTATATACTGATTCAATTTATTGTATCATATTTCACTTATCCATAGAAACCATGCCGCTTTTTGATCCTCTGTTTTTTCACACCCCTGACTGGTATAGCCCTCTTACCATAAGAGATGCGTTATACTTGTAGTGAACAATGCAGGAGGCATATGTATGGAAAAAGAAGTATTATCCATGATCGGACACGTGAAGGATACTCCGCGTGTATTACGTAAAACCTATAACATCCGCGAGCAGTTCATGACGGACTTTGTGAACGCATTCGTCTCCCATGACTTTAAGAAAGTCTTCTTCTTAGGCTCCGGAACATCCAACCACGTATCCATCGTCATTAAGAATATCTATTCGAAACTCCTTCATCTGGAAGGTGTGGCAATTCCGCCGACATATTTCAAGAACCATGTCGATCCGAACCCGTCCGGTGTCTTTAAAAAAGAAGAGATCTGTGTGATCTGCTTCTCCCAGCACGGAGATTCCATCTCCACATGTGAAGCAGCCAAAAAGGCCAGAGACGACGGCTATTACACGATCGGTGTCACGGAGCAGCTCAACAGCGTGCTGGAAAAACTGACGGACTGCTACTGCCATCTCGAATGCGAAGAGGAAGAAATCGGACCGGAAACGCGCGGCTATACGCAGACGATCTTCCAGTTCTACCTCATGGCCATTGAAATTGCCAAAGCCAAAGGACTCATCAGCGAAGCGGAATACACGCAGCTGGATAAAGACGCCAAAGATCTGGCAGACAACTTTGACTCCATCGTCAATGAATCCATTGACTGGTACAACCGCAACCGCGAAGAATTCCTGAAGATGGAACGCAGCTCCATCGCCGGCTACGGCTACAACTGGGCAACCGCACTCGAAGGCAGACTGAAATTCTTCGAAACCTATGCCCGCCCATGTACCGGCTACGAATTTGAAGAGCAGATGCACGGACCGTTCCGCGCCTATCCGGACAAGGATGTCTACTTCTTTGTCATCGTCTCCGAAGGAGAAGCGGAAAAGAAACGTGCCACGGCTGCTATTCCTTACTACAAGGATGCCTTCAGTGAACACGTCTTTGTCGTAACGGCAGAGCAGGATTTCCCGACAGGAGAAAAGGATCTGAAATTCTCCTACCATACCACGGACATCCTCTCCACCATGCAGTACATCGTTCCGTTCCAGGTCTTAAGTGCCCTGATCTGTGAAGATGTCGGCATCAATACCAAGGTGTCCCCAATCAAGAAGAGATACTTCTCTTCCCATTACGAAGCGTAACATCAAATACAGCGGATCAAAGATCCGCTGAATTTTTATCTTTCAATGATATTTTGAAAACCGTTTATTTTTCACGCGGAGAAAGATAGAGATTCACATCCCCCGTAATTCCCTGCAGCTCATCCTTTGCCACGTAGGAGCCTGTCGCCTTGTTGCGCATCTTCTGCATGAGTCCGCCATCCATGGCGCGGCCCAGATTTGTCGCAACTTCAATCACCAGAGTGTTCTTTCCCGTCTTCTGTGCCGTGGTGAGGTCATACAGGAATGTCGGGACTACCTGGATTCCCAGGGATGTGCCGTTCAGGAAGACTTCCACGCCTTCGTAGGCATCCGTGATTTCCAGAACCGCTTTTTCTTCTTCCGTCAGTTCGATTTCCGTCTCATAACGGATGATTCCCGCAAACTTCTTATTTTCCTTCACATAGTTATCCGGAAGCGTGACTTCCTTCTTTTCTTTAAAGTCAGGATAGTTCACTGCCTCAGAGACACTGCGCTCAAATTGAGTCAGCGTCTTCTTTTCTCCGACAGGCAGAGTACGCTCACTGAGCCATTCCTTCTCCGCCGTGTCTTTGATCAGCAGTTTTCCTTTGTTTGGCTCCAGTGTGATTTCCGAACCTGTTAAGGCATATATGCGGTTATTCCAGGCGTCATATTCATACCATTCACTCAGATCCACTGACAGCTTTCCGCAATAGGTTTCAGCCGCTTCATTAAAGAGGTATAACAACGGCGTTTCATGTGTATACTCCAGAATGCGGATATTCCTGTTTGCCGGGGAGATGGTAATGCCGCCGATGATGCCGCGTACCTTGTCCGCAAGTTCTCCAAGCGTCACCGTTTCATAAACCGGCGTACTGCCGTCTTCCAGAATCTGCGGTAAGGCATCGATGAACCAGACCGGAATGCTCAGTTCCTTTAACAGCGCATTCATTTCACCTGTGATATAGCGGGCATACGGTACGATCAGTACTTCATACTCCTGCTTATTTACCTTCAGTGTTTTTCCGCTTTCCGTATGGTAGCGTTCTTTTTCCCTCAGTGCATCGAATGGAATGGTATCCGCCAGGATCTGCGCTTCATACAGGTTGCGCAGAGGTTTCTGCACCAGCATGGAATCTGCCATCCATTCCGTTTCCGCGTTATATAATACCGCCACTCTGCTTTCCCGCTTTCCGTTTGAAATCAGGGAACAGACACGGTTCATGTAATTTACGATCTTTCCGAAATGACGGTACTGCGGGTTATGACCGAAGGCATAGAAGTGTGGCGGGCAGTCCAGATCCGGGAAGGCTTTTCCCGTAAAGGCATGCGGGACAAAGTGATTGACACCGCGCACCATGAAGTGTTCTGCCAGATATTTCTCCAGTCGGACACCTTCACTCCAGCCGTAGTTACCGAAGATTTCACACATCGCGTCCCCGTGCTTTTTCGGATCGATGGCAGCTAAAGATGCCGCAAGGTTTCCCAGCGCAAAGTGATAGAATTCCCCGTCACGCTCGCCGAAGAACGTCTTGATTTTCAGATCCTCTCCCTGCGGTAATACCTGGCCGCCGATATCGTCGATTCCGGCCATATCCTGTCCATTTAAGCCGCGGAAGTAGTGTCCCAGCGACATTCCCGTACGGCTGTGGGAGTTATTGTCTTCAATGACGTGTCCGATATATTTCACTCCGTGCTCATTGCACCATAAACCCAGCTGTTCCGAGAAATCCTTCCGGACAAGTTTGGTGACCGCATCCATATATTCCAGGCGGACCTTTGCGGCTTTTTCGGGGAAGTCATTCTCCCATAAGTAAAGCAGATCCTCTTTCCAGCTTTCTCCAAGGCGTTTCTTCAATTCCTCTTCCAGCTCCGGTGAATACGGGAAGTCGATCTCATCTCCCATGCGGTTTGCGCCTGTAACATAGACGCCGTTTCCGAGTTCCGGCTCATCTGAGAAGAAACCCGCAATGGTCTTGCCGAAGTCATCTTTGTAATGCGCAAAATGCGGCTCATAAACCGTATCGATCAGAATACGGCAGGACTCCTTTGACATCATGTTGATATAGTCCCGGTGGATCCCGTAGTTCCGGCTTAAGCCGACCACGTAAACCTTATAATTCCCTTCCGGTTTATGCCAGAGGATCTTACCGGTATTCCCGATTTCCAGCGGTGTGGTATTGCCTTTTGCGTCCATCACCGTAACCGCAAGAATCCTGTCATCATCAAACTTCGCGGCTTTTCCGGCCACGAATGTCATGACGGCGCGGGATTTGTAATCCAGGCGGAGTTTCGGCGGGAAGAGTTCCGTCAGGTTGATCTCGACATCCTTTTCCTTCCCTTTGTATTTTCTGCAGGCGGAAACCACCGACTGGCGGTGAAGTGAGAGCGGTGCACTCTTTACGGCACCGTTGGCAAATCCCGTCGGGAAATGGGAGTCATCCAGAATCCAGACTTTCATCTCCCGCTTTCTGGCTTCCTCTAAAATGATATCCATATCCTTCCACCATTTTTCCCCGCAGAAATCCGGGTGCGGGCGGGATTCAATACAGACGGAATTACAGCCGCTTTCATGAATGGCTTTCATTAATAAGCGAAGCGTTGCTTCATCTTCGCCATGTTGCCAGAAGAACGGGAAAATATAGTCCTGTTTTTTCCCTTCCAGTAAGTCTCTGATGATCTGATTCATATTACTAACCTCTCAAGTATAGAATACAATAATTCTATTTTCCGATATATTCATTTTTTCCACATTATCTGCAATTATTGCACATCGTGTCTTTCCTTCCATACCGCAAAAAGTTCTTCACAAAAGAGAGATGACAAAAGGGACTTCGCATGTGAAGTCCCTTCGTTTTCCTTACAGTCTTTTTAAGATTTCCGGCAGCTCATCAAACGTATCGATATAATCATCTCCACCTTCCTGATTCAGGCCGAGATAGTGGTCTCTGCGGACAACGACATGCATTCCGGCTGCCTTTCCGGAAGCGATTCCGTTCGGGCTGTCTTCCACAACCAGACATTCGCACGGTTCTACCTGCAGTTTTCTTGCGCAATAGAGGTAGATGTCTGGATCCGGTTTGGAGCGCGTAAAGTCATCCCCGCTCACCATTAAGTCAAAGTACTCTGCCACCTTGCCTTCTTTCAGACCTGTCTGAACATATTCGAGCGAAGAAGAGGAAGCACAGGCAATCCGGTACCCCTGCTCTTTCAGCCACCTGACACATCTCTGCGTATCTTCAAAGACGAGATCGGCAAACGGCAGGTGTCTGCGCTTTTCACTGATATCCGCAATCAGCCCCTGCTTGAAGCTTTCCTTATCCACCTGATCCTCATATCCCGCAATCACTTCATCAAAGATGTCCTTTGTCTTATCGGAGCAGATCAGCAGTTTCATACGGTCTCCCGGAATCGGGGAGTCAATCGAAATCAGATAGTCCCGTAACAGTTTATTGTCATAGGTTTCGGTATCAAAGAGCACACCGTCAAAATCAAACAGCACTGCCTTGATCATACATAGCTACCCATCTTTTCATGGAACTGCGGATCGCTCGGGATATTGCAGTCAATGCCGAGCTCCACGCTGACCCATTTGGTGATGACCTGAAGCGGGATCACATATTCCATGGTAGAGAAATCCCTGTCATCCTTAAACGGATAGCAGAAGGTATTCGGTGCGTCGATGAAAGTTGTATCGCTTGTGATCATAAACTGATGGGCATGACGCTCTTCCTTGAAGTAGCGGTACATCCGCTTCATTCTGTCATAGTATTCACTCTTTGAACCGAGATAGATAATATAGTCATTCTCATAGATGGAATGGTAGATGCCGTGATAGAACTCTTCCGTCTGATATCCGGTCACGGAGCAGCGCACGCCTTCCAGAATCTTCAGACTTCCTTCATAGACCGCTCCGAGATTTCCTTCATACCCCACAATGACGATCCGTTTGGCCTTCTTCAGCTCGTCCATGTTTTGCTTAACCCAGATGGTTGCCTTTTCGGCAATGTCGCTTAAGTTCTCACTCGATGCCAGTAAGCGTTCATACACTTCCTCAATGGCGATCTCATCTCTTCCACGCAGCTTGGCCAGTTCTCCGGCAAAGACCGTTAAGGTCGCAATGGAACCGATGAAGCCCTTGGTTTTCGGACCGGCGGTTTCCTCTCCGCAGTTTAACGGCAGGAAACATTCGGCATTATCCACGACCGGACACTCCGGAATCTCCGATAAGCCGATTGTCGGCAGATTATGTTTCATGGCATGTTCCAGTGCCAGTATCGTTGATGTGGAATGTCCGTACTGGGAGATTCCGATCACCAGTGTACCTTCTTCCACGACGCAGTGATCATCCTTAAACGTCAGCGGATACATGGCTTCCACCGGTATCTGCAATTCATATTCCATCGCACGTCTGGCCGCCAATGCTGCATGATACGACGTTCCGGAACCGACAATGACGATTTTTCTGATTTTCTTCTTCAGCGCATACTCCACGGCTTCCTGCATGACTTCACGTTCATCCAGTATCTTTCTTACCGTTGCGCCTGACTCCAGAATGTAATCATAGATATCTCCTCTGTTACTCATACACAGTCCCTCTTTTCTATTATCCTTTTATATTATAATATCTGCGGCACTCCCTTTCCTTTGAATATATCCCCTTTTTCCATTCAATTCATAAATAATGCAGTGCTTCGCTGTATTACAATAACAGTAAGGAGGACTCCTCTTATGAAAATCGGTATCATTTCCACCAGCACCATCATCCCCTGGTTCTTTGACAGTCTGAAAGACTATCCGGATGTCAGTGTTTCCGCCATCTATTCCCGCACGTATGAAAAAGCCAGACCGTTTGCGGAGAAATACAATATTCCGAAGATCTATACCAATGAGAAGGAGCTGTATCAGGATCCGGACATTGACACCGTTTACCTGCTCAGCCCGAATGCCCTGCATTACCCGCAGGCAAAAGCGGCACTCTCCTACGGTAAAAACGTTATAAATGAAAAGCCGTTCTGTGCCACGCTGCGCCAGGCGGAAGAACTCTTTGCGCTGGCGGGAAAGAACCATGTCTTCCTGTTTGACATGTCCATCTCCCGCGAATACGGACACTTCCAACTGATTCAGAAACATCTTTGTGATCTCGGCAGAGTCCATCTGTTCAAAGCTAATCTGAGTAAGTACTCCCGCCGCTACGATGCATTTTTGAGCGGGGAAACTCCGAATGTCTTCTCGGTTGAAATGGAAGGCGGGGCACTGATGGATATGAACGTCTACAACATTGCGCTTTCCACCCTTTTGTTCGGCTCTCCCGTACAGGTACTCTATGCGGCAAACGTGGAGCGCGGGATTGACACCTCCGGAGAGCTCATTCTGAAATATAACGACATGCTGGCGGAACTCTGCGTTTCCAAATGCACGACTGCCCCGAACACCCTTCTTCTGCAGGGTGAAAAAGGTTCTCTCTGTATACAGAAAACAATGTCACGTGAAGGAGATAAAGTCATTCTCACAAAACAGAATATGGAGCAGACGGAATTCACTGCCGCATCATCCATCCAGAATATGGAGCGCATCATCACGTGCCTCAGGGATCACGACGAAAGTATCTACCGGAAGGAGAAGGAAACGGTTCTCACCATCGTCCGGATTCTGGAAGAAGCCAGAAAGTGCGCTGGAATCTCACTTCCCTCCGACAAAGCGGAATAGTTTTCCGTTTATCGTTTTCATCAATCAAAGAGTTCAGTCGCTGACTGAATTTTTTCATTTGATCCGTTAACTTTTTCCAGATACTCCCGTATCTTTCCTACATCCCCGTCCATGATTTTACATACCGCCGGGAAGTCTCCCTTGATTTTGGAAGAGATGGCCTGATGGATGTAGATTCCATCCAGCCCGACTCTCGCCGCACCCAGCATGTCGCTTTTATAATCATTTCCAATCATGACGGATTCCTTCACATCAATTCCCGTCTTTTTCAGCATGATCTCAAAGAATTCCTTCCCCGGTTTTGCGTAACCGTAAGTCGAAGAGAGAAAGACATCATCCAGATACGGCAGTAAGCCGAGTTCTCTGAGTTCCGTAAGCGTGAAGCATTCCTGCGCATTGGATAACAGAATGACTCTGACTTTCTGCTCTTTCAGATATTTCAAAAGATCCGTCACACCCGGGTACAGGCCGAAGCGCTGATAGGAAGCTTTGCGGAACTTCATGGCAAAAGCGTCGATTTCCTCATCACTCAGCGTGACATTTTTCCGCTGTAATATTTCCCGGAAAATATCGCGCAGTTCAATCTCCGGATACTCTGAATCTGTCCGCTTTTCAAACTCCTCTTGGATCAGCTGAAAATAGAGATCCCGCACTTCACGGATCTTATATTCCGCATGACAGCTGCGCAAGAGCTGACGGATTGTTTTCCAGAACGCAAAGGACGCTTCATCCGTGCGGATGTCAACCAGAGTTCCGTATAGATCAAAAATCACATTCCGATATTTCATACCGTCTTCATCATAGCGGAAAAGAGGAAAAAGAAAAAGGGGTCTCCTTACGGATCCCCCTGTGTGTGACTGATCGATTAGTCTGCTACGTATGGTAACAAAGCCATCTGACGAGCACGCTTGATCGCTGTTGCCAGCATTCTCTGATACTTTGCGCTTGTTCCAGTTACTCTTCTCGGCATGATTTTACCGTTGCTGGAGATGAAACGCTTTAATAATTCAACATCCTTGTAGTCGATGTATTTGATATTATTCTTTGTGAAGTAGCAAACTTTTTTACGGCCCTGTCTCTGTTTCTTAAAAGCCATGGAAATCTCCTTTCATCTAGAATGGCAGATCCTCATCCGAAATATCCAGTGACGGTTCAGATGGGAAATCGTCCATCATCGGGCTATTATCCTGATAATATCCCGAATTGTTCTGCGGAGTATAGTCGCTCTGATAACCTGTATTGGCACGAGCTTCCGATACTGCTCTACTCTCTAATAACTGCGCATTGTCGACAGAAACTTCAGTTCTATAAACCCTTTGGCCTGTAGTCGGATTATCATAATTGGATGTCTGGATGGAACCTTCGATGGAAACCAAAGCTCCCTTTTTGGCATATCTTCCTAAGAAGTCTGCCGTCTGTCTCCAGGCAACACAGTTAATGAAATCTGTCTGGTCTCTGTTAAAACGACGGTTTACTGCAACTGTAAATCTTGCAAGTGAAGTTTGTTGTGGTGTTTTTGTGACTTCAACGTCCTTAGTTAATCTTCCAACTAATTCAACTCGATTCATTGGTTGCCTCCTTAATTTGAAATTACTGCATTTCTTCCATGTTGACGATCATATGACGAACAACATTCGGGTTAATACGCGCTAAACGGTCAAATTCCTTGATCGTATCAGTTTCGCAGCTGACTTTAACGACAACATAGTAACCTTTTTTCATGTGATCAATCTCATAAGCGAAATCTTTCAGACCCCATTCATCAACGTTGTCGATCGTGCCGTTTTCATTTGTGATGATGGCATGCAGTGTGTCAACAACTTCCTGACGCTTTGCGTCTTCCAGATCTGCCTTTAAGATGTACATTACTTCGTACTGTCTCATTGTGCACCTCCTTATGGTCTATTGGGCATTTCTGCCAAGGAGTAAATATAAGTTTATACCTACTCGCCCGTATATTATATCGAATTTCATGGCCGATGTAAACAGAAAAAATCGATGAAAATGCCCTTTTCTACGGGCGTTTTCCGCATTCTCCCAAATGCGTTTTTTTCCACTGAAAAAGGAGATATTTCAATCTCCCCCTTATTCTTCTTCATAAGCACCATTCCAAAGACGGTAGTAAGTTCCCTTCTTTGAAAGCAGCTCTTCATGCGTTCCTTCTTCCTCAATGCCGTTTTTCCCTAAGACCAGAATGCGGTCCGCATCTTTGATGGTCGTTAAGCGGTGGGCAATGGTCAGGGTGGTTCTTCCCTTTGCCAGTTTCTTTAAACTCTTCTCAATCAGGATCTCACTCTCATTGTCCAGTGCACTGGTCGCTTCATCGAGCAAGAGGATCGGCGGGTTCTTTAAGAAGACACGCGCAATGGCGATGCGCTGCTTCTGTCCGCCCGAAAGCTTGACGCCCCTTTCTCCCACATAGGAGTGATAGCCGTCCTTGAGCTGACGTATGAATTCGTCCGCCCCGGCCAGTTTCGCTGCCGCAATAACTTCCTCTTCCGTCGCATTGAACTTCCCGTAGGCGATATTCTCAAATACCGTACCGGAGAAGAGGTAAACATCCTGCTGCACGATGCCGATGGCCGAGCGCAAAGAGTGCAGCGTCACATCCTGAACATTCTGTCCGTCGATGGTGATCCTGCCTTCCGAGACGTCATAGAAGCGCGGAATCAATGAAGACAGTGTGGTCTTGCCGCCGCCGCTCTCCCCGACCAGCGCCAGGTTCTCGCCCGGTGCGATATCGATATTCAGATGGCTTAACACGCGGTTATGGTCATCCGGATATTCAAAGGTGACATTCTCAAAGCGGATATGACCTTCTTTGACTTCCAGTTCTTTGGCACCTTCCTTGTCATAGATGTCGATCGGGGTATCCATGATCTGCAGAAAGCGCTCGATGCCGGTGATGCCGGACTGGAACTGCTCCGCATATTCCACGATGCGGCGAATTGTCGCAATGAGCGAGGACACATAAAGAATATAGGCCACCAGATCCCCGGCATTGATATAGCCTTTTACCAGGAACATGCCGCCGGAAAGGATCGTAACGGAATACATCAGACCGTCAAATAAGCGCGTGGACATATTGTAGTTCGCCATCGCATAATAGCGCTCTTTCTTGATTTCCTTAAAGAGCTGATTGTCCTCTTCGAATTTCTCCAGTTCATGCTCCTCCGCCGAGAAAGCTTTAACGACTTTCTCTCCCAGAAGGGAATCTTCAACGTTCGCATTGAGTGCCCCGATCTGCTGGCGCTGCTTCCTTGTCGCCACGCGGAAATTGTGGCTCAGCTTGGAAGACACGACGACCATGAGCGGTACGCAGGCAAAGATGATGAGCGTGAGAGGGATATTGCTGCGACATAAGATCGCAAAGGAGACCGTGATCTTGATCAGCGCAATGAAGAATTCCTCCGGACAGTGATGGGCAAATTCCGTGATGTCAAAAAGGTCACTGGTAATCCGGCCCATGATGGTTCCGATCTTGGTATTGGCATAGTAGCTGTCTGACATGTATTCCAGATGACGGAACGCATCCGTCCGCATGTCCGTCTCAATATAGACCCCCATGATGTGACCGATTGAGCTCATGTAGTAATAGGCTGCCGCATCCACTAAGCGCAGTACGATATACAGGAATGCCAGCTTTGTGATTAAGGACACCGTCAGTGAAGCAGGCTCATACATGGCCGTATTGGTCAGTCTGCTCATGATCTTCGGAAGCGCAATATCGCAAAGCGTCGTCAGTGAGGCGCAGAACAGATCAAAAGCCATGTATTTCCAATACTTCCGTAAATACGGAAAAAACCTTTTCAGCAATTCCCCGGTTGAATACTGTTTCTCCACTGTTCTGCTCATCCTCTTCTCTCCTGTCTCTTTTAAGAAAAACGGAGCCGTTTTTCAGTATTCCCTCTGGGAAAAGCGACTCCATTTGATTATATTTCGTTATTCGTTTTCTTTTGTTCTGTCCGGACTTTTCTCCAGATAGGAGACCGTCACGTTCGCAAACGGAATATTGATGTTGTTTTCCTTGAAGATCCGTAAGATCTCCCGGTTCATAAAGATCTTGACACCGTAGACATCCTTCTCGTTCGCCTTGGCACTGATGACCAGATTCACGCTGTCCTGACCCAGTTCCTTGACTCCGCCGTAAATCGGCCCTTCCAGAATTGCCGGATTTTTCTTTGCCAGTTTTGGAAGTTCTCTCTCCAGCACCGCTTCCACAAAGTCCAGATCCTCTCCGTACTCGATTCCCACCGTGATGGAGGCGATGGAAGTTTCCTTCGTCATGTTCACCACACCGGAGATATCCGAGTTGTTGTAGATCTTGATATTGCCGTCGGCCGCCATGATCTTGGTCGTCCGCAGGCCGATATCCATGACCGTGCCTCGGTAGCTGTTAATCGTGACGATATCACCGACCCGGAATTCCCCTTCAAAGACAATGAAGAGACCGGCAATGATATCCTTGACAAGACTCTGGGCACCGAAGCCGATGACCAGGGAAAGCACCCCGGCACTGGCAATCAGGTTCGCCGCATCCACGCCCAGTAAGTACAGGCAGTAGAACAGTGCCCCGAGTGTACCGCCATATTTTATCACAGAAAGCAGCAGGTGCGATACTGTTTCGCCCCGTGCACCCAAGAGCGACCCGAAGATTCTTCCCGGAATATGGAAGATGGCGACCGCGATCGACATGAACATCAGTACGATGGCACAGGCGCTTAAGGCGAAGATGTTGAAGCCCCGATCCCAGTTTCCGCTTAAGATATAGCGAACGATGGAACCGTCACCGAACAGTCTTCCGGCTCCCAGCACCGTGATGATAACATAGAAAATCAGTATCCCGCCGACAAAGCTCAGCATCCGCAGCAGCTTCTGTTCCGGACTCATTTCGATCCATTTGATTGCTCGGTTATCCCACCGTGCCGCTGCCTTGGTGGTTGCGGCAACTCTGCCGGACGGCAGTAAAACATTGAAGATGGCGGAATCCAGGCCGCTCTCCAGCTCCGCATTGCTCATGGTTTCATACAGGGTTTCCTCTGCCCTGGTGGTCACCGTGACCGTTCCGGAAAGGAAGAGAATCAGAACCAGGCTGATCAGCGTGGTGATGGCCGCTACCACAAAGCGCGTCGCATACATGCTCCGGGTCGGAACGGTACTGCCTGCGAAATAGTCTCCCGTATAGTGGAAGTATTCGAAGTAACGCTCCCCGTTATACCGCTGGAAGCCGTAGTAGTCATTCCCCGTAAAGATTTTTTCTGACATTCCCAACTCCGCTGCCGACTTTCCAATCTCGGCACGGTTCGGCGAATAGAGGCAGGTATGCGCATCATCCGTATCAAACAGCAGGATGGATCCGCCGTTTAACAGTTCGGAAGACAGAATGGCCGAAGCATCCGTTGCGGAAAGTACCCGGTTGATCATTTCCTTGCTGGCTTCCACCTGCAGTAAGGAGCGGTGGGTGTGTACCGGATTCGCAAATCTCTCCCCGGTCAGACCTTCCGCCTGTGCACGGGAGAGGTAGACCGTATTGCCTTCAGCATCCAGCGTGGTGTAGTAGCGGAACGTAACACCGATATACTGCGACTGGGCTCCGGTATCATCTTCCATGATGCTCTGGATCAGTTCATCCTTCTTGCCGTCGATAATATCCTGGAACGGATAGGACTGATCTTCCGGATTCAGACTCAGCGTAAAGTACCAGTCTTCCGTATTGGTCGCAATGGTTCTGCCATTCTCATCAAAGATATAAATGGAAGTGATGAAGTTGTTTGCGCAGAGTTCTTTCAGGCGTTCCGCCGCCTGCACGGAGCGGAGGATACTGCCTTCACTGTCGTAGATATACTCCCGCTCTCCGTCTTCGTTGATTTTGGTATAGTAGCGGTCCGTCGGCGTGTTCAGTACGGACGGGTCCTCTTCAATCAAATAGGAAATCAGCTTTGCGGTGCTTAAGAAGCGCTGCTGATAGTAGTCTTTAATAATGGCGTTATTGCGCTGGGATTCCTGATATCTGGCATTGACATCTTCCAGGGCAATGGCGGATTTTTCCGCACTTTCCGAAATCTCCAGAAGCGTCTGGGAATAGAAGGAGATGCCGAAGATGATCAGAACGCCGAAGATCATTAACGGGAAGACTTTTTCGAAAATGGAAATATTCAGAATTGTCTCGCCGCCGTTTTTACGCTTAAATACTTTCTTTTTGGTCTCCACCGTATTGCGGACAAAGTCGTTCCGCACCACAACGGCATAGGCCAGACACAGTAACATCACCAGGATATAGCCGGAGATGGACCAGAAGAGAACGTATTTGTTGTTGGAGAAGATCCGGGCGGTCTCCGCCACGGCACAGACCAGTGTCGTACCGTTGAATTCCTTTGTGACACAGTAATACTTCTCTCCCAGGATATTCTGCATACCGTTATAGCCGTCGGAAAGAGCTTCTTTGGTAATACCCGCTTCCAGAGCGCTCTTGCCGGTCAGGATGGTTCCGTCATTTTCATAGTAAATAAAGGTTTCCGTTTCCGGATTGACCGCAAAGAGGAAGCCGTCGTTACTGATGGAGATGCGGCTTAACACCTCGGATACATCCTTTAAAGAATCAATCTGAATATCCAGCAGATTCGCCTGTGCGCCCAGCATCAGATACACCGTCTGCGACCCGATCTGCAGCGGGGAGGAATAGAAATAATAGTTTCCGTAAGTGCTCTTCAGATATACAGGCACTACACCTTCTTCCGCGGAATAGGTCCCCTTGATCAGACGCTGCACCTGGCGGAACGTAAACATGTTGTTTTCCATGATATTCTTGCCGATGAATTCCTCCGTCGGCGAAATGATCACGTTCCCCGCTTCATCAATGATGAGAAGGTAGTCGATTCCCGAGCGTCCGATGATGTCGTCAAAGACTTCAACGCGCTCTTCCTGCGTTGCCGTACTTAAAAAGTCAAACATGCCGCTGGTTAAAAGCTCGCTTAAATCCCCCAGCATATTCTGGTTTCCGTAATGGAAGATTGATGTCAGCTCCTCCGTATCCTGCTCGTTAGTTTGAAGGATTTCAACAACCTCACTCAAAGCCTGCTCGCTGCTGGTACGTTGCCGGTAGACGGCTGTCTGATCCTGCATCCGGCGCAGAAAATAGGCAATTAAAAAGGCACCGACAACTACCAGAATCGAATTGAAAACAACTTTCGAAAAAAAGTAGGTATTCGCTTTTTTCCGGACCTGCTCATGCTCCGACATAACATTGTCCTCCTGTGGATGGTATATGCATTTTAGTTCGAATTGTTACAATAATGGATTATTACCATTTTATCAAAAAACATACCGTTTGATAATAGGATCGATCCCTTTCTGCGTTTTGAAGAAATGTATTCTGCATGCCTGTTCCCGCCGCAAAGCTCAAAAGCTTTTTCCCCAAAGAAAAACCGGAACTCTACATGGGAATTCCGGTGTCTTTTATCTTCTTATTCGCTGATTGTCAGCTTCATTTTAAGTTTTCTGAGTTCGTTCTGATAAAGCTCCCTGAGCGCTTCATCCCTGCGGGCTTCTCTGATCTTTGCCTGTACCTCTTCGATCTCCATTTCCACTTCCGCACGGTTGATCTCATCCGAACGTTCAATATCATCCACCAGTACGGTAGCCATATTATCCCGGAAATACAGGATTCCCTTACCGGAAACGTAGTCGTAGCGGTAGGAGTGCGTGGGAGATTCCAGTCCGATCGTTACCTTTCCAACATCCAGTGTGGTCACGATCGGCATATGGTTGCTTAAAATACCACGCATCCCTGCCGGCGTAGTCACATTGAGTATCGTGGCCTCCAGTTCATCATAGAGACCGATCGGGGTAATGATCTTAACTTTAAACACGTTATACTCCTAAACGTTTTGCCTTTTCACGGGCTTCGTCTACACTGCCCACCATCATGAAGGCCTGCTCCGGAAGATCATCGCATTCCCCGTTCAGAATGGAACGGAAGGAGCGGACCGTTTCCGCAACCGGGACATATTTACCGGAAATACCCGTAAACTGCTCCGCCACATTCAGCGGCTGCGAGAGGAAGTTACGGATACGACGGGCACGGTTGATGATGACCTTGTCTTCATCGCTCAGCTCATCCATGCCGAGGATGGAAATGATATCCTGCAGTTCCTTATAGCGCTGTAGGATCTGCTGCACTTCACGGGCAACCTGGTAGTGTTCCTGTCCCACCACGAGCGGGTCCAGCATACGGCTGGTGGAATTCAGCGGGTCAACCGCCGGATAGATTCCCAGTGCCGCAATGGAACGGTCCAGAACCGTCTTGGAATCCAGGTGCGTGAACGCTGTCGCTGGAGCCGGGTCCGTCAGGTCATCGGCCGGTACGTAAACCGCCTGAATGGAAGTGATGGCACCTTTGTCCGTAGAAGTGATGCGCTCCTGTAATTGGCCCATTTCCGTGGAAAGTGTCGGCTGGTAACCGACAGCACTCGGCATTCTGCCAAGTAATGCGGAAACTTCCGAGCCTGCCTGAGTGAAACGGAAGATATTGTCGATGAATAAGAGCACGTCCTGCTCCTGCTCATCGCGGTAATATTCCGCCATGGTCAAACCGGTTAAAGCCACGCGCATTCTGGCGCCCGGGGATTCATTCATCTGCCCGTAGACCAGAACCGTGTTCTCCAGAACACCGGATTCTTTCATTTCGTTATATAAGTCGTTGCCTTCTCTGGTGCGTTCACCGACACCGGCAACCACCGATAAGCCATGATGCTCAATGGCGATATTGTGGATCATCTCCTGCATTAAGACCGTCTTGCCGACACCGGCTCCGCCGAACAAACCGACCTTGCCGCCGCGGGCGTACGGGCATAAGAGGTCAATAACTTTTAAGCCGGTTTCCAGAATGGCGGAGTTGGTCTGCTGCTGGGCAAAGGTTGGAGCGGCTCTGTGGATCGGACGGCGCGGAATACTGTTCGGGATCTCGCCGAGATTGTCGATCGGATCCCCGAGAACATTAAACATTCTGCCCAGGATCTCATTTCCTACCGGAACGGAGATCGGAGCTCCCGTATCCAAAGCTTCCAGACCCCGCTGCAGGCCGTCTGTCGGAGACATCGCAATACAGCGCACGACATCGTTTCCGATATGCTGGGCAACCTCGACCGTGATCTTTGTGCCTTCGTTTTCAATTAAGATGGCATTCTGCAGTGCCGGCATGTGGTCCTTTTCAAAACGGATATCCACGACCGGACCGATCACCTGTATAATTTTACCGATATTCGCCATGTACTACTCCTCCTTTAACGCATCCGCAGCCGAGATGATTTCCGTGATTTCCTGGGTAATCGCCGTCTGCCTTGCCTGGTTGTATTCTAACGTTAATTCTTCTATCATCTTTTCCGCATTGTCGTTGGCACTTTCCATCGCCATTCTCCGGCTGCTCTGCTCGGAGGTTGTGGAATCGAGATAGGCATTGTAGAGTTCGGATTTCACATACATCGGAATCAGGTCGTCCAGAATCTCTTCCGGGGACGGTTCGTAGATGATGTCCACCGCGGAATCCGATGCATTGTTTTTGATCGGGATCACCCGGATCTTTGTCGGCTCATATACCATCGTATTAAAGAACTTGGTATAGATGATGCGGATCGATGTGATCTCGTGATTGATATAGCGGACGAGCTGCCGGTCCATCATGTCCGCCAGCATGTCGTAATCCACTTCATCGATATGGATGGGCTCTTTCTGGATGGGATAGTTCTCACGCAAAAGCTGCGCGTGCAGCTTGGAGCCGATGAGGATGATCTCCCCGCTCTTTTCCAGCTCCTTTTCCAGGTAGTTGGCCATATTGATGTTGTATCCTCCGCAAAGACCCAGATCGGAACAGAAAACAAATGTCAGCGGATTGGTGTCTTCCGTGATGGTCAGATATTTGTTTTCCACCTCCGAAGAGTGCATTAAAATATCCGTTACCACTAACGAAAGATTGTTCGCATATTCCTGATTCTGTTCCAGAAGGTGCCGCTGCCGCCGGAGCTTGCTGACGGCAACCAGTTCCATGGCTCCCGTGATCTTGCGGGTTGCCTGAATGGAGCGGATCCTTCCCTTGATTGTCTGCAGAGTTTTTGCCATAGCTTATCCTTCAGAGAAGAAGCGCTGATTGAAGCTGTCAATCGCATCCGTCAGCTCTTCCGTAATATCTTCGTTGAATGACTGGTTTTCCGAAAGTTCGTCTAACAGGGTTTTCTCATTTGCATGAAGATAATGCAAGAGTTCATCCTGATAGCGCAACATGTCGAAAACCTCAACATCCTTGCACATGCCGTTTTCCACCGCAAAGAGGACCAGAACCTGATCCAGCGTGGTCATCGGCTGATACTGCGGCTGTTTCAGGATTTCCGTCAGGCGCTTGCCGTGCTCAATGACGGAACGCGTCGCCGGGTCCAGGTCGCTGCCGAACTGGGAGAAGGCCAGCATTTCCTGATACTGAGCCAGTTCCAGCTTCATGCTCTTGGAAACCTGCTTCATCATGCGCACCTGCGCACTGGAGCCGACACGGCTGACCGAGAGACCGCTGTCCACTGCCGGACGCACGCCGCTGTTGAATAATTCCGTCTGTAAGAACAGCTGGCCGTCCGTAATGGAAATGACGTTGGTCGGGATGTATGCACTGATATCCCCGGCCTGTGTTTCAATAATCGGCAGGGCCGTCAGAGATCCTCCGCCGTAATCTTCATTTAATTTGGCTGCACGCTCCAAAAGTCTGGAGTGCAGATAGAAGACATCCCCCGGATAGGCTTCTCTTCCTGGAGGACGCCGTAATAACAGGGACATGGCACGGTAGGCCACGGCATGCTTGCTTAAATCGTCATAGACAATTAAGACATCCTTGCCTTCTTCCATCCATTCCTCCCCGATGGCACATCCCGCATACGGGGTGATGTACTGCAATGGAGAAGAGTCACTGGCCGTTGAGACAACGACCGTGGTATATTCCATGGCCCCGGCAACACGCAACTTTTCCACGATCTGAGCGACTGTGGAAGCTTTCTGTCCGATGGCAACATAGATACAGTAGACCTGTTTGCCCTTCTGATTGATGATCGTATCGATGGCGATGGCCGTCTTTCCCGTCTGGCGGTCGCCGATAATCAGCTCACGCTGTCCCTTGCCAATCGGAATCATGGAGTCAATGACCTTGATTCCCGTCTGCAGCGGCTGCTTGACGCTTTCCCGGCTCATGACGCCCGGAGCCACCCGTTCGATCGGACGGGTCTTTGTACTCTTGATCGGGCCGGCTTCATCGATCGGCTGACCCAGCGCATTGACCACACGTCCCAGCATCTCATCCCCGACCGGGACTTCCACGACACGCTTGGTTCTCTTCACGCTGTCGCCTTCCTTGACCAGGCTGTCATCTCCCATGATGACCGCGCCGACGATGTTTTCTTCCAGGTTCAGTGCCATACCGTAAACTTCATCATTAAAAAGAATCAGCTCGTTCGCCATAACGGAATTGAGTCCCCTGACTAAGGCGATTCCGTCGCCGACCGTTTTGACCACGCCGACATCATCGACGCTGACCTCATTTTTAAATTCACTGATCTGCTTCTTAATGAGTGAGGAAATATCTCTTGTATTTAATTCCATGAACCCACCGCCTTTATTTGAGTAAGTCCGCTTTCATCTCATCCACCCGGTTCTTTAGTGAGGCGTCAATGACCTTGTTGTCACAGACGATCTTAAAGCCGGAGATGAGCGAAGGATCGATCTTATTCTCCAGAACCACATCCTGGTTCAGTTTTTTCTCTGCGAATGCCGTGATGGCTTTCATTTCTTCCGTGTCCAGCTTACGCACGGAATAAACGACGCCCTTCATCTTGCCGTCCGCACTCTCTTTGCTGAGCTTTTCATACGTCTTGTTGACGAGTTTAAAAGCATCGAGAATATTCTCCAGCTCTGCCGGAGTTTTACTTTCTTTTAACAAATCATAAAGTGTATCGGAGAACTTTTCCTTGTCAAAACCGCTCATGATCAGTTCTCTTTCAGGAAGTTTTCAATATACTCCCTGTCTTTCTTTTCGTCCACTTTTTCGTTTAACAGTTTTTCGGCAGCCAGAAGAGCGACATCGACGATCTCCTTCTGTACTTCCTTTTCCATTTCAGCGCGTTCCAAAGCAAGTTTTTCTTTGGCCTGCTTTGTCATCTGCTCCGTTTCTTCTCTGGCTTCTTCCAGCAGTTTTTCCTTCGCCTTTGCGCCTTCGACTCTGCTGTCTTCGACGATCTGGCGGGCTTCTGCCTGCGCTTTGGAGATGTTATCCTCCGCTTCTTTCCTTAACTCTTCCGCTTCCGCATTCTTGCGGTCGGCTTCTTCCAGTTTCCCCTGCTCATAGGCGGCACGGGTTTCCAGAATCTTGCGGACCGGATTCCATGCCAGCTTTTTCAGCAGGACAAAAAGCAGGAAAGTAGCGCAGAGCTGGGTCACCAAAGTCAAAAGATTCGGCAGCAAAAGCTCCAGAATATCAACTTCGATTTTCATATGATTTCTCCTGAGACTATGCGCCTAAAACGAAGATAATTAATAAGGCAACCAGTAATCCGTAAATCGCGCAGGTTTCAGAAACAGCGGCACCGATGATAGCCATGGAACGGATCTCATTGGCAGCTTCCGGATTCTTTGCGATGCCGTCAACTGCGTGCATAGCGACTTTTGCTTCGTTGATACCAGTAACGAAGCCTTCCCAGACTGCGATTGCGGCGGCGATTGCGATAATACCTTTTTCCATAATTTCCTCCTGTATTATTCCTTTGGGAGTTCTTTCCCAATGAACATGATTGTTAATGTAATGAAGATGTAGGCCTGTAAGACACCGGCAAACAGGTCAAAGTAAGCGTGGAAGACAGGTGCCAGAGCCACCCCTAAGAAGTTGAATTGTCCAATGACAGGAATCGCCTTGGAAATCGTGGCAGTTCCGGCATAGATGATCTGCATGATAATGCTGCCGGCGATGATGTTACAGCACAGCCTCATGGACAGCGATAAGAGCGGGGAAATCTTGCTGATGATATTCATCACCACAAACGGCGCGACCGGCTCAAACAGGGAATGAACATAGTTCTTGACCCCGTTGTACTTGATGGAGTTAAACTCAATCAGGCAGACCGTGATGCCCGCCAAAGCCAGGGTAACACTCAGATTGGACGTCGGGTTTTCAAATCCCAGCAAGCCGGAAATGTTCGCCAGGAAAATGTAGGCGAAGATCGAGCCGATATACGGACCGAGGTTCTCGGCAATTTCCGGATTGGTGTCCTTTCTGCACATGTCATCCACCATCTGCACCGCCATGATCATCAGAAGAACCAGACCCTTCGGTTTCTCCATCGGATCGTAATTTTTCAGTTTCTGATGAATGATCAGAAGCAGGACAATGAGGATTCCCGTTACCGCAAAGATATAAGGAACAACACTTTGTACTTTCATAACATCATCCCTTTCTTAAAAAACCGGATACATAGAAGCAGAATTTCGGAATCATGAGTCCGGCGAATGCTCCTATGATATGAAACATATCAGGATAAAAGGCTGAGACGACAAGCGGGATGCAGAGAAAGAGCATCCGTATAATCTGGCTGAGCGCCACACTTGTGTCTCCCGAGATCATCTTGTCGATGTCCCGGATCAAGTGATAGAGGTAGATCACGGAAAAGACATATCCGAATAAGATCCCTCTTGTTACACTTGGCTCAATAAAAAGGAAAACGAGCGCTGCCAGAGCGGCAACGATCGTTGGCATTAACAGTTTTTTATATGGCATTACTTTGTTCCGAAGATTCTGTCGCCAGCATCTCCCAAACCAGGAACAATATAGCCAATTTCATTCAGCTTTTCATCCAGTGCCGCTAAGTAAATATCAACATCCGGATGATCTTCCTGAATTCTCTTAACGCCTTCCGGAGCGCCGACTAAGCAGACCAGCTTGATCTGTTTGGCTCCGCGTTCTTTAATCTTTGTCAAAGCTGCACTGGCGCTTCCGCCGGTTGCGAGCATCGGATCCAGTACCATGACGACCGCTTCATCGAGATTCTTCGGGAATTTTGCGAAGTACTCCACCGGTTCCAGCGTTTCCTCATCACGGTACATGCCGATAAAGCCGACCTTGGCTGTCGGAATCAGATTCCGGATTCCGCTGACCATGCCCATGCCGGCACGCAGAATCGGTACCAGGACCACTTCCTTGGCCAGTTCATATGTATGACAGATTCCCATCGGAGTTTTGACGTCTTTTTCCTTTAACGGCAAGTCTCTGGAGATCTCGTAAGCCATTAATCCGGCAATTTCATCCAGCTGCTGGCTGAAATCTTTCGTTCCTGTTTTTTCATCACGCATGATTGCCAGCTTATGTGTAATCAGCGGATGATTCAGTAATGTAAACATCCCTCTTCCTCCTGATATGATTGAATTTTATCTGTAAGAAATTATACCAATATTTAATTTGTTTGGGTAGTATTTTCGGACCCTTCCACAAGTGCTCCAAATGTTTTTCACGTGTCTTTCACAAATAACAGAATCCCTTTTTTCGAACCTCTTTTTTTCTCCTGCCTGCGCTTTATGGAGAGAATTGAATGTATCATTTACAGATTTGTTTGGTAGCCAAAAAAACCATGGTAGCAATTCGACAATCATGTGTTTACCTCCATTCGTATTATCGGTATCACGCAAAAACTGAACCTTTCCAGGTACAATATACAAGCAAAATATGTGCATAGTCACAAATTTTGCTTGTATATATTGCTATTTTCGATAAAACATAAGCGATATCCACACATCGTAAAGGAGGATGCCTATATGGAAATAAAAAGGGAGAAGTACTTTAACGTAATTGCGAAGAAATCCCCGTCCTCCTACAAAAGTGTAAGGGCGGGGATGAATTCGCAATTACGTTAAATAAATAAAGCAATAATAAACCATAATTATAAAATTTAGGGAGTATGAATAAGATCCAGGATTGCTTAAAAGTAATCCTGGATCTTGTTCATACTCCCTTCCTATTCTCTAGTTTTGTGAACCTAACAAACTATTCCGGCAGATATTTTTCTGCCAGTTCACTCAGCCACATCTCTTCTGGATAGCGGTAAGAGTATTCGGTTTCCTGTCCGTCACGCTTTATTGTAACAATAAAGTCTTCCTTTACGGATACTTCCTGAGTGCCGTCACGGAACGTGAATACCACGGAGTTTCCCGCACCGTACTCTCTGAACCCGTCATCGTACACAGCTATATCCTTCAGGGAATTCATGATATCTTCGATATCCTGCGGGACCGTGACTTTCACTTCCTTCACGTCAGATTCGATATATTGCTGAATAAGGATTTCCGTAGGTTCCATCCCCAAAAGTTCGTAAACGGATGTTTTGTTTTGAAACATCTCATTGCTGCGCTCGACAGAATCCAATTTATAAATGTCATAATATGTGTTCTTATCGGTTGCCTTCACTTTTTCCTTCCGCAAGGTCAAACGGACCGCATCCCCGGTTTCAAATCCCTCGAACTGAGAGCCGTCCCCCAGATCCATCGAATAGTAATTCTCTTCCTTCAAGCCCGGATGAATGTAAACCGGACGTTCCGGATTGTCTGTGCGTTCCACCATACCTAAGAGACTGTATTTTTCCGCAGGTTCCTCCGGTACAGCCGGATCATCTGCTTCAGGCGTTTTCGCCGCACAGCCGCAAAGTAAAACTGATACAGCAATCAGTAACAGAAGCTTTTTCATACAACAACTACCTTCTTTCTTCAATGGGGGATCGCTCTATGCAATCCCGGTTTTATTTAGGTGCACGAATTCTGTTTCACTCAGCACAGTACTTCTTTCCCAATATATAAAAAAGAAGGAAAAGAACGAACAGGATTACTGCTGCGTTCACTATCTGGAGTACCGTAAACACAAGAATGCTGTCTGAGATTTTTACAGTAACAAAGTGTCCGGTAAATGTTAGCAGGATAATCGGAAGATATCGCACGGCCAGACACATTTTATCCATAAAGGAGTTTTTCTTATAAGTGACTCCTTCAAAGGAAAAAGTATCTGCTTTCCTGTTCTCTGTATATGCATCAAAAAAACTTTTTATGGTTCTAATCAAATTGTGCGCCTCCTTTGGATTACTGCAGGTGACATGCCGGATGCAAAAACAACGGTATATTCGTTCTGTTATCATTATACTCCAATCGAGCAGATCACCTGCCTGTCCTTTTGATGTAACAAAATGTTACTCCGGCGTCGCAGCAGTTATTACTCCGTAAAAAAGAGCAGGAAAGCCTGCTCTTATTTCGTTTCGTATGTTTTTCTCTTCTTTCTGTTTATGAAATATGTTATCAGTACGTACAGCAATAGCAGCAGGTTCACTATGACAATCGTTGCACAGAAATACTGAAGGCTGAAGTTCCCCACAACCATTCCGTCAACGATTTCGGCTGTGTTTTCACTTGCCCATACACTGGCAAAGTACCCGAGCAGAAAACCGAAATCAGAAAGAATGCGAATAGACCAGTCAGCATCAAGCAAGCCGAACAGGAAAGCAAACACAACTGAAAAAGGTAAAGCAAAATATGATTGATCCAGCTTCGGCCGATAATAAGGCTGATTCACTATCAAAAATAGCAGTAACAGTGTTACTCCCGGCTGAAGCAGACGTTTCACAAGTTTCCTGACCATGTTCATTTTCTTTTTTCCCTCCTTTTCTTCATAGCTCTTTATTTCGATACAGACTCCTTTGCCTGTATTCTTTTCTTTCTCAGTTTTGTGCTTTCCATTATCATAAATGCCGCAATTAAGTATCGCGTTAATATGGATAAGGTACTGTATATGAAATGCTCATTCCATCCAAA
>JAZQFH010000047.1:0-8695 GCA_045539425.1 Erysipelotrichaceae bacterium
TGTATGTAACAGCTCATGTGCCTTGTGGGAATTCGGTTCGCCCAGATACTTCTGATAGAGTTCCTGGATCTGCGGGTTGTTGTGCGACTGACGGATCGTCTGGCGTTCGTCTTCGGAGTAGAGGGCTTTGGCTCTCTTTTCCTTGTAGATGTCCAGAATGTTATCCGGTTCGTTCGGCAGGAAGCAGCTGCGGACGTATGGCTGACCACCGCCGTTGATGCATCCACCCGGGCAGCCCATGATTTCGATGAACTGATATTTGGACTTGCCTTCACGGATCTCGTCTAATAAGACCTTCGCACTCTTCATGCCGGAAGCGATGGCAACATTGACCACTGTTCCGTTGATGTCGATGGCAGCTTCACGGATACCGGCATCGTGGCCTCTGACTTCCGTGAATTCGACTTTGCCGTATTCCTTGCCGGTCAGTTTGTAGTAGACCGTACGTAAGGCAGCTTCCATAACACCGCCTGTGACACCGAAGATAACACCGGCGCCTGTGTAGTCGCCCATGATATCCTGATCCCATTCTTCATCCGGTAAACGGTTGAATAAGATACCGCTTCTCTTAATCATTCTGGCGAGTTCTCTTGTTGTGATGACAGCGTCGACATCGTCGATTCCGTTCACTTTTTCCTGCTCTCTCTGACGCTCAAACTTCTTGGCAACGCATGGCATAACGCTGACAACGAAGATGTCCTTCGGGTCAATGCCTTTTTCCTGTGCCCAGTAGGATTTGATGATGGCACCCTGCATCTGATGCGGGGATTTGCAGGAGGACAGATGATCTAACAGATCGCCATAGTTGTATTCGGCATAGTTGACCCAGCCCGGGGAGCAGGATGTGATCATCGGCAGGACTCCGCCTTCCGTGATACGGTGTAATAATTCCGTTCCTTCTTCCATGATGGTTAAGTCAGCACCGAAGTTGACGTCGTAAACGCGCTCGAAGCCGAGTCTTCTTAAGGCAGCAATCATCTTGCCTGTGACCGGAGTGCCAATCGGATAACCGAACTCTTCGCCGAGTGCCGCACGGACTGCCGGTGCAGCCTGAACGATGACGTGTTTACCCTGACGGAATGCTTCGTCAACCTTATCGATTTCAGAGTGTTCCATTAAGGCGCCTGTCGGACAGACGTTGACGCACTGACCGCACTGGATACATGGGGAATCCGCAAAGCTTCTGTTCTGAGCCGGGGAGACAAATGTTTTGAATCCGCGGTTTTCGAAGCCCAGGATACCTAAGCCGTGGGCGTTGGAGCATCTTGCGATACAGCGTCCGCAAAGGATACATTTGGAAGTATCGCGGACTAAGCCCGGTGCGAGCACGTCGATATATGTTTCGGAATGAACGCCCTGGAATGCGCCTTCGCGGGCACCCGTGATGTTGGCGACATGTAACAGTTCGCAATGACCGTTCTTGTCACACTGCTGGCAGTTCATGTTGTGGTTGGAAAGTAATAATTCCACGCTTCTTCTTCTGGCTTCCGTTGCCTTCGGAGTGGAAATACGGATCTCCATTCCTTCGGATACCGGATAGACACAGCTGGCAACTAAGCCTCTGGCACCGGTTGCTTCAACTAAACAGACACGGCAGGAGCCCTGGTTGCATTCTCCGTGATTGAACGCACAGAGGGATGGAATCTCATAACCGCAGGCTTTCGCAGCTTCCAGGATGGTTAAACCGGATTCGACCTGGTAGGAGACACCTTCAATTTTAATATTAACTAAAGACATGACCACTCCTCCTATCTCTTTTCAATTGCGCCGAACTTACAAGTACTCATACAGGCACCGCACTTGACGCACTTGCTGGAATCGATATGCATCGAAGCAAGTTTGTGACCCGGTGCGATGTAGTCTGTTCTGGTAATGCAGCTTGCAGGGCAGCCTCTTGCGCACATACCGCAGCCGATACACTTGTCAGGATCGATGTGGTATTCCATCAGGTTCTTACAGACATGTGCCGGACATTTCTTGTCGACGATGTGAGCAATGTATTCATCTCTGAAGTGAGCGATCGTGGAGTTGATCGGGTTGGCTGCTGTCTGACCTAAGGCACACAGGGAGTTGTTCTTGACTGTCTGGGAGAGTTCTTCCAGTTCGTCGAGATCTTCCATGGTACCCTTGCCGTCAGTAATACGGGTTAAGATCTCCAGCATTCTCTTGGTACCGATACGGCACGGTGTACATTTGCCGCAGGATTCATCGCAGATGAATTCCATGTAGAACTTGGCAATGTTGACCATACAGTTGTCTTCGTCCATAACGATGGCGCCGCCGGAACCCATCATGGATCCCTTCTTGACCAGGTTGTCGAAGTCGATCGGTTCATCGAGGTATTCTTCCGTTAAGCATCCGCCGGACGGACCGCCTGTCTGAATAGCCTTGAATTTCTTGCCGTTCGGGATACCGCCGCCGATGTCGTAAATGAGTTCTCTTAATGTTGTTCCCATCGGGACTTCCACTAAGCCAACGTTGTTGACTTTACCGCCTAAGGCGAATACCTTTGTGCCCTTGGAGCCTTCCGTACCGACCTTTGCGAATTCTTCGTAGCCGTTACGTAAGATGTAAGGAACACATGCCAGTGTTTCAACGTTGTTGACGCAGGTTGGTTTGCCCCATAAACCCTTGACTGCCGGGAACGGCGGTCGGGGTCTCGGCATACCGCGCTTGCCTTCGATGGAGTTCAGCAGAGCTGTTTCTTCACCGCAGACGAATGCGCCGGCGCCTAAACGGATGTGACAGTTGAAGTTGAAGCCTGTACCCAGGATGTTTTCACCTAAGAGGCCTTCTTCTCTGGCCTGTTCAATGGCCAGTCTTAAACGTTTGACCGCGATCGGATATTCCGCACGGACATAGAAGTAACCTTCGGATGCGCCGTATGCGTAACCGGCGATCATCATGCCTTCGATAACGGCTAACGGGTTACCTTCGAGGATGGAACGGTCCATGAATGCACCCGGGTCGCCCTCGTCACCGTTACAGACAACATATTTCTGATCCGCTTCAACATTGTAGGCAAACTGCCATTTTCTTCCTGTCGGGAAGCCGCCGCCGCCACGTCCGCGTAAACCGGATTTCGTGACTTCGTCGATAACTTCCTGCGGAGTCATGGAGAGAGCTCTGCGCAGACCCTGGAAAGCGCCCATGCCTAAGGCTTCCTGGATGTTTTCCGGATTGATGACGCCGCAGCCGTGTAAGGCAACACGTCTCTGCTTCTTGTAGAAGTTGATCTCATCCTGTTTTTTGACTTTTTCTTTTGTGACCGGGTCAACGTATAATAAGCGTTCGACGATCGTGTTGTTGCGGATATCGCTTTCGACGATCTCATCGACGTCTTCGATCTTGACCATACGGTAGAGTGTGTCTTCCGGATAGATCTTGACGAACGGACCCTGGGAACAGAAACCGAAGCAGCCGACGATATTGACTGTCGCACGGTCTTCGAGTCCTTTTTCCTTTAATACTTCCTCAAATCTGGCTTTGATCTCATCGGAATGAGAGGAAAGACAGCCGGTACCACCGCAGAGGACGATGTGACGTTTGCCGTCATTACCCTGGATCTTGTCATCCAGACATTTGGTGCAGACGTTTACTCTTCCGTTTAACTGTTCAACGGAGTTAATCATGCAGCGGCTCCTTCCTGTGCTTTGAGTTCGTTGATGATGCCCGGAATCTTGTCAACGCTGACTTTCGGATAAACCGTTCCATTGATGCTGACCGCGGGTGCGATACCGCAGGCGCCGATGCAGCGGAGTGCGTCCAATGTGAACAGTCCGTCTTCCGTTGTCTGTCCCGGCTGGATTTTCAGAAGTTCGGAGAATTTGTCGATGACCTGCTGGGCACCCTTAACATAACAGGCAGTACCGAGGCAGCAGCCTACGACATATTTTCCTTTTGGAGTTAATGAGAAAAAGGAGTAGAAAGTTACAACACCGTAGATTTCGGCAACGGAAATGTTGGTTTCCTTGGAAACCAGTTCCTGCACCTCAAGCGGAATGTAACCATACTCGTTCTGAATATCACTTAAGATCATCATTAAAGGAGTTTTTTCATCCTTGTATCTCTGACAGATCTCCTGAATTTTCAGAACAGCATTTTCACTGAGTTTTGCCATAGATTCTTCCCTTTCTATATTCATAGAATATGCAATAAACCAACTATATTATAGTCAAAACTCAGATAAAAGAAAAGAACGCGGAGTGGTATTTCCGCGTTATTCATCCGCCAAACGGAGTATGGTTCCGCCGAGTTCCTCCGCTTCCCTGAGGGAATGCGTGGATACGACGGTGAATTTGTTTTCTTTTCGGATCAAGGCAGCCATCCGTTTCATCAGCGCCTCATCCATTCCGCTGAACGGCTCATCCAGAAGGAGGGCGTCGGAGGGAAGAAGCAGGGCTCTTAAGAGGGCAACTCTGCGTTTCATTCCGCCGGAGAGCTCATCCGGATAGAGGCTGGGGGCAACGTCGATCTCCTTTAACATCTTAAGTACCTTCTCTTTATCCTTATGGATGATGAGCAGGTTTTTCTCTACCGTAAACCAGGGCAACAGCCTGTCTTCCTGAAAGAGAATGGCAGGGCGTTTGGGTGCATTGAGAATCTCTCCGCTTTCCGGCTTTCTGAGTCCTGCGAGAATATGCAGCAGGGTCGTCTTGCCGATCCCGGAAGGGGACATGATGCAGGTGATTCCGTCATTCAGCTTGAGGGAGTAATTCTCGAAGATGGTTTTGTCTTCATAGCGGAAGGTGATGTTTCGAAGCTCAGTCATATTTCCTCCTGTTTCTCACCACACGTGAGAAGAAGAACATGATTCCCTTTTCAATCAGCAATGACAGAAGAATCACGACCAGCGTCCAGGCAAAGAGTTCGGCTGTCTCCAGATAAACCTTGGAATTATAGAGGTTTGTCCCGATGGCCAGGGATGGCTGTGAGAGAACTTCCGCGGCAATTCCACTTTTCCATGCCAGACCCATGGCACTGACGCAGCCGGAAGAGAATGCCGGCAGCATGCCCGGGAAATAGATGTAGCGCAGCATCTCCCAGGTGTTCATGCGGTAGGCTTTTCCCATCTCAATCAGCTTCTCATCAAAAGAGGCGTAGGCTTCGTTCAGATTCTGCCAGAGCACCGGAATCACCATGAGTGTGGCAATCAGAACCGGCAGGCGGCTCTTTCCCATCCATAACAGAGCCAGAATGATGAAGGATGCGACCGGGGTTGCCCGGATTATGCGGATCAGCGGGGCTAATAGAGCATGGGCATAGCGCGATGTACAGGTCAGAAAGGCAAGCAGACAGGAAAGCAGGATTCCCAACAGATAACCTGCGAGGATCCTGCCTAATGTTGTCAGTGTGTTCTGGTAGAAGCGACGCGTGAGCATCAGCTTTCCCAGTGTTTTTAAAACGTTCAGCGGGGAAGGCAGAATGAGCTCCTGGTGGATCAGCATGGCAAAAAGCTGCCAGACGCCCAGCCAGAACAGTGCGGCTGCCAATGTGGTGAATATTCTGTTTTTCTGTTTATTCGGCCGGGTAGAAATCATCCTGTGGTAACTTTCCGCCGATGGATTTCGGATCTGCTTCGAATAAAACCTTGTAGTAGCCTTCAATGGCCGGACGGATGTCTGCACCTTTCACAAAGATGAGACCGGCATCCGGGATGGCTTTGGTCGCAACAGCGGCTGCCGGAATGATCTCGAATTTTTCGCAGAATGCTCCGGCTTCCTGCGCATTGGCCTTGACGTAGTTGATGGATTCTTCATATTCCTTTAAGAAGTTTGTTACGGCATCCGCGTGATTCTGTGCGAAGTCTTTTGTGACAATGACGCAGCCCATCGTCAGCATGGAGCCGTTGTTCAGCTTATCCCATTCTTCACTGAGGTTGAGGGCAGAGCGCATTTCGCTGTTTTTCACAAGAACCGTCGTTGCGGCCGGGACCGGTAACATGCAGACGTCAACTTCTCCGCTGGCGGCTTTTGTCGTCAGTTCGGCGCTGTCGAGGAATTCCACTTCGACATCCGTTCCGACTGTTAATCCGTTTGCGGAAAGCAGGTAGTTCAGAACGTATTCCGGGTTGGCACCCTGGCCTGTCGCATAGATCTTCTTTCCCTTTAAGTCCGCAAGGGAAGCAATGGTATTGCCCTTTTCCAGAATGTAGAGTACACCGGAGGTATTCAGAGCCAGAATCTGGATCTTGCCTTCCGTTTTGTTATAGAGGGCACTGGCGGCATTGGTTGGTACGGCAGCGATATCGAGCTGGCCGGAGACGACGGACGCGATGATGTTCTGGGCATCCGCTTCCAGTGTGACTTCATATTGATTGAGGGCTGTTCCGTTGGCATTCTGTTCTAAAAGATAGGAGGAACCGATTCCTGTCGGGCCCTTCAGGATGCCGAAGCGGACAACTTCCTTTTCCTTTGGTGTTTCTTCCGGCTCTTCCGGAGTTGTCTTCGGTGTAGCGCAGGCGCTGAGGAGGCAACACAGGATTGCCAGTACAACAATTAACTTCTTTTTCATTTTCAATCTCCTATTTCGCGTAAGCTTTTAATGCATCAGGGTCCAGTATGTTGATTATTTTGCCGTTCCGTTCAATAATCTTTTGCTCCTCCATCTCGCTCATGATGCGGTAGAGGGAAGCCCGTGAGATATTCAGGTTTTTGGCCAGCTGCAGATAGGACATCGGCAGCTCAAATCCGTCGGTCGACTCATTCTCCCAAAGCAGCAGGAAGTGAACCAGGCTGTTTTTGGAGGAAGGGGAGCCGAGAAGCGAGATCTTCCGGTTGAGAAAGTGGATCCGGCTGACCAGAAAGCGGGTGTAATTGAGCGCAAACTGAGGCAGGGTGCGGATGCACTCCTCTAAGAGCGACTCTTCAAAGAAGAGAAGCGAAACCTGATTGAGGGCAGTGACTTCACTGACATAGTCTTCCTCATCTGTAAACAGGGCAGCAGCGCCGAAATAGTGTCCGGCGGTAATGGTGCGCATCTCATAGGCGGAGGATTTGACCTGCGCTTTTCCTTTTAAAAGAAAGACCAGGCTCTTCCGGTATTCTTTCGGCTGATAGATGACTTCGTTTTTTCTGAATGTCGCAAATGTGACACGCGGATCCTGCAGAATGCGCTGAATGTCATGTTTACTGATCTGATTAAACAGCGGCGTAACAGAGATCCTTATCACGGTACGGTTTTCTACTGTTTCCATAATTTCCCCTGAAACTGTCTCAAATGATACAGTTTTTACACGTTTATTATCGTTCGAACACTGCGTAATGTCAACTCTTAAAACTGGGAAAAGCATTTTGTCAGAAAAGATGGCCGCTTTGCGCTCTCATTTTGTATAATAAGGAATAAGCAGGGAGTCAAAGCGATGAAAAAACAGGTTACATTCTATTACGTCCGCCATGGACAGACACTCTTCAATCAGCTCGGCAGAATGCAGGGCTGGTGTGATTCGCCTTTAACGGAAAAGGGGCGGGAAGATGCCAGAAAAGCCAAGGAAAAACTCAGCGGGGTGGATCTGAAGCATGCCTATGCATCCGTCAGCGGAAGATGTCGTGAGACCTGTGAGATCCTTCTGGAAGGAAGAGAGATTCCCGTCAGCTACCGCAAGGAGTTACGCGAGTACAATTTCGGTACGTGGGAAGGAACGCGCATCAATAATCATCTCGAAGAGATCGATGCCATCCGCTTCCATACCTTTGACTGGACAGCGTACGGCGGGGAGAACTATGAAATGGTGCTCTCGCGCGTGAAGAAAGCCTGGGATGAAATCTATGAGGAGGCAGAAGACGGGGATCATGTTCTCATCGTTTCGCACGGTGCGGTCTTTCTCCATATGATTGACGGTCTCTTCCGTCTAAATAAGGAAAAATACATCCAGGTGGCGGTGAATGAAAACGGGGTGCGCATGCCTGTACCGAACGGGTACGTGGGATATTTCACCTGCATGGACGGAGAATATGAATTACAGTATCTGGAAGGAAGGCCGGAAGGCTTTCTGGAGGAAGTAAGAAGACTGTCAGAAATTCCGGAATAAACGGAATTCCTTTTTCTTTTCTGAGGATTTTTTCTCTTTTTCCTTTATATATACATTGTAAATGCCATGGAAGAATGCCCGCGCTGTCTGAATACCGATCCGAAATACTTCTACAAGGGCTCTAAAGGAGTTTACTGCCGCCGCTGCATTGCCTACGGGCGGGTGCTTCTGGACGATACGTTTGGTGAAGAGGAGGAGCTCATTCTGCCGAAAGAGGCGGAGTACACGCTTCCCTTTGAACTGACGGACGAGCAGAAGGAAGTCAGCCGGAAGCTGTGTGAGCTCTCACAGAAAACGGATGTCCTTGTGCATGCCGTAACGGGAGCGGGAAAGACGGAACTGGTGATGGAGAGCATCCGCAACGCTTTGGAAAAAGGGAAGCGGGTGGGAATTGCGATCCCCCGACGCCAGGTCGTCATCGAAATCGGAGAGCGCATGGCAAAGGCATTTTCGAAGCTGAAGGTCATCTATGTCTGCGGTGGGCACAGTGAGGAAAAGGAGGGAGATCTGATCATCTGTACCACGCATGGTGTATGAGTATTTCGGGAACAAACTATGAATACCTATATTTGCTTGATTTTACGCTATTTTACAGGCATTACACATATAATCTCATCGATCCGATCAGCCGCGAAAGAACAGTTACAGACGGTGTTCACGTCTTTG
>JAZQFH010000048.1:0-59714 GCA_045539425.1 Erysipelotrichaceae bacterium
TCGCGTTTCGGCTCCCTTGTCAACATCTTTTTTTAACTTTTTTCAAGCTTTTTCCGATGTCCCCTCAGGGCTCTTTCGCTCTACCAGCTGCCTCTCTTCGCTGCAGCTTTTTTATTATACACCTTTGGGGGAGGCTTGCAATAATTATTTTTAGGCAAAATTACATTTATGCACATATGTTAAAAAGACATAAGAAAAGCGGGAATGTAATCCCGCTTACTCTGCGTCTTCCTTCATCTGCACATAGCGACGGTAATACTGATTGATCGTCTCTTCACGGAACGGATCTTCCTTCCGTTTTACCTTCTCAATCAGCTGATTTAGCGTATGATGCAGGATCTCATCGATCTCATCGGAGTACCCCATTTTTCGGCGATGGTATTTGTACTCTTCCTGGTCCAGAATCTGATAGCCGTAATCCGGAGATACCTTCAGATCCAGATCGTAGTCGATATTCTTCAATGCCTCTTCATCATAGACGACGGGAGTGGCGATATTCACGTAATAGAACACCCCGTTCTTGCGCATCATGGCGATCACATTGAACCACTCCTTATAATATAAAAGATATACAGCGGGTTCCCGGGTGACCCAGCGTCTGCCGTCCGCCTCGATGACCTGCGCTTTATCCGTAATGCAGACGACCTTTTCCTCATCACTCTCCACAACATACCCTTTTGCCCAGGTGCGGTGCAGCGAGCCGTCATGTTTATAACTCTGGATATAGATCTCTTCGTTCACTTTCGGTTTCATGTACACCATTATATTACAAAAGAGAGGAAAGATTAACTGTTATTTCATCAATGGTTTAACTCTCTCATAGATCAGAGGAACAACGATGAATGCCACGATGGTTGTCGCAAGCATGTACGGTCCGTTATAAGCGATGGATCCCGCCCACGGAGTATGATAGATGATGACTCCGCTTAACGTGTGTGCCATAAAGCGGATAAATCCGGTGATCACGATTCCCCAGTAAACATATTTGGTATTCGGGAATAAGGAAGCAACACCGTAAATACCGAATGCCAGAATGTAGTCTAAGAAGAATGCGAGGAAACCGTCATACCACATGTCGCCTGTCAGATACTGCAGCAAGATTGATAAAAGACACACCATGATTCCTTTCACGGCTCCCAGATGGTAGGAGGCAAGTAACAGTGCGATCACACTCAAACCGACACTTCCGCCCTGCGGCATTTTCAGAATCGGAATCATGTGAGTGATCACATCCAGCACATAGAACAGTGCAAGATACATGCCCATGTAAACGACGTCTCTAGTTTTCATAAAAAAACACCTCTTTTCAAAGGCGCAAGGAATACTGAAACTCCCTACGCTAGCCTTACCTAGATCAGGTCCTAAGGGTAAACTCTCAGCCTTTCGGCTCCCCTGTTTCTGTGTCAATTATATCATTTGTTCTAAAGAATGAAAATATATTATACTTATCGTATGGATTATGAATTATTTGTAAGACAGTTTGAAGCTTTGTTTCTAGATGAGACAGATGTGCTCTGCATTCTTTCCAACGCCTCCGCTTTAATCAAGGAATTCTATGAGGAGAAAGTCAACTGGGCCGGTTTCTATCTTCTGGATGAGAACGGCGTTCTCAACCTCGGACCATTCCAGGGAAAGGTCGCATGCATGCATCTTTTCCCGAACAAAGGAGTCTGCCAGAAAGCCGTCAGCACCAAAGACACGGTAGTTGTGCCAAACGTCCATGAATTTGCGAGTCACATCGCATGCGATTCCGCTTCCAACAGCGAGATCGTCGTGCCGCTGTTTAAAAACGGGGCGGTATGGGGTGTTCTGGACATCGATTCCCCGCAGTTCAATACCTTTGGTGAGGAAGACAGGAAAGCTCTGGAAAACATTGCCCGTCAATTGGAAGAAAAGTTATGAAAAAGATGCAGCTGAAACTTCTTTATGAAGGGACGATTGCGGAGATGCTGGAAAGCGAAGATCTTTTCGGCTGGGATCTGAGCGGCAAAGCAGAGCCGCTTGTCAATGTGACGCTTGACAGCTGTCACATCAGTGCAACCGATTTTACGGATACGGGATCTTCTTTCAGCTTAGTGGACTGCCTACTGGAGAGCAGCGACTTTTCCAATCTGGATTTTACCCGCCAGACATTTTTCCGCACGCACTTTGTGCGCTGCAAGCTGGTCGGTACCGATTTTTCAGGAAGCCGCTTTGTCGACTGCCTGTTTGAAGACTGCATCCTCCCCTACAGCAATTTCTCCGAAACCGAATGGAAGGACTGTGAGATCCGTAACTGTGACTGCACGCACTCCTTCTTCAGTTCCCTGAAACAGAAGAACTTGAAATTCAAGAACGTCACGCTGAGGGAAGCCGAGATGCTGGACTCCGATCTGAAGGATGTCGATATTTCCGACTGCACGATTGACGGGGGCCTCTTCAATCCAAAAAGCTTAAACGGCCTGTCCGTCAGCAGAGAACAAGCCGTATCACTTTCAAAACTGTTGGGGTTAGTCGTAAAGGACTAATCCTTTTTTTCCATCTGGGAAAGAAGCACTGCCCCGAAGACGAGTGCGCACCCGATCACCTCACGCACGCTCAGCGTCTCATGCAGCAATAGGAATCCGAAAATTGCGCTGAAGACCGACTCCAGACTCATGATGAGTGAAGCCACGGACGGCGCGGTACTCTTCTGTCCCAGAACCTGGAACATCTCCGCAATCGCCCCGGAGAAAACGCCGCAGTAGAAAATGGAGAACCAGGAATGAAGTACACCGCTTATTGTGAAGGTCTCTTTCAGCATCATCAGCACAAAGGCGACGCATAAGACCGTAAACTGGGAAGCTGCCGTTAAAACGTAGGAATTTGCCTCCTTCCCGAAGCGGTCAATAAAGTCGATCTGCAGCGAGAAGCTCAGTGCCCCGCCCAGAATGATCATATCACTCGGCTGAATGCTGAAGTTTTCCGTAACGCAGAGGAAGTAATAACCGACCAAGGCAATCAGCAGGGCCAGCCAGACGTTGGCTGCCAGTTTCTTTTTGCGGAACAGTCCCAGAAGCGGAACAATCAGGATATACATGGCAGTTAAAAAGCCTGCCTTCCCGGCGGAAGTATCCACAAGCCCCACCTGCTGCAGCACCATGCCCACCGCAAGCGGCAGACCGGTCAGAATTCCGATCCGTACGGAGCGGAAAAACAGCGTGGAGGAACACGGATATTTCTTTAAGGAAATAAAAAAGATCAGTAACGAACAGAAAGAAGCCAGCAGATAGCGGAAGAACACATAGGTATACGGACCGATCTGATCCATCCCGGTTCTCTGCGCAATAAACGCTGACCCCCAGATGATTGATGTGATAAAGAGATACAGTACACCTTTATTCTTCATATCTCTTTCCTTTCAGTTTAGTGCAGAGGAAATCGACGGCATCCCGCACCTTGAACAGTCTGCATTCGCAGTCGTGAATCTTCACCACGGATACCGGAATCTTCTGTTCCATCTCATCCGCATACTCCGCAAAACACTCGCTGTCGATATCAAGATCCAGATATTTCTTATATACCCGTTTTCCCTGCATCTCCACGGCACCGGCACGGATGATGATTCCTCTGGCCATCGTGCGGTACTCCGCCAGATGCAATACCGTTGCACTCTCATAGCCGACACCGATCAGAAGGACATATCCGTCCAGATCGTAAAGATGGCTCGTCGGAGAAGCTTCGCCCAGAGGGAAATGCAGCGGCTGGCGCTCGCAGATGATGCGGGCATATTTGCCCCATGCACCGTAGGCACTGCTTGGCGAGAAGGAAGTAACCACCCCTTCCCGGCGGCGGAAATTATCGGCGACCGCACCCATTTTCCTAGAGTCGCTCTCCTTGCGGTGATAGGCCGGAAGTGCATCCCGGATCTTCTGATGGAGCGAATGCTCCGCCCGCGGAGATTTCCATCCGCTCGGATCGGTATTGTCCACATCCTGCAGCGGCATCACTATCGTCCCTTCATAAGAGATCAGATCGATCAGAACGTCATTGAGCGTCTGGGCACCTCCCACAACATAATCGAGCGCGCTTAAAGAAGAATGAACTTCCACCACCATGCCGGATGTAACTCCGACTCTGGAAAAGGCTTCTTTCAATTCTTCCCCGGTAACGATCGATGTGATTGTTTTGTGTGCACTGTAAGCCATAACCCACCTGCCTTATAATCATTATACACATTTTTATGTTAAGATAAAAAGAAAAGAAAAGGAGTCCATATGGAGACAAAAGAATACCTGCAGAAATTTGAAGAATATAAAATGAAGATCTCCGCCTATTCCCTCGCCCTTTCGACCATGTATTTTGACATGCAGACGGTAGCGCCGAAGAAAAGCGGAATCTATCGCAATCCGCGCTTAGCCTACCTTCAGGGAGAGCTCTTTTCTCTCAATAATTCCGAAGAATTCTTTGACATTCTGACGCATCTTTCCGAAGATGAAGCGATAGACGCGGCAGTGCGGAAAGAAGCGAAGGCATTATTAAAGAATCTCAGAAAAACACACAATATTCCGAAAGAGGAATATGTCGCCTACAGTGAGCTCAGCCTGAACAGCGAGAACGCCTGGGAAGAAGCCTATCACGCAAACGACTATTCCATCTTCGAACCGTATCTGAAGAAGATGATTGAAGCGACCGACAATCTGCTCAAATACCGCGACGATTACGGACAGAAATCCAACTACGATATCCTGCTGGATGACTATGAACCGGGAATGAACTGTGAGGAATACGATAAGTTCTTCGCTCTGATCAGAGAAGAGCTCGTACCGCTGATCCGCAAAGTGGTGAGTGCCAAGCAGATTGACACTTCCTTCCTTTATAAGCACTATCCGCGTGAGATCCAGGCCAAAGTCATGAAGCAGTTAATGAACTACATGCGTTTCGATTTTGACAGCGGAATCTTAAGCGAGAGCCTGCATCCGTTTACCTCTTCCTTCTCCAAATACGATAACCGTATCACGACGAAATATCTGGAAGACAAGCTGGATTCCTCCATCTTCAGTGTGATCCACGAATCCGGACATGCGACTTACAATGCCCAGGTGGCGGATGAGCTGGCTGATACGTATTTCTTTGACAACATGAGCATGGGGATGCACGAAAGCCAGTCGCGCACCTTTGAAAACTATCTCGGAAAAAACCGTGCTTTCTGGGAAATGAACTATTCTCTTCTGACGGATGCCTATCCGGAGCAGCTGAGAGGCGTCACGCTGGACCAGTTCATGGATGCGATTAACGCCTCCGCCCCTTCGTTAATCCGGACGGAAGCGGACGAACTCACCTATCCGCTGCACATTCTCATTCGCTATGAAATCGAAAAGGGATTATTCAACCATGAATTCTCTGCCGAACATCTGGATGAGATCTGGAATCAAAAGTATGAGGAATATCTCGGCATCCGCCCGCAAACGGACAGGGAAGGAATCCTTCAGGACATGCACTGGTCGGACGGTTCCTTCGGCTACTTCCCGACCTACGCTCTGGGCTCCGCGTATGGCGCGCAGTTCATGCATGCGATGCGCAGGGATCTGGATGTGGAAGACTGCTTGCGCAACAACCGCTTTGATCTGATCAAAGACTGGCTGAGAGAGCACATCCACAAGTATGGCGGCAGCAATCTTCCGAAGGAACAGATGCTGATTGCGACGGGAGAGCCGTTTGATCCGCATTACTTCATCGACTATCTGAAAGAGAAATACACAAAGCTCTATCATCTGGATAAATAAAAAAAGACGGAATCTGTAACATATCACAGATTCCGTTATTCTTTTGTGTTTCAGCTTAGAACTGATCGTCGTGGAATACTTCCGATTTCTTCGGAAGGATGAATGCGCAGATAAAATACGGGATGATACCGATTCCGTAGCAGAAAGCAAGGATGCCCCAGACTAAACGGATGAAGATCGGATCAATATTGAAATATTCCGCAATTCCTCCGCAGACACCGAGGATCTTGGCTCCATCTTCAACACGATATAACTTTTTCATTCAACTTACCTCCTCTTACAGTACCTATTGTATGACAAATCCGTCACTTTTGTACAGAAATGACACAGATTACCAGAAATAAAGGACAAGTTGCCTGCTGTTTACAGGCGGATGAGTTTTGCCTTATCCAGCGCCAGTAAAAGAAGCGGGATCAGCACCAGCTGAATCACAATTCCCGGAAGCGCCGTCGTAAAGGCTGCGGCCAGCCATGTCTGTAAGGAATACTGCCCTGCACGGAAGATCAGGCTGTTTAAGATACCGTAAGTGATTCTGCCGGCAAGCATGCCCAGTAACAGCACGCAGTAAACGCGGACGATTTTGTTTTCCGTTTTGATCAAACGGAAGAAGATTGCCGTGCAGAAGCCGTAGGCAATCAGCTCACACAGCATACCCGGAAGTACCGGAAGCGGCGGCATACCGAAAATCAGATGGGAAAGCAGCGGAGTCAGAGCTCCGACAATTGCGCCGAAGAGCGGTCCGCATAAAAAGCCGCTGACCAGTACCGGAAGATGCATCGGAAGGAAAATGCTGCCCGCATTCGGAATTGCGTGGAACGCCTGCGGTAAAACGACGCCGATGGCCACGCACATGGCGGCTAATACAATCTGTCTTGTTCTGTTCATGTTTTTTCTCCTTGAAAACAAACAAAAGGTACTTCTGCCCTCTTCTGAGAACTTCCATACCTTCTGGTTATCTTTCTTCTGTCTGTTTGTTTATAGACCCTTCAGAGTCTTGTCAGTGACTTCCTGTCACAATGTAAATATTACCTTCTCCCCTTTTTTCTGTCAACGAAAACGCGCAGAAAAAGAGCATGATTTCTCATGCTCTTATGTAAGTAATTGAATAACGAATTAGTCTTCGTCGTCGTCGACCATGTCTTTCGCAGCTGCAGCGATAACCTTCTTGGAAACTTCTTCCGGAGCCGGTTCGTAACGGTCAAACTTTAATGTGTAGGAACCCTTGCCCTGTGTCATACTTCTGAGTTCCGTTGCATATTTCAGCATTTCGCTCATCGGTACTTCGGCTTCGATCTTCTGTTCGCCGTCCGCAGTTGCGTCCATACCCATGATCATACCACGGCGTTTTGTGATATCGCCGTAGATCGTACCGGTGTAGTCTTCCGGAACGAAGATTTCCGCTTTTCCAATCGGCTCAAGCAGAACCGGTTTTGCTTTCGGCATACCTGCCTTGTAAGCTTTTCTGGCGGCTGCCTTGAAGGCGATTTCCTTGGAGTCTACCGGATGGTAACTTCCATCGTACAGAGTTGCCTTAACACCGACAACCTTGTAGCCTGCCAGAACACCGCGTTCCATGCATTCTCTCAATCCGGCTTCTACCGGTGGGAAGTACTGTTTCGGAACAGCACCGCCGAAGACTTCTTCCGCGAAGACCATTTCATCGGAATCTGTCGGTTCGAAACGAATCCAGACATCACCGTACTGACCGGCGCCACCGGACTGTTTCTTATGTTTACCCTGAACTTCGACTTTGCCGCGGATCGTTTCACGGTACTGTGTCTTCGGTTCCGTTAATTTGACTTCAACTTTGTATTTGTTCTTTAAGCGGTTGACGATGACGTCGATATGCTGGTCACCGATACCGTATAAGATCTGCTGATGAGTTTCCGCATTCTTGACGATCTTGACTGTCTGATCTTCTTCCAGGATCTTGCTTAAGCCGCCGCTCAGTTTGTCTTCATCGTTCTTACTTGCCGGTTCAATGGCAACACCTAACATCGGTTCCGGGAATGTGATCTTCGGTAATTCCACCGGACGGTTGGCGGCTGCCAGCGTCTCGTTGGTTTCCGTGACCTGCAGTTTTGTTAAGGCACCGATATCACCGGCAGCGAGTTTGTTCAGCTGGATCTGCTGTTTGCCACACATTGTGATAACCTGGTTGAATTTTTCCGTCTTGCCTTCCTGAACGTTCAGAACAGGAGTGCTTGTCGTTAAGTCGCCGCTGACGACTTTGATGTAGGAAATACGTCCGACGAACGGGTCAACGACTGTCTTGAAGACGAGCGCGCTGAACGGTTCCGCTTCATCGATCTTGACTTCCACAGGTTCACCCTTATAGGATGCCTGGACACTGCCGTTTTCGCAGTATGCCGGGAAGTAATCCCGGATGGTCTTTAAGATACCTTCGGAGCCCTGATGTTTCAGGCCACTGCCGCAGTAAACCGGACGGATCTCACCGCTGTGGATACCGGCTTTGATGCCCTTAATGACTTCTTCTTCCGTGAATTCCTCACCGTCGAAGAATTTCATCATCAGTTCATCATCCGTGGAAGCGATTGCTTCAACGATCTGGTTGTAGTGTTCTTCTACCGTATCCGCCATGTCTGCCGGAACATCCTTTTCCGTTCCGTCATAGTAGTAGGCTTTTTTCTTATAAACGTTAACAACACCGACGTTCTTGCCGCCTTCGATGACCGGCATTTCAAATGCGACGATCGTGTTGGCGAATTTGTTTCTGAGATCATTGTAGACCTGTTCGAAGTTGGCGTTATCTTCATCCATTTTATTGACGAAGAAGGCAACCGGCAGATGTTTCTGAACTGCCAGTTTCCAGGCTTTTTCCGTACCTGTCTGGATACCGTCTTTGGCGCCGACCATGATCAGCATGCCGTCAGCTACGCTGGCTGCCGCAACCATTTCACCTTCATAGTCGAGGTACCCCGGAGTATCCAGGAAGTTGATCTTCGTGTCTTTCCATTCGATTGGCGCAAGGCTTGTGTAAACGGAAAGGCCGCGTTTCTTTTCTTCATCTTCATAGTCCATGGCCAGTGTGCCGTCAGCCGCTTTTCCCATACGGTCAACGCGTTTCTGGTTGAACAGAATACCTTCGATAAAAGTGGATTTACCGGATCCGCTGTGTCCGGCTAAAACGATATTGCGAATATCTTTGGAATTGTAATCTTTCATTTCTAATTGTCCTCTATTCCTCTGCTATTTTAAAAACTCTTTCAAGTCTTCAGAACCGTTCTGATGTACGTAATTGTACGCTTTGTTACCGGCATTATCCGTGATGTCCTTGTCGGCTCCGTTTTCAACCAGGTATCTGCATAATTCAAGATATCCGGAATAAGCTGCTCTCATTAATGCCGTGCAGCCGTTTTTATCACGCTTATTGACATCCGCATGACGTGCGACAAGAAGCTGGATGACGTCAAACTTCAGTCCCAGACAGGCTTCCATGAATGCCGTACGGCCCATTTCATCCTCTTCGTCGATTTCCGCACCGCTGTCTAATAAGAATTCACATACTTCGGTGTTGCCTAAGAATGCGGCTCTCATTAAGGAAGAGCGGCCTTTGATATCCTGCGCATTGACATCCGCGCCGGCATTGACCAGCATCTTGGCAATGTACAGGTGGCCCTTCTTGGAGGCATGCATTAAAGCTGTCTTGTTGTTATTGTCTTTCAGATTTGCGTTTCCGCCATGTTCGAGAATGCATTTTACTACATCCGTATAACCACGTTTGGCACTTCTCATTAAAGGACTGCGTCCGTCACCGTTCTGGACATTCACGTCTGCACCGTTATTGAGCGCATCCGCAACACCAACCAGATCGCCGATTGCCGCTGCATCATAGTAATTCTTGTTTACCAGGTCCATTTTGTTTTTCCTCCTTGGTTTAAATGCTAAACAAAACAAAAGTGGTTTAATGAAATTTAAACCACCTTAAAAAAGCCCCTTATCCGTGATCAGGTTGTCGCGCGTATCAAGCGCAGTTAATACAATGAGAGCGCTTCTGGTTTCTCTTGCACGCATACCTAATCACCTTCTTTCTGTATTGTTAAAAAAAGCTTCTACATATATTTTATAGGATTCTAGCGTTTATGCAAGGGGTTTCACTTGAAAATTTATTCACCTCAGTTTTCATATATTTCCTCTCGAAGCGAAATATGTTATGATACCATCGCAAGCGTATAACCGTAAAAGAGGTGGAATAAATGTACGAAACATTTAAAGATAAAATCGAAGAGATCGGCTGCCCGTATCTGGAGAATGCGCCGCTGGGTCAATACAGCAGCATCAAGGTCGGCGGTACCTGCCGTTATGCCGTCTGGCCGGAAAATACCGACCAGATCAAAAAGCTGATTGCGGCAGCCAAAGAGATCGACATGCCCCACTACATCCTGGGCAACTGTACCAATATCCTGGTGCCGGATGACGGCGTCAACGGCTTGATCATCCTGTTAGGCAAAAGCGGAACCAACTTCCATCAGATCAGTCTGATCGATGATACGACGATTCACTGCGAAGCCGGTGTCTCGCTCCGTGAAGTCTGCATGTTTGCCTTAAAGCACGGATTAAAGGGTCTTGAATTCGCATATGGCATCCCTGCTTCCATCGGCGGAGCGATCTTCATGAATGCCGGCGCATTTGAGGGAGAAATCAAGGACGTCGTGACGGAATGCACTTTCATCAATGAAGACGGCGAACTCGTTACCTTCTTAAATCCGGAACTCAAGTTCTCCTACCGTCATTCCTACTTCCATGATCACAGCTGCGTGATCATCTCCGCAAATATCCGTCTGGAAAAGGGAGACCGCGAAGAAATCAAGGAAAAGATGGATACGTTCCTTAACCGCAGAATCGCCAAACAGCCGCTCGAATATCCGAGCGCGGGAAGCACCTTCAAGCGTCCGGGCGGAGCCTATGCGGCAAAACTGATCGATGACAGCGGTTTAAAAGGCTACACGGTCGGCGGAGCGATGGTTTCCAACAAACACTGCGGATTTGTCATCAACTACGACAATGCCACCAGCGAAGACGTCATCGAACTTGTCGAACACATCCAGAAAGTGGTTGCCGAAAAGACCGGTTACCATCTGGAATGCGAAATGATTATCATGTAAAAAAGACCTTGAGGGTCTTTTTTCATTTATGCTATAATACCTTAGGTACTTGCCCTTATGGCGGAATAGGCAGACGCGATTGACTCAAAATCAATTCTTCGGAAGAGGGTTCCGGTTCGAGTCCGGATAGGGGCACCATATTTCAGGTAAACTCCAATCATGGAGTTTTTCTTTTTTTCCAAAAGAAAAGACAACCATACGGTTGCCTAGTTTTCTTCCTGTGATGTCACTTCAGCGGTTTCAACGACTTCCGCTTCCGCAGCCGGTGCCTCCTGCATAACAGGCTCTTCTTTCTCTTCCTTCTTGGAGAAGCGGGACTTGATGCCATCCACTCCCCTGTTGATTGATTCCGCTGTCTTATCCACGGCTCTGTCAACGCCGCGGATCAGCCGGATCAGTAAGATAAAGGCATAGAGAACAAAGAAAGCGCACGCCGCAATATTGGAATAGAGCACGATGCTCGCCAGCTTGCTGCCGCCTTTGATTCCCGTTGTGATATGCTGCATTTCCGGGAACCAGCCGTAGTAATGTGTGCTGACAAAGCCCTGGAAATAGAGCCACGTCATGATTCCCACACCGCCTAAGAGCAGAATCCAGATAAAGTTCAGCAACATGCGGAATGTTTTCTTGGTAATCATACCCGTAATGATATTCAAAACAGTAAATACCAGAGAACCGATCATATAAATATAGAATAATATCGTTAAAAATGTCATTTTTCCATCACCCACGTAAATTATAACAGAAAAAAATAGTGACAACTCTAAAAATATCGAGTATAATAACAAAGCGAACAAAAAATGGAAACCGCATGGAGAGCTGGCCGAGCGGTCGAAGGCACCGTCTTGGAAAGGCGGCGTAGTGAAAGCTACCAAGAGTTCGAATCTCTTGCTCTCCGCCATTGGAATCGTAAACTCCCGATATCAGGGAGTTTTCTTTTTCTTCTCAAACATGCAAAATGCCCGGAACATCACGTCCCGGGCATGTTTTTTATTCAATTGTTCCGATGAGGTCGTAGGCTTTCGCCCCGGTGATTTTCACCGGATAGAACTCTCCCGGTTGCAGTTCCTTCTCCGTATGGATGAACACGATGCCATCCACGCCATCCGGTGCAGAAAGCTTGCTTCTGCCGCGGTAGACATCCTTGATGGCATCATAGCCTTCCACCAGCACTTCCAGCTCTTCCCCGATGAGTTTTTCCGAGTTTTCCTGTGAGATCTGCTGCTGCAGGCTCATTAAGCGTGCCAGTCGTTCATTCTTGACTTCTTCGCTGATCTGCCCCTCCATATCATACGCATCGGTATCCTCTTCCCTGGAATACGTAAAGGCGCCAAGACGGTCCCATCTGGTCTCTTTCACAAATTCCAGAAGTTCCTCAAAGTCTTCCTCCGTCTCCTGCGGGAAGCCGACAATCATGGTCGTGCGCAATGTCGAGTGCTCAAAGTTCTCCCGTATGAGACGGCAGAGTTCTGTGACCGATTCTCTGGTCCCTCTGCGGTTCATCTTCCGTAACATGCGGTCGGAACCGTGCTGCATCGGAATATCAAAGTACGGAACCACTTTTTCCAGCTTCTTCATGCCGTAGATCAGCTCTTCGGGAATCTCATCCGGATACATGTAGAGCACGCGGATCCAGTGGAAACCTTCCATCGCATTCAGTTTTTCAAGCAGTGTCAGAAGATGGAACTTTCCGTCCCAGTCAAAGCCGTAGCGGGTCGTATCCTGGGCAATCAGCACGAGTTCTTTGACTCCCCTGGCTGCCAGATTCTCCGCTTCGGAAAGCAGTTTCTCCTCAGGCAGAGACGCAAACGGTCCGCGAATCAGAGGAATCGCGCAGTAGGAGCAGCGGTTGGAACAACCGTCCCCGATTCTGAGATAGGCCATCCAGGGACGTGTGGTAAGAACCCTCTCCGCTTTCTTTGTGACAACCGGCGAACTGTGCAGAACCTCACAGAGGATATTTTCAAAATCCGGATATTCCGTGATCGTGATAAAACGGTCCACTTCCGGCAGTTCTTCCTCTAATTGGGCTTTATAGCGCTGCGACAGGCAGCCGACAACGATCAGGTACTTGAGGTTCTCCTCCTTGTAATCCGCCATTTCCAGAATGGTGTTGATGCTCTCCTCTTTCGCACTCTCGATAAAACCGCAGGTATTGACAATGATGGCATCCGCTTCTTCAGCATTCGGGGTAAGTGTATGTCCCAGAGCGACTACCCTTCCCATCAGCTCTTCCGAATCCACCAGGTTCTTGGCACAGCCAAGTGAAACAAATCCGATTTTCATGGTTACATGATATCATACCCTTCGGGAAAAAGCATTCCGGCGCAAAAGAAAAACTCCGCTTCCACGCGGAGTTTTCACTATTCTCAATCTCTTGGAATTATTCGAATTCGTATCCGCAGACCGGGCAAACCTTTGCGTCAGCTTCTACTTCTACGCCGCATAACGGGCAGACCTTCGTTGCTTTTTCTTCGACAACCGGTTCTACGACTTCTTCAACAGCTTCCTTGACTTCTTCGACTTTTTCTTCCACAGTTTCTTCGACTGCTTCTGCAGTTTCTTCCACTGTATCCTTGACTTCTTCCACCTTTGCGGCAGCGTTGTCCTTGATTTCCTGGATCTTGCCTTCTAAGACGGAGATGAGGTTCTTGGAATTGTTGATTTTGTTCACTAAATCCTGTGCAGCATCATCCTGGATTTCGCCTGCTTCGACTTTTGCCAGTAATGCGCTTCCGAGTTCTTTTAATAAACCGGCGATCGTTGCTTCTTCGGAGCTGATCTTTGCACTTAACTTCGTGATTTCGATCGTATCACTTGCCTTATCCGTAACGGATTTTGCGACTTCTTTGACGTCCTGAGTAAACTGATTGAATAAATCTTTTAATGCCATGCTTAATTCTCCTTCCAATGAAATTATGTAGAACTTTCATTCACGGTTTTAATATACCACAACAGGTGCTTTTCTTCAATTCATGCCACTCTTTTTTTATGTAACTTACCTCAATTTCAGGATAAGATGCCAAAATAAAGGCTGGAAGATTCCGGCCTTTGAAATCCGTTTTATTCTGCTGTCTTGACCCTGTCTGCCATTCTCAGGAAAATGAAACCCAAGAGGAAGAAGATTGTCAGGGAACCGACTGCGATATTGATCGTGCCGCCCGCAAACTTGACTGCCGCAATGACCGCACTTCCCAGGAAGGAAGCACCCTTGGAGAAGATATCATAGATACCGAAGTACTCGCCGCTGTTCTCCGCCGGAATGATCTTGCTGTAGTAGGAACGGGAGAGGGACTGAATGGAGCCCTGGAACATACCGACACCGAATGCCATGATACCGAACTGCCATAATTCCTTCAGCGTCAGAGCGTAAACGCAGACTGCGAAATAACCCATGATGCAGATGGAAATCAGATTGACCGTATCATACTTCTTGCTCAGTTTTGCAAAGAGCAGAGAGAACAGCCAGGCAACAACCTGCGTCGCTAAGAGGAAGATGACCTGTCCGACCGTATCCAGACCGAGGTCCGTACCGATGTTGATGCAGTTGTCGATGATCGTGCCGACACCGTCGATATAAAGGAAGAATGCCATTAAGAAGAGCAGGACTTTCTTGTCATGGACAAAGATCTTTTTCAGAGTTCCGAAGATCTGTTTGAAGACCATGGCGATGCTGCCATGTTCCTTATCCACATAATACTTCTGTTCGTAGTTCTTTAATAAAGGCATTGTTACGACTGCCCACCATGCCGCCGTGACTAAGAAGCCGATGATTCTGGCGACTGTCGGGTCGATCTTATGTGCCATATAGTCGAGCACGTAGAAGATTAAGGCAACAATAAACGGTGCACAGCTTCCGATATAACCCCAGGCATAACCGTACGAGCTGACTTCATCCATACGCTCTTCCGTGGTGACGTCATTCAGCATGGAATCATAGAATGTATTACAGGAAGAATAGGCAATCTTTGTCGCAACATATAATACGATAAAGAGTATCCAGTTATTCGCGAAACCGTTTAAGACGCAGCAGCCAATACCGATGGCCAGTGCCGTCATGAAGACCGGCTTCTTGAAGCCTTTCCTGTCCGCTACGGCGCCTAGTGCCGGACCAATCAGAGCAACCACCACCGTGACGATTGCCGTTGCCAATGACCACATACCCGTTGCGGCATCGGAACTCAGCTGTCCCGGTGCATTGCCGATAGCCAGATTCTTAAACCAGATCGGAATCAGCGAGCAGGCAAGCATCGTATATGCGGAGTTACCTACGTCATAAAGGATCCACGCCTTCTCCTTCTTGGTCAGATCACTTTTTTTCTCTTTATTAGCCATAAAAAAATCCCCTATTGATTATAAAAAATCTTTTCCTTACTTCAATTATAATTCAAACCCGGAAAATATGTCCATGTATTTTCAAAAGGCAAAAGAAAAACTCCCTTACGGGAGTTATCTTGTTTCGTGGTGGTCCCGGTCGGAATTGAACCAACGACACTGTGATTTTCAGTCACATGCTCTACCAACTGAGCTACGGAACCATTTGGTTGCGGGAGAAGGATTTGAACCAACGACCTCCGGGTTATGAGCCCGACGAGCTACCAGACTGCTCTATCCCGCGATATGAATAAAGTGGCGGAGGAACAGGGATTCGAACCCTGGCGCCGAGATGTCCCGACCTTTCGGTTTTCAAGACCGACCCCTTCAACCGCTTGGGTATTCCTCCATTTTACTGGTGGACCCTGTAGGACTCGAACCTACGACCGATCGGTTATGAGCCGACTGCTCTGACCAACTGCGCTAAGGGTCCGGGTAAGTTAAACAAGATGGTAGCGCGGGTGGGACTCGAACCCACGACCTACCGGGTATGAACCGATCGCTCTAGCCAACTAAGCTACCGCGCCAGATTGCTAACTTGGCTTACCCTTATTGGTTTTGCCATCCGCTTTGCTATTATAACATAGCTCTTCTCAAAAAGGAAATACTTTTTTATAAATCTTTTCTTCCTTTTTTTGTGCGGGGATCCTGCGCAAGCATTATTAAAGCACCAATTCCGTAAAAAGAAAAGAAGAAAAATCCGGAACCTTCATCTTTCTTCCGCGTGAGACTTGTAAGTCACAAAGAAAAAAACGATAATGAAACCATGAAGACCATTCATCTGTATTACCGCTATCACGTGGAAAAGAGCGAGGAGAAAAAACTCATCATCCGCTGCGTGCATGACTATACCGGGATCTATGCCATTGAGCCGAATATCATCTTAGGCAAAAACGGCAAGCCTGATTTTGATTCCTGTGCCCATTTCAACATGTCCCATTCCAAAGACCTCTGGGTATGCGCACTCTATGAAGATGAGATCGGAGTTGATACGGAATTCATCCGCAACAAGGACTACACAAGGGTATCCCGCAGTGTCTTTGAGGAAGAGCCGGATTCCAATACCGAATTCTTCCGCAAGTGGTGCCGCAAGGAGTCCTATCTGAAATATACCGGGAAAGGACTTGTTGATCTGCACAGTCCCGTGGATGAGAGCCTGTATTACACCTATGCGGATATTGATGAGAACTATGTTGTCTGCATCTGTACAAAAGAAAAAGCTGATCTTAAGATCATTGCGATCTGATCAGCTTTTTTTATTCTGATTAGCGTTTGGCTTCCTTTTCCTCGGCGAGGTATTTCTCGAAGGCTTCCAGATCCATTTCCATGGTTCCTTCCTGTCCATAGTGACGGACGTTCACGCCTCTTGCCTGAACTTCCTTGTCCCCGATAACAAGAGTGACCGGAATCTTCTTCATCTGGCTCTCACGCATCTTGTAGCCGAGTTTCTCATTTCTCATATCCACATCGACACGGTAGCCGAGTTCCACCAGTCTTTCCTTCAGCTCATAGCAGTAATCACCATGTGCTTCCGTGTTGACCGGGATGATATTGATCTGTTTCGGTGCCAGCCAGAGCGGGAAGACACCCTTAGTCTCTTCAATCAGGAATGCCGTGAAGCGGTCGAATGTACCAAAGATGGCTCTGTGAATGACGACCGGAGTCTGCTTTTCGTTATTGGCATCAACGTATGTCAGCTCAAATCTGCGCGGTAAGAGGAAGTCCAGCTGAATTGTGGACAGCGTCACTTCCGGACCGACGGCCGGTTTGACTTCCACGTCAAGCTTCGGACCGTAGAAGGCTGCTTCGCCGACAGCTTCGAAATACGGTTCACCGACTTCATCGAGAACCTCGCGGAGTTTGGCTTCCGCACTATTCCACATTTCGTCATCATCAAAATACTTTTCGGTATTCTTCGGATCTCTCAGGGATAAACGGAACTTGTAGTTTTTAATACCGAAATCACGGTAAGTATCCAGGATCAGGTTAACAACGCGCTTGAATTCATCCCCGATCTGCTCCGGTGTCACGAATAAGTGCGCATCGTTCTGGCACATGCATCTGACACGTTCCAGACCCTTGACGGCACCGCTGGCTTCATAGCGGAAATCCGTTGCAAACTCACCGATACGGATCGGCAGATCACGGTAGGAATGCAGCTTGTTGGCATAGATCAGCATATGATGCGGGCAGTTCATCGGACGCAGAACGAATGTTTCATCGTCCACTTCCATTGCCGGGAACATGTTTTCCTTGTAATGATCCCAGTGACCGCTCGTCTTATAGAGGTCAACCGTACCGACACATGGTGTATAGACATGGTTGTATCCGAGGCGTTCCTCTTTTTCATAAATATAGTTTTCCAGCTGTTTACGGATCAGAGCACCGTTAGGCAGCCAGAGCGGCATGCCCTTACCGACCAAATCGTGGCTCATGAACAGTTCCTGTTCCTTGCCGATCTTTCTGTGGTCTCTCTTCTTCGCTTCTTCCAGTTCAAAGAGGTGCTGGTCGAGCTCTTCCTGCGTCGGATAGCAGACACCGTAGATTCTCTGCAGAACCTTGTTTTTGGAGTCCCCTTTCCAGTATGCGCCGGAGGCCTTGATCAGTTTGAAGTGCTTCAGAACTTTGACGCTTTCCACATGCGGGCCGCGGCATAAGTCAACGAAGTCTCCCTGACGGTAAGCAGAGATGACGACTTCATTCTCATCCATATTGTTGATTAAGTCGAGTTTGTAAGGATCATCGTGGAACATTTCCAGTGCCTGTTCCTTGCTCAGTTCTTCTCTGACGATCCGTTTGCCGTCCTTGGCAATCTTCTTCATTTCCTTTTCGATCTTCGGGAAATCCTCTTCCGAAATGGCGGCATCTCCGAGATCCATGTCATAGTAGAACCCGTCGGAAATGACCGGTCCTACCCAGAATTTTGCCTGCGGATAAAGATGTTTGACCGCCTGTGCCAGTAAGTGAGCACAGGAGTGGTTTAAGACATTCAGCTGTTCGTTTTCCTTGATATTTACCATAAGTTCCTCCCCTAAAAATAAAAAACGCATCCAACACAGGAACGTTGTCAGACGCGGTACCATCCTACTTCACTGAATACTCAGTGCGCTTAATTCAGGTGATAACGGAACCGCCGCACTTGCATTTCCTCAAGTGAACTCCCAGGTAGTAATACGTATGAGCTTTCGGAAGATTTTCACCGGCCATCTTCTCTCTAAAGTCCGTCTCAGACGATCGTGTCCTGCTCCAAGTTTCTACACTCATTTTAGGTGGTTGGATTCGCTTTGTCAATTCCAACAGAACAAAAAATCTCCCGCCGTAACGGAAGATTTCCATATTGTCAGTTATTCTGATACTTTCTTAAAGCCCTGGCGATCTGATCCGGGCAGGAAGTATTCTTGAATCCGCAGGTTACTCCGCTTAAACGGCGGATGACCTCATCGATCTCCATACCTTCCAAAAGGCTGGCAATTCCCTTCAGGTTGCCGTTGCAGCCGCCTTCCACTCTCAGCGACTGGATCCTGTTGTCATCGCTGATTTCAAAGATCATCTCACGGGAACAGACTCCCTGCGGGCGAAAACGATATTCCATTTGCGTAACCTCCCTACGCTGAGCATTCTAGCATATCACTCTGCTTTCTTCAAATATTCTGACTGAAAAAGAGCCTGCATACAGCAGGCTCTCGCGTTTATTTATATGCCTGAGCGGCTTTGATGGCTTTATGCCAGCCGGAAAGTCTCTCTTCGATTTCCTTCGGATCGCGTTCCGGTTTAAACTCCAGATCATTCTTCCATTTCTGGGAGATCTCATCCGTATCCTTCCAGACGCCGACCGCCAGACCGGCCAGGAATGCCGCACCGAGAGAAGTGGTTTCGGAAACCTGGGAGCGGGAGATGACTGCCTGTAAGAGATCCGACTGGAACTGCATCAGGAAGTTGTTCCGGCTTGCGCCGCCGTCCACTTTCAGTGTTTCAATCTTCACACCCGTATCGCTTTCCATCGCCTTTAAGACATCATACGTCTGATATGCCAGCGATTCCAGCGTGGCACGGATAATGTGATTTTCCGTGGTTCCGCGGGTCAAGCCGAAGATGGCACCCTTGACATCGGAATCCCAGTACGGAGCACCGAGTCCGACAAAGGCCGGCACGACATAGACGCCGTCCGTGTTCTTGACGCTCTTCGCTCTCTCCTCACTCTCCGGAGCCGTCTTGATGACTTTCAAGCCGTCACGCAGCCACTGGATGGCCGCTCCGGCAACGAAGACGGAGCCCTCCAGTGCGTAGTCGACTTCATCCTTGACCTTCCAGGCAACCGTGGTAACTAAGCCGTTATGAGAGCGCTGGACTTCCTTGCCGATATTCATTAACAGGAAGCATCCTGTTCCGTAAGTGTTTTTGACATCGCCCTTGTGGAAACAGGCCTGACCGAATAAGGAAGCCTGCTGGTCGCCGACAAGCGCCGCGATCGGTACGGAAGCACCGAAGGATTCCGGAGCCGTCGTGCCGTAGATTTCGGAGTTGCTGCAGATCTTCGGCAGCATGCACATCGGGATATTCCAGAGTTCGCATAATTCCGGATCCCAGCTGAGCGTTCTGAGGTTCATTAACTGGGTACGGGAAGCATTGGAAACGTCCGTGACATGTACCTTGCCGTTTGTCATGCGGTAAACCAGCCAGCTGTCTACCGTTCCGCAGAGCAGCTCTCCCGCTTCCGCCCTCTTCTGTCCGTCCGGAATCTTGTTGAGGATCCATCTAATCTTGGAAGAGGAGAAATAGGAGTCGATCAGTAACCCGGTTCTTTCCTGGATGAATTCTTCCTTGCCTCTTGCCTTCATCTCCCCACAGAGATCAGCTGTCTGACGGGACTGCCAGACCAGTGCGAAATAGACAGGCTTGCCGGTCTTCTTATCCCAGACAATCGTCGTCTCACGCTGATTGGAGATACCGATGGCTGAGATGTCATTCAGATTCAGGGAAGCTTTGGCAAGTGCTTCATAGATAACGGAAACAACGGAACTGTAGATTTCATCCGCGTTCTGTTCCACCCAGCCCGGTTCCGGATAATAGGACGGGAATTCCTTCTGGGCAACGGAAATGATATTGATTTCCTCATCAAAGATGATGACGCGGGAACTCGTCGTTCCCTGGTCAATGGATAGAATATAATGTTTCATAAATGATACTCCTGCATTCAGTCAAAAAAAGATAAGCGACTGATGTTTTCACTTATCTTAATTATAGCATTTATTTTTTACGGATAAAGACCCAGGGCAGATATACCAAAAGGCAGATCAAACTGATCAGAACACCCAGCCCGATAATATAGAACTTACCGAAGATGTTGGAAACCAGTAAGAGCAGCGGGTTGTTATCCGTCCGCATCAAAAACAGGAAGTTTGTATCCAGTACCTTATTGATGCCATACGCAAAGACGGCGACCACTCCGAGGAATAAGAGAACCTTCGGAAGGTTGCGGATCTGAGGACGGTAGCCGTCCGCCAGAATCAGAAGCGAATACAGCAGCAAGAACAGATGGACCGTTCCCGAATGCAGATGCATGAAGTTCCACAGCGGTAAAGGCTGCCATGCCGGGCTCGCAAAAGCGATGATAGCTCCCGGGAGGCAGAGGGCATAGAGAATCTCCTTGCAGAGGGTATTCGGCTTAATCGTATGCCACAGGCACACAAACAGATTAATGGAGCAGAGATGCAGCGGCAGAAACTGCCAGAGGAACTGATTGGTAGCCAGAGTGATGATGTATTTCAGAAGCTCATCCGCCAGCATCAGCACGGTCAGGATGACATACACCTTTCTCTTTTTTGTATCGTCAAACTTCTTATAAACTGTAAATACCCAGATAGAACTTAGGATCACAAGCGCGATCCAGAACAGGTGCATGGGAGAGAACAGTTCAAATGAACGGAAGGTTTCTCCTTTGATCGCCCGCATCGTCTGGGAAGTATACCAGAATTCGGACATAGTCTTTCTTCCCCTTCTTTTTCTTTCATTATAAACGCTTTTCACAAAAAAGCGAATGGTACAATCCCGATAAAAGAAAAGAGAGCCCGTCTGCTCTCTTTTCTTTACAAGATTTAGGAGAATTATTTAAATGAAAAAATTTAATATTATATAGAGATATTCGGTGGAATATCTTTCTACGCTCTTAATATAACCTACAATTGTGAAAATACTGTGAAATAAATCACATTTTAAAAATATTTTTTTTAGACAGTTTCCGTATTCTATGAAAATAGCAATTCCCCTATCTTTTCGCGTATAATAGAACCATGGAAAAAATAGCCGGATTATTCTTTGACGTTGATCAGACACTCTATGACGGCAGCATTCACCGCATACCAAAGAGCGCTTCCTTTGCGATTTGCGAAGCGCAGAAGCGCGGTGTGAAAGCCTTTATTGCGACCGGACGTCCCTACTGCAATCTATTGGACAGCCCGCTTTTTGATGAGATTACGTGGGACGGATTTCTCTGCTCCAACGGAGCCACCTTCTATAACGGCAAGGGAGAACTGCTTCACTCCATCGCCTTTTCCAAAGAGCAGGTCGCTGCCCTTTTTGACTTCTGTGAAACGCATCACGTTGCCCTTTCTTTGCAGAGTCCGGATGACATGTTTTCCGTATTGCGCTATGAGAATTACATGGAGGACTCCTTCGGTTTCTTCGGCAACCCGGTTCCTCACTATCACCCCTACAACAATGAAGAGATCAATATGGCCATGATCTTTGAGAAGGATGATTTTGACTATTCCTCTATCGATGTCATTCAAGGTCTCAAGGGAGTCAAGGGAAAATCCAACTATGCCGATGTCGTGATGAAGGATATCTCCAAAGGAAGCGGACTTGCCGTCATGAAAGAACTCTTTCAGCTGGATGGAAGCCTGATGGCTTTCGGAGATGCGGATAACGATATCGAGATGATCCGCATGGCGGATCTCGGTGTGGCGATGGGAAATGCCACGGAAGCGGTCAAAAAAAATGCCGACTATGTAACATCAGCGATCTTACAGGACGGCATTTACAATGCACTGAAACACTTCGGTCTTATTTAAACGGCATGATATCATGCGTGATACGGATCAAACGGAACGTTCTGCGATAGAGATAGACAAGATAGATCAGGAACACGATCAAAGCCCACTCGAAATCGATTCCCAGAATGTAATCGTAAAAACCGTGCAGCAGCGTCGGAATCACAATACTCAGAATTCGATAGAGCGTTCTCTGTTTGGGGAACGCTTTTCCATATCCCATATAATACCCCATCGCGGCTGCGAAGATGGCATGGGCCGGAACGGCCGTGATCATGCGCGTGATGGCAACCGAGCGGCCGTACTGCATGACATAGAGAATATTTTCCACCGTCGCAAAGCCGAGTGAAACCATGACGCAGTAGATAATACCGTCATAGATTTCATCGAAGGCATTGTTGCGGTACGCCAGCATTTTCGCAAAGAAATATTTCACGCCTTCCTCCACCAGTCCAATTCCCAGACAGCAGTAGATGAAGTAGTTCACATAAGTGAGCGGTTCCGGTTCCCGGATCATCATCTCAATAATGATTGCCGGTATGACAGAGAAGCAGCCCGCCAGAAAGAGCTTGATCAGTAAGCGCGGAGGCTCCGGATTGAAGCGGTCAAACTTCATGAAGTATGTGATCAGGATCACGGATGGCAAAACAGCCAGAAACAAATTCACTAACATAGGTTTTTTCTCCTTTCCGGACGTTTTACTATTGAATATAGAATATCACATCAGGCGTCTTTTTTCATTTCCTCAACATAACGAAGCAGATCTTCTCTGCGGTTTTTTATTTCCTTGCGGACAACTTTTTCCAGAAGCGTATTCAGAACGCCCTGCCGTAAAGCCGGCGCAACGCCGCTTAATTCATCGCCGTGAAGCGCAAGCTGTGCCACGGAATACACCCCTTTTTCCCGCATATCGTTGAGGGATTGCTTAGTAGCGGAAACATCTTCTGCACCAAGCCGGCCTTTTAAGGAAAGAAGTTCCTCTATTTCCTCATACGTCAGACTGCGCAGCACTTCCGCCTGCTTCAGCTCATCACTCAGATCCGCTTTCAGATAATTAAGATAAAGCGTGACAAGATGAATTGTGCGCTTGGGCAGTTTCATTCTCTTCAGCGCTTCTAAAGGATCAGATGCGTCCATATCATTCAGCAGTGCAGCCAGGCGGATCTCAAGGCTGTCACTCTTTTCAAAGAAACCGTTTTTCAGTGTCAGCTTTTCAAACGGAAGATCCGCGACATAGTGCATCACGGATGCGTACTCCTGAAAAATATCCAATGCCCCTTCCTCTGAAAGAATCATTTCGAATTCGGAAGTCAGGCGCTCCTGGGCAATTCTCGAAAGCAGCTCCTGCTTTTTGAAAATGGCCTCTCTTGTTTTCTCTTCTAAAGAGAAATGCAGCCGGGAGGAAAAGCGCAGTGCCCGTAAGATGCGTAAGGCATCCTCCTGAAAGCGGATTTCCGGATCGCCGATCGTGCGGATCAGCTTACCCTTTAAATCCTTTTGTCCTCCGACGTAGTCGATGACGCCGCTCTTTGGCGAATATGCCATGCCGTTGATGGTAAAGTCGCGGCGCAGTACGTCTTCCTTTAGGGAACGGATGAAATGCACGCTGTCCGGATGGCGGGCATCCTGATAGCTTCCGTCCGTGCGGAAGGTCGTGATTTCCACCGCTTCATGATTGAGAATGATGCTGACGGTTCCGTGTTTGATGCCGTTCTGATAATTGGGAAGATCCGCAAAGACTTCCAATGTCTCTTCCGGTGTGGCGCTGGTTGCCACGTCAAAATCGTGCGGCTTCTTTTCCAAAAGGAAATCGCGTACCGCACCTCCGATCACATAGGCTTCGTATCCTGCCGCATTCAGCCGCTCTAATACTTTAGTGATTCTTTCGGGCAACTCAAACTCTTTCATATCTGTATTGTACCATAAAAGAAAAAGACTGCCGTAAGGGCAGTCAGATGATTGAAATGAGTTTTTCCACGTCTTCTTTCCGGGTCGCCCAGCTGCTCACAAAGCGGATGACCGTATGCGTGGCGTCGTATTTCTCCCAGAAGGAGAAGGAAACCTGTCTGGAAAGCTCCTCCATCTTCTCGTCATCCACCAGAATGAATTTCTGATTGGTTGGCGATTCATAGGCAATCGTATAGTTCTTCCTGCGGAAGCCCTCTTCCAAAAGATCTGCCATCTCGATGGCATGGCGGGCATATTTCATGTAGTTGTCATTGCTGAAAAGCACATCAAACTGGATTCCCAGTATGCGCCCTTTCGCCAGCAATGCTCCGTGGCGCTTCATCAGCGTGAAGAATTTCGGACAGATCTCTTTCGACTGAAAGATAACCGCTTCGCCGAACAGTGCACCGACCTTGGTGCCGCCGATATAGAAGACGTCGCAGTACTTTGCGATATCCTTTAAGCTCACATCCGTCTTTGCGGCCAGCCCGTAGCCGAGCCTGGCACCGTCCAGAAAGAGTCTGGCATGGTTCTTATGGCAGATCTCGGAGATCTGTTTCAGCTCGTCGTGTGTATAAAGTGTACCGAGTTCCGTCGGATGCGAAATATAAACCGCTCCGACAGGGACTTCATGATCATGATTCGCGTCCGCTTCAAACGCATCAAACCAGGCGGAAAGATCTTTTGGATCCACTTTCCCGCTGCGGTTGGGAATTGTGATTACCTTGTGGCTGCTCTGCTCCACGGCTCCGGCTTCATGCACGGCAATGTGTCCGCTGTCGCAGGCCAGAACGCCTTCATAGCTCTTTAAAAGGCTGTCAATCACCGTGGCGTTGCTCTGGGTTCCGCCGACCAGAAAATAGATATCCGCTTCCGGGTTACCGATGGCTTCGCGGATTCTGGCTCTGGCGCTTTCGCTGTATTCATCCAGTCCGTAACCGGCTGTTTTTTCGTAATTGGTACGGATCAGCTTTTCCAGAATTTCCGGAATCGCCCCTTCCATATAATCGGAATCAAAATGCAGTTTTTCCATTAATCGAGTTCCTCCCGGCGCGGCATGGCGGTCTGCGCACCCATCTTGCCGATGGCAACCGCACTGGCTTTCTGTCCTAAAAGAATAGCGTCCTGAAGCGACATTCCTTCACACAGTCCGACAGCCAGTCCTCCCGTAAAGGTATCCCCGGCTCCCGTGGTATCCACAACTTCCACCTTAAAGGCCGGAACATGAACCACTTTTGTGCCGTTATGGTAATATACGCCCTTGGAACCGTGCGTGATAATCATCTTGTTCGGATACATGGCGAGGGCTTCTTCTTTCAAAAGCGACGTCATCTGCATGGCTTCCGTTTCATTCGGCGTAATGTAATCGCAAAGATCGATCACCTCTTCCGGAAGCGGTACAAACGGTGCCGGATTCAGAAGTGTTTTCACGCCGAGATTGCGGCAGAGCTTCAGGGTATGGATAACGGTTTCCAGAGGGATTTCCAACTGTAGGACGACCATGTCGCTGGCCTCTATGACATCCTTTACGGCATCCACCGCCTCCGGTGTCACGCAGTTATTGGCTCCCTTGACGACGATGATCTCATTGTCGTTTTCACTGACCGTAATCAAGGCAACGCCTGTGGGCTCCTCACATTTTGCGATGGAATCCGTACGGATCCCCTCCTCTTCAAAATGTTTCAGACACATCTCTCCGTTGGCATCCCTGCCTACACATCCCACTAAGGTAACATCTGCTCCGAGCCGGCTTGCGGCGACTGCCTGATTGGCGCCCTTGCCGCCGAAGAATGTTCCGAAGCTCTCTCCGAAAAGCGTTTCCCCGACTTTCGGGAACCGTTTTGCGGTGACCGTCAAATCCACATTGATACTTCCAACAACCGTAATCTTACTCATGTTCTGCCTCCTTGATGGCTTCTTTCAAACGGATCATTGCTTCTTTCAGCACTTCCAGCGGACAGGCAAGGTTGATCCGTTCAAACCCGACCCCGTCTTCTCCAAAGGAATAACCTTCCGAGAAGAAGAGCGAATGCTTCTGCATCAGTTCCTTCAGCTCTTCCTTCGTTAATTTCAGATATCTGAGATCCAGCCAGGCAAGATACGTCCCCTCGGCTTTGCTCAGGGTTGCCTTCGGCAGCTCATCTCTCACAAAGTTTTCCAGAAATCTGCGGTTTTCCGCAATCTGCAGATTACACTGTCTCAGCCATTCGCCGCACTCGCGATAAGCGATCTCGCTGGAGCGATAGGCAAGAATATTCAGTCCGTGAATTCCCGAGGCATCCAGCTGTTTCTGGAAGGCCGCGCGAAGTTCCGGATTTTTGATGATGATACTGGAGGCCTGCATGCCTGCCAGATTGAAGGATTTCGAAACGGAAGTACAGGTGATCACTTCATCCGCATAGCGCTCAGAAAGGTTTGCCAGCACTTCATGATGATACTGCGGTTCCACAAGATCATGATGGATCTCATCCACGACTAAGCGCACATCATTCTCTAAGCAGAGATCCGCCATGCGGCAGAGTTCTTCTTTTGTGAATACGCGTCCGGTTGGATTGTGCGGCGAGCAGAGAATCATCATGGTGGCCTTCGGATCTTCCAGACGCGCTTTCAGATCTTCAAAATCCACCGTATAATAGCCGTTTTCATTGATCATTCTGCTCTCTGAGATCTCGCAGTCGTTTGCGGCAATCACCGTGCGGAACGGGCCGTAGGACGGCGTCAGAATCACGATCTTATCGCCCGGAGTACTATAGGCTTTTACAAGATAGCGTAAGGCAAACACAACGCCCGGCGTGTTTACGATCCAGTCTTTTTCAATCTCCCACGCGTGTTTCTTTTTCATCCATTCCACAACGGACGCAAAGAAACTTTCCGTCGGACCGGTATATCCCAGAATGGCAGTGTCGAGGTACTTCTTAAGTCCCGAGATGATCTCCGGTGCCATGAGAAATTCCATGTCGGCCACGGAAAGAGGAACAACGCTGTCATCTACCGGAAAGGCCATGGACTCTTTGACATTCCATTTATAGGAGCCGGTTCGGTTACGGTCGGTGCGGGTGGTAAAATCGTATTTCATGATGTCTGTTCTCCGTTTTTCTTCATTATAACAGTTATTTCAGCATCTTCTCTATCTGTCGATAGGAAGGCATATGGTATTTTAAGAGGGCATGAAAGCTCTTGGAGTGATTTGGTTCAATAAAATGCATGTATTCATGCAACATGACATACTCCAGACACTCCTTCGGATAATGGATCAGCCTTGTATTCAGCGTCACGCGCTGCTGTTTCGGACGGCAGTTCCCCCACTGGGAAGTCATGGTGCGGTAGCGGATCTCCGGAGGCGCAAAGCGGTAACCGGCAATAATATCATCGTACTTCTGCCGCCGGCTCTCTACTTCCCTGCTCAGCAGCTTTCTCAGCTGCGCTTCCACGTAGTTTTGATAGTTCTCATCCGGATAGTAAACCGTCACACTTTCCTCTCCGTATACGATGCGGGGGCTGCCTTTCTTATACACGATGTCGTATCGCTTCCCCCAGAGCGTCAGAGTTTCGGAGACGGAATTCACATCCGCGCGAACTGCGCTTTTCTTCATGGCTTCCAGGATCTTCAGGCTGTTGGCTTCGATAAAGCGCCGGATCATGCTCTGCGGGGTCAGATACGGTGCGCTGACCAGAACCTCGCCGTTACGGCTGAGGTGGACGCTCAGATTCTTTACCCCTTTAATGGTAACCGTGATCGGAATCACACCGTATGGTGTACTTACTTCATCTTTATACTTTTTCATGATTCACGATCTTTTCCACTTCCGTAAAGTCTCTGACCACATACTGCGCGGCTTCGCGGACTTCCTTTTCCCCGTTTGCCATGGCGATTCCGATATGTTCCGTAATCATCTTCAAATCATTGTGACTGTCCCCGATCGCATAGACTTCTTCCGCATTCAGCAGGTCCTTCAAAAAGAACAGTGCCGTGCTTTTATCCGTATGAGCGCCCTGGATATCCACGATGGTCGAAACGTTTTTCACGACGGAAAGAAGCTCATTCGACTCATATTTCTGATAGATCTCTTCCGTATTCTTTTCATCGGACAGAATAAAAAAACTGGCAATATCCTCTAAAGGAATCTCTTCTTCCCTTGTCTTACGCACTCCCAGAACGAGCGCACGGATGATACCTCTTAAGGAATTCGCATGTTTCAAAACACTGTAGCGTACCCCGTCCGTAAAGCCCGCAATCAGAACTTTCCGTTTATGTACCTCGTCCTTAAGGATTTGGGCGATGGACGGATCCATCTTCCGGCGGTAGATGATCTTATGGTTTTTATCCATGATCAGAGCCCCGTTCGCTAAGATCAGATAATCATAGGGTACATGAAAAAACCACAGGGCATCCTTCAGCATGTCATAGTTTCTCCCCGACACGATCAGAAAACAGTTCCCGTCTTTCTGCATGCGGCGGATGGCTTTTTTGTCTTCAAGAGATACCTTCCGGTTTCTTTTTAATGTCTCATCAAAATCACTGGCAATCAGTTTCATATATTATATTATAAACTTTTTTATAAGAGGAGAAAAAGGTCCTCATCAGGAAAGCGAAGAGGATCTTCGAACAGCTTATCACCGATTAGTAAAAATGATTTCAGGGGACAGTCATCCTGCCTGAAATCATTTCATTTGACACAGAAACAATAAACTGATCTAAAAATAATAACCGGATCCGCGTGGGGGGGAGGTTTTCCCACCAACCAACAGATCCGGTTCTTTTTTATTTATTCAAAACTGATCTTATCCTCATCAAATCGCCGCTTCCAACTCTCGCTGAATTCCTCTACGGCAATTGCCGTTCCCGGATGCTGCACCATATTGGAAAGCACATCAATCGGAACCGTCACTGCCCCAATTCCTCCGGCAATCAGCTGCTTGACCTGATTGACATTCTTAAAGGAGGCCGCAATGATCTTTGTGTCCATACCCGCATTGCCCAGCATTGCCTGCAGCGTTAAAACTTCCTCAATGCCGTCCCCGTAGTTTTCCATGCGATTCACATACGGTGCCAGATAGTCCGCACCGTTTTTGGCGGCTAAGAAAGCCTGCGGAGCGGAATAGATGGCTGTTGCCAGAATACCGATGCCCTCTTCATGGAGCACCTTGATGGCTTTTAAGCCGCTAGGCGTGACCGGGATCTTCACGTACATGTTCTTTTTGCGCAGTTTCGCGATCGCTCTGGCTTCTTTCAAAATATCTTCGTAGGAAGTTGCGACCACCTGCATGAACAGGATCTGATCGTCACTTAAGATTTCACTGATCTCAGCGATCACTTTCAGGTAATCCTCTTTCTCCTTGGCAAGAATGCTCGGATTGGTCGTTACACCGTCAATCTTCAGTATTTCATTCCATTTGCGGATGCTCTTCACGTCCGCCGTATCCAGATAAAGTTCCATTGATCTATCCTCCTACGGTTGTTTTCATTCCTTTTTGTTGCGCATAGGACTGCGCAAATTCCAGAGTGCTCTCATCGATCGAGCCGATATCCTTCAGCTCATATTCCATTCCCAGCTTTTCATACTTGCCGACACCCAGAATATGATATTTGAGAAAATCGATCTGTTTCACCTTACAGTCTGAGACAAAATCGATGCGCTGTGTGATATCTTCCCTACTGTCATTATACCCCGGAATCAGGATCATCCGCACGATGACACTTTTCCCGAGTCCCGTGATTTTTTTAAAATTACTCCGTATCAATTCATTTCCGACGCCGGTTCCCTGTTTATGAAGTTCCGTATCAAACGCCTTGATATCATACAGGATCAGATCCGCTTCTTTTACAGCCGGCTCCATTGTCTCCCACGGCACATTCCCTGCCGTATCCAGCGTGACATGGATCTTTTCCTTATGTAAAAGCTGAATACACTCCTTCACGAATTCCGCCTGCAAAAGGCATTCTCCTCCCGAGAAGGTCACGCCTCCGTGACTTGTTTCATAGAATTCCCTGTCTTTTAATAGTGTTTTCACCAGCTCTTCCGCGCTTAAGTCAAACCCCTGCACTTCATAGCTGTCATACGGACAAAGATCCACTAACGCAGGCGCATCTGCCTTATTACGGTCAATACGGCACCCGTCTTTCGTTAAAATGATCGCGTCCGGGTATGTTTTGGCGCATAAGCCGCATCTTTGGCAGCGCTCCTTAAAATACATCAGCGTCGGTGTCGGTTTTAAGAATTCCGGATTGGCGCACCATTTACACCGTAAAGAGCATCCCAAAAGGAAGACCGTCGTTCGTATTCCTGGTCCGTCTTTGGTGGAGTAATGCTGCAGCTTTCCGATATGCCCGATCATTACAGTGCAAACTCCGTCCGTTCAATAATGGCATCCTGCGCTTCCGGCATTAAGGTAGAGAACAGCGCGCAGTATCCCGCAACACGTACCATCAAGTCCGGATAGTCTTCCGGATGCGCCTTGGCTTTTTTCAAAGTTTCGGAATCCACAACGTTAAACTGGTCATGGAAGATGTTTTTCTTACGTAATGTTTCCAGAAATGCCGTGAATTTCTCCAGGTTGTCATCCCCTGCCAGAGAGCCCGGAGAGAAGCGCATATTCAATAGCTGTCCCCCAGCCATCTTTTTATTCGGCAGCTTGCTGACGGAATTGATTACGGCAATCGGGCCGTTCTTATCAGCACCGAGGCACGGCGAAGCGCCTTCATTTAACGGTTTGCCTGCCAGTCTGCCGTCCGGTGTTGCCCCGACGTCAAAGCCGTTCGGGACGTACGATGTAATATTGCTGGTACTCATGGTGTACGTGCAGCCTTTCGGCCCCTTGCCGTAGCGTTCCGTATGATATTTCGGTAAGAGTTTTAAGTAGGACTCGTAAACATCCGCCACAATGGTATCGACATAATCGATGTCATTGCCGAATTTCGGTGCCTTGCGGCAGAGTTTGCGGATTCTGGCCCCTTCTGCTCCTTCAAAGTTCTCATCCATGGCGTCTCTTAATTCTTTCAGCGTTAACACCTTGTCTTCAAAGACCAGTTTCTTAACGGCAGCCAGTGAATCGCCGACCACGCTCGGTCCGATATTGGAAGAGGAAACATAGTCGTATTCCGCTCCGCCGTTTTTCAGCGTCATTCCCCGCTTCAGGGAATCGTTAATGGTACTCGAGGCAAATGCGTCCGCATCATACACCTTTAAGGCCGTGTCACAGACGATGTCGCAGTCATAGGCTAAGTCACTGTAGAACTCCAGTAAACGTTCCCAGGCCGCCCATAATTCGTCATAGTTCTTATATTCAATTTCTCTTCCCGGCTTGCCGTTGAGCTGAATGAGCTGAATGCCGCTGACGGGATCCTGACCGTTATTCATGACAAGCTCCAGAATCTTTCCGAAGTTGATATATGTCATACCTGTAGCTCTGTGATTCCACTTGCCCGGAATGGCCGTCTCGACGCAGCCCATGGACGTATAGTCTCTGGCCACTTCAATCGGCAGACCGAGCGAGGACATGGCCGGAATGCAGACATCATCACTGAATACCGAAGGCATTCCGAAGCCCCTGCGGATCAGTTTGGCTGTATCGCGCATGAATTCATGCGGTGTATTTTCGTTGTTTCTGACGGACAGATTCGGCTCCGGCAGACCATTGAGTGCCATGGCTTCCAGACAGAGATAGGAAACCTCATTGGTGCCATCCGTGCCGTCCGGTTTCATGCCGGAGAGCATGAGATTGCTGTAAAGCGGATAACCGCCGGAATACTGGGTATGATCCCACGGGCGGATCTTGTTCAGACTGTTGGTCATGATAAAGAAGTGTGTGATGATCTCCAGAGCTTTCTCTTTGGTGATGATTCCCTTTTGGATATCCTTTTCATAATACGGATAGACAAACTGATCAAATCTTCCGAAGGAGAAGGAATGCCCGTTGCTTTCAATCATCATGAGCAGATGGACCAGATAGACCGTTTCCACCGCTTCATAGAAGCTTTCCACCTTATCTTCGGAAAGATGCTGCATCATTCGGCTGATCTCCAGCAGTTCTTTCTTACGCTTCTCATCACTGCAGCTTTCCGCATCCTTTTTTGCGAATTTGCTGAAACGCTGGCAGTAGATCATGGCGCCTTCCATGGTGATGATGACTGCCTCATAGAAATCTTTCTGTTCCTGTGTCAGTTCATCATTATTCAGATGTTCTTCGGCAATGCGCTTGAAGCCCGCAAAACCGTTTTCGAAGACAAATTCATGATTCGGAATGATATGTCCGTCGCCGGACATGCTGATACCGCCGCGGTGCAGTACGCTCTGCTCTTCCGCCAGACGATTGATCTTCGGCAGATTCCGTAACACTTCATCCTTATGTGTTTTCCCGTACCAGTGCGGAGCAATTTTGCGGATACGTGCCTTTGTTTCTTCATCCACAAAGAAGCTGTCTCCGCTGCGCTTTTCAAACTCATCCATCTCTTCCACGATCCAGTCAATCGAATACTCCGGGAAGATTGGAGCCGCAAAGTTGCGGCAGGCCTGATTTCCCACGATCAGAGAGTCCGGTTCAATATAGATGGACATACGTGACAATGTTTCTTTAAAAGCCTTGGCCTTACGCAGCACCATGGCTTCCCCTTCTGTTTTCCGGAATACTTCCGTATATATTTCCGCCCTTTCCGCACATAAGGTCGCTTTGCGATGATACATCTTATCCTGAAGACGTTCAATCCGTTCAAAATCACACTCCTGGTTCTGCGGAACGAAACTTAATAACTGGTTTTTCATACTGGTGTCCTCCCCACGGCATTACTATAGCATGCAAAAGAAAACAAAAGCACACAAAAATGTGCTTTTACGAGAACAGATAATATTTTTCAAACAATTTACGCGAAGTAATTGTTTCTTTATGTTCGTTTACGTTTGTTTTATTCGCTTCTTTTGCCAAGATACGGAGCAAGCGTCAGCTTCAAACCTTTTTTTCTGCAGGCAGTAACCGTTTCCGCATCCAATCCTTCATCAGAAATGATTTCCGTAAAGTCTTCCGGAAGTCCATGAATGCTGAAGAAGACCTGGCCGAATTTGGTGTGATCCGCCAAAAGGATCGCTTCCCTGGTGATGGAAAGCACCGATGACTTCACCTTTCCGTCATTCTCTTCCGGTACACTTGCGCCGAGTTCAATATCAAACCCCTGAGAGGAGATGAATGCCTTATCCACATGGTGATGCCGGAAGAACTCGATCGTACTGGAACTGAGAGCCGCTTCTGAGATGCGGCTGTAAATGCCCGGCGCCAGAATGATATCGATTTTATCCTTATCGGCCAGTGTTTCAATCACCCGGACGGAATTCGTTAAAACCGTGATCTTCATGTTTTTCAGAAAACGCCCGATATTGTAACAGGTCGTACCGGAATCGATGTAAATGGAGTCCCCTTCCCTAATTCGTTTGGTTGCTTCATAGGCAATTGCCAGCTTCTCCGGCTGCGCATTACGGTTCTTTAGGAGGAAGGAAGGTTCGCTTGCGGCACCTTCATTTAGGGAAGCTCCGCCATAATAGGTTGTTACAATCCCCTGCTTTTCCAAAACGGATAAGTCTCTGCGGATCGTCATCGGTGTTACACCGAACTTTTCCGCCAGATCAAGTACCACGACTTCTTTATCTCTGTTTAAAATATCAAATATTTCCAGTCTTCTGTTATTCGCATTCATATTCGGATACCTCACCAATAATATAACAAAAAACATGTTTTTTTGACTAACATGTTGTTTCTTGTGTTATTTTCGCCATTGTTCCATGTTTCACCCAATTGTGGGTACTGCAAGGAATATCATTTCCTGTAGTTTGTTTCCTTGTCGGATAATACCCTTTCTTCGCCATTATTCAATTTCTTATAAACCGGTAGTGGAAGATCAGTTTTCCAATGATGGTCTTCTGTATCGACTTGATTGACATCCGTTAACAAATCAAGTACATTTAGATTGAAGGAATCCTTATACGGTGTTACATACTGTGTTTCGGATTCCTTTTTAACTTTTTCAATATCAACTGATGTCGCCTTATGTAACTTAGGTCTGAATTTAGGATTTTCTCTTCCTTTCGATTCTTCTGTAGTTATTTTAACAAGATATCACAGGGCTATTTGATTAGCGCTTTTTAATGGATTTTTGTCGCCATTTGGTCGCCACATTTTTGTCGGCAGTACATTTTCGTGCCAAAGCAACGCAATAAAGCATAAAAAAGAGGTCTTTCGACCTCTGCTTTTCGTCATGGAGCGGATGAGGGGAATCGAACCCCCGTAATCAGCTTGGAAGGCTGGGATTCTACCATTGAACTACATCCGCAAATCAAAGTGGTGACCCGCCGGGAACTCGAATCCCGGACCCCCTGATTAAAAGTCAGATGCTCTACCGACTGAGCTAGCGGGTCATGTGTTTCAAACTGGCTGGGGTACCTGGACTCGAACCAGGGAATGAGAGAGTCAAAGTCTCTTGCCTTGCCACTTGGCTACACCCCAACATAAGAAAATGGTGGAGAGGAGTGGATTTGAACCACCGAACCCGTTGGGAGCTGATTTACAGTCAGCCGCGTTTGGCCACTTCGCTACCTCTCCACATTCATGGTGCCGACTATAGGAATCGAACCTACAACCTACTGATTACAAATCAGTTGCTCTGCCTGGTTGAGCTAAGTCGGCGCTTGCACTTATCAGCGCTTATTTATACTATCACAGAAAAAAGATGTTTTCAATACGGTTTTTAAAAAAATCTCTCTTTCCCAGGTGCTATAATTAAATGTAGTCAGACATGGAGGTGAGCACTCATGAGTCTCTTTATCATTACCGGAATGAGCGGAGCCGGGAAATCCCAGGCAATTGATGCCCTTGAGGATATCGGTTTTTACTGTATCGACAATCTTCCGCCGCAGTTTTTAGCACCGATCACTACCCTCTCCAAAGAGACGGCAACCGGGAAAAACCTGGCCATCGTGATTGACTCCCGCAGCCGGGAAATGTTTGCACAGTTTGAAAATGAAATTCAGCTGTTAAAAAAGCAGAAGGTTGATTTCAAACTGATCTTTATTGACTGTTCCGATGAAGAGCTGCTCAACCGCTACAAGGAGACCCGGCGGAAACATCCGTTAATGGACAGTAACAACAACAGTCTGGAAAGCGCAATCGAACGGGAGAGAAAGATGATCAGCAGTGCCCGGAATGATGCGGACTATATCATTGATACCACCTTCACCACTGCCAAGCGATTCCGCCAGCAGCTGATGGACATTATCGGAGAAGCTCCGCTTTCCCGTATGCAGATCAAGCTGGTCTCGTTTGGATACAAGTTCGGCATCCCGTCGGATGCGGATATCGTCTTTGATGTCAGATGTCTTCCGAACCCCTTCTATATTCCGGAGCTGAAACACAAAACCGGTCTGGATCAGGAAGTATATGATTACGTTTTCTCCTTTGAGGAAGCCAGAAAGATTGCCGCAAAACTGCTGGACCTGTTACAGTATGCCATCCCGATGTATCTGGAGGAAGGCAAGACACAGCTGGTCATCGCCTTGGGCTGTACCGGCGGCAAGCACCGTTCCATCTCCTTTGTAAGGTATCTGGCGGAGGAACTGAAATTCCCGAACATCAGTGTCATCACTTCCCATCGGGATTTTGACCGCAAGGACTGAAACAGATAAAAAGCGCTTCTGCGCTTTTTTCAGTTGATCTCGTCTTTCCAGTCCTCGTCAATGTTTTCATCCCGCATCAGGCGCGAAACCGCCTTGCTGACGCCGCTCATCATACGCTGATACCCTTCGGCTGTATTGCCGTAGTTCACGGCTCTCGCTTTGGGGATGCCGATGCTCTCCGCCGATTCTTCCGCGTCAATGTTGGCTGCCATAAACAGCACTTCCCACCCTTCTGCCTGCTTTTCTTCAAGCAGGGAGCGGATCTGCTGATAGGAATAGCGGTGCGAGCTGTTTTCCTGACCGTCTGTTGTAATTGCCAGGATCGTCTGCTTCGGCTGCAGTTCTTTCGGCAAGTAGCGGTGGATTCTGCTGATGTGCTCCACCGTATCCCCGATCGTATCCAACAGTGCCGTGCAGCCATTCGGGCAATAGTCTTTTCCCGTCAGAGCTTCAACCTTTCCGATTGGTTCTCTGTCAACGACGATACGGTGCTGATTGGAGAACATGATGGTGGTTACCAGCGTCTCGCATTCGTCTTTTTTTCTCTCATCGATCAGCCGGTTGTATCCGCCGATCACATCATTCTCCAGTCCGTACATCGATCCGCTTTCATCCAGGATCATCACCAGTTCCACGATTTTCTTTGTTTCTTTCATTTTTATTATCCTCTCTTTCCTTACAGTCACATCATACGTTTTTCCATAAGAAAAAAGGTCGCCGGGAAAGCGACTTTTTTATGGTGATGTAATTATACTCAGATCAGCTTCTGATCATACTCCAGAAGCGCTTCATTGATTTTCGTAAGATCGTAAATTCCCTCTTCCAGAAAGAAAGAGACGATCACATCCGCGAGGATGCTCTCGGAAAGCGTATAGCCTGCCTTCTCCAGCAGCCGGATTGCTTCCGCCTTGTTCATACGCAGCGCCACCGCCAGAGCAATTGCGGTTGACTTGCTGACGTGGTAGTTCTCGCGCCGTATCTTTGAGAACAGCTTACGGTCCAGATTTGCCCGCTTGTAGACATCCGTATCCTTTTCGTGCCGCTCATCGATCTGGCGGAACAGGTATTCACTGAAACTCTCGTCCAGAACAAAGCCCGGCGCCGCACCGTATAGAGGCATGGCATTCATGCTTTGCTTACGGTAGGAAACAATCGCCTGAACCGGTTCTTCCTCACTCGCATCTTCCGCAAGCATGCATTCAACGGATTCATCGATCCAGTGTATATCAATATATTGTCTCAGTTTCTCTTTTATCTCTGACATAACTACTCCTTAAAAACGTACGACCATGGTATATTCCGGCTCATAGATGAGTTCCATCTCTCCGCCGTTGTTTTCAATAAATGACCTCAGATTCTTTAAACCCCCGCGTTCCTGCACCGGCTTTTGCGGCGGTTCGCCGTTATGATTCAGACGCATCTGTACATGTCCGTCTTCTTCTTTGACGCTAAGACGAATCTCATCTCCGTGCGCATGTTTGATGGTGTTTGCCATAAACTCACGCATCGTATACAGCACCATGCGCCGCCACTCCGCCTTGCGCGGAAGATTTCCGCTGATGTTCAGCCGGATTCCGAGGTCCTTCGCCGCCTGGAACATGGCGTTATAGCCCGAATGATTCTCGGAGAAGGTTTTTTTGCCGTACATGATGGAGATCTTTTCCCAGTTCTTGCGCACTTCCATCTCATTCCGTGAAGGATCTTTCAGGTATTTCTGGGCAAGGAAAATCAGGGAAGAGAATTCATCGTGGATGCTGATGCGGGCTTTCAGGATCTCATCGGCAATCGAGGTCTCCGTAATCGTATGGCTGAGATCCGCCAGCTGTGCCCCCTGCTGTCTCAGCTCTTCATTACGGGAGGTGAGTTCCGAACGCAGCGCTTCGATTTCCGTGATATCCGCCGCAATCAGTTCGTACAGTTTTTCCTGCTCAAACAGAACTACATTCCTCTCGATACGGTAACACTTTCCGTCCAGCCGGATTTCCTTTTCTTTTATGAGGTTTCCGGCAATGTCATTTCCATTCCAGACTCCTCCTGTGCCGATACTGCGTATGATTTCGACCATCTTCCGGTTGACCAGCTTGATCTGTCCGTCCTCATAGTAGTACAAAAGCCCGTCATCCAGATAATCCATTCCTTCCTTGACGGAACGGTTATCCATGACATTCCAGTAGTAATAGGATCTCAGCATGATTGCGACAAACAGAACATTGATCCCGAGCAGAGCGATGTAGGCTTCCCGGCTCAGCCATATTTCGATTTCAGAAGGATAATTCCACAGGAAAATCAGCTGCCGGTAAGTCACCATGTTCATAACCACTGCCAGTAAAGATGCCATCATTAATGACGGACTCTTCTGACTGGACAGGAAATAGCAGGAGAAAAACATGAAGAAACAGACAAATGACAGGATGACCAGAATCAGAACGGCTTGCGAGAGCGTCCCCAGGCTGACATACCACATTTATGCCACCCCCTTCAAACAGTAATCCAGATATACGGTACCGTCTTCTTCGCTTGTTTCAATGCGCCCGCGCCACTCAAACGCGTCGGAAAACACAACGTCTTTTACGCCTTCCAGTACAAAGCGGACGCTCTTCTTTTCCATCAGTTCGGAATGGATCAGAATGCTCTTTAATTCCCCGCGGTAATTCTCATAGATATTCTCATAGATCTGCAGGATCGCATATACATCCGGATAATTCAGCTGCACAGCCTCTTCCATGGACAGGGAACAGATGATTCCCTGCTCCTGCAGTTTGAGGACAATATCATTAAACGTATAGGAAAGATCACTGGAAGTAATCGGCTCATGGTTGAATTCCTTAATGACGATATTCGTGATGCGCTTGACATACATCATGATGGGAAGCGCCTCTCTGACACGGTCCGGATAATCCTCTTTGGAGCTCAGAAGATCATTCAGATAGATCATGTTCTTTAAGATTCTCTCATCCACCTGCTTGTAGATGGCCGTCTCCGTATCGATCATGGCTCTCTTCTGGCGGAAGAGGTTTTGTTTATTCAGAATTTCATTTTCCTTTTCCAGCTGCTCAATGGTATCCTGCAGTTCCTCATTGATCCTGTTTTCCTGCGTCAGGTCCTTTTTCCAGAGGATGTGACCGCCGTGGATCCGGCGGGAGATGATCTCGCTGTTCTTATCCGTCCGGTAATTCCCGCCGATGGCGAGATGAATCTGCTCTTTGTTTAATGGTCTGGCACTGGCGGAAGAGACATGGACCGTCTCATCGTCATGAACCAGCATTGCCGCAATGGAGGACAGTGAGAACAGCTGATCGTAGTCGGAATTCGAAGGGATCAGCCCGGTCTGAATGCAGGATTCCAGAGCGGCCGTTATGCTGAAGCAGAACACGATCGGAATGCTGACCGCGCTTCCTCCCGATATTCTCGCATACCACGGCGTAAAGGACGCCAGGGAAACCGCACTGCCGAAGAGCAGGATCAGAATCGGGATCCAGTAAAGACGCCACTCCCCTTTCAGGTACGTCCGCTTCATCATAAGATAAACGGACCTTAGGAAGAACTGTACGCCCCACAGTACGATCAGATAGTAGACAATTCCATAGCTGTAGTTGCTTCGATCATAGACAGCAGCGTCAGGGAAGCGGAAAACAAGGTGATGCAGATCATTGGTAAATACCAGTAAAACCAGAACCACTCCCATAAGAAAGAAAACAAGCTGTCTTATTCTGTTGGAATACTCGATAAGGATGGAATCGGCAACATAATAGACAAGCAGCGGAATGAAGATGAAGGCGACGTAATAAAAATACCAAAGGTAGCGCTCCAGCAAAGGATACGCCGTGCTGAGATCGTATTTGATAATGACCGCAAGCAAAAGAATCTGCATCATGCCGCAGATCGTAAGGAGCAACCGCTGCCTTCTTTCATTCAGAATCCTTCTGCGGATCGTCTCTCCCCAGGCTAAAAGAATGAAGTATGCAATAAACTGACGCAGCGCATATCCCACATCGGTATGGAAGCGCCACAGAAAAAACTCCATGATAAGCGCGATACCAAAAAGCAGAATCATTTTTCCGGAACGTTTGCTGATATGGAGTTTCATTGGTATTACTCTCCGATGACGATGCCCGCAATTCTCGCCTGGATGGCAAGTTCCGTGCGGTTGGAGAAGCCCGTTTTCTGTAACATGTGTTTAATGTGCGTCTTGATGGTAGTGATCTCCACAAAAAGCCGCTCCGCAATTTCCTGATTGGAGAGGCCTTTTGTCATGTAGCGGAGTACCTCGATTTCCTTGTTGGTCAGCTCGTCGCTGTTGATGTTTCCCAAACGGACCGTCGGGGATTTCTCAGGGAAGACGTTTTCACCGTTCATGGTCCGATCCATGATTTCCAGAATCGTGTCCGTATTGGCTTCCTTATACCAGAAAGAATTCACGCCGATTTCTTTCGCACGCGCGATGAAAGAGACCTCCGGCATGGAAGTGACGATGATGATTTTAATATCCGGATGGGCTGTTTTGATCTTCTGTGCGGCTTCCAGGCCATTGGAGCCGTCTTTCATGATGACGTCCATGATGACCAGTTCAATCGGATATTTGTCACAGTAAACCGGTGCAAACGCTGCACTTTCGATGGAATAGAGCACATGGTAGCTGCTGGATGATTCAATCAGCATCTCAAACAGCTGCCTCGGCATACTTTGATCTTCCACGATCAATACATTCGTAGCCATTGATAATTCTCCTTCCGTATTATAATTCAGAGTTCCTACCTTCATTATTATATTAGATTTCACCAAAAAAGACCAATATGCCCTCTCAGGGCTATTGGTCCATGAAATGAAATCCTTTATAAAGTGCCTGATAGAGCAGGCTGGCGGCGATGGTGCAAAGGAAAGCATTCAGCGCCGTGACACCCGTCGTATAAGCGAGGATAATGCTCGCCGCTTCCGCTCCCACCTTTAAGAGATACTTCTTATAGAGGTAGCCGATAATCGGGTCAAAAATGACGTTAAACACCAGGGCACATGCCGCACTGATTAATGTGATCTTACGGATCTGGGACGGATCCTGCTGCTCCCTGAGCTTCATGCGCTGTGCCAGCTTCCCGGCAATAAAGGCAATCATGAATTTCAGAAAGAAGGTTTTCGGCGCTGAGGTGATATAGCGCGGGTCGAGCAGATCCGCGATGCTGAGTCCGATTGCTCCGGCGATACCGCCCTCAACAGGTCCGAGCAGCCAGCTGGAAAGCACGACGCAGGCATTTGCCAGATGGATCGCAACGTGACTTCCCGCTGCCAGCGGGATATTGATTTTCGCAAAAGTAAAGACAACGTAGTTGATAGCCGCAAAGATGGCAATATAACTGAGTTTTCTGATACGGTTATCCATTTTACTCAAACAGTGCTGTGGAAAGGTAGCGGTCTCCTCCATCCGGCAGGATCACGACAATCGTCTTTCCTTTATTTTCTTCCCGTTTCGCAAGCTGGACGGCTGCAGCCAGGGCAGCGCCTCCGCTGATTCCAATCAGGATTCCTTCCAACTTTCCGAATTTCTTTCCGTATTCAAACGCGTCTTCATTTTCAATTGCGATCACTTCATCATAGATATTCCGATCCAATACGTTCGGAACGAAGTTCGCTCCGATACCCTGAATCTTATGAGGTCCGGCGACCCCTTTGCTTAAGAGCGGAGAAGTTGCCGGTTCAACGGCGATCACCTTCACATCCGGTTTCTTTTCCTTCAGATATTTTCCCGTTCCGCTGAGCGTTCCACCGGTACCGACTCCGGCAACGAAGAGATCCACATCACCATCCGTGTCTTCAAAGATTTCCGGACCGGTGGTGCGGTAGTGAACGCCCGGATTTGCCATATTGTCAAACTGTCCCGGAATAAAGCTGTTTTCGATTTCCTTTGCCAGCTCTTCCGCTTTGGCAACCGCTCCTCCCATTCCGAGTTTCCCTTCTGAAAGCACAACTTCAGCACCATACGCTTTTAACAGTTTTCTTCTCTCCACGCTCATCGTGTCCGGCATGACAAAGATTGCGCGGTAGCCTCTGGCGGCTGCGACGCTTGCCAGTCCGATTCCCGTATTTCCGCTGGTCGGTTCAATAATGACACCCCCTTGTTTCAGGATGCCCCTCTCTTCCGCATCATCAATCATCGCTTTTGCGACACGGTCCTTGACGCTTCCGGCCGGGTTCTTTGCCTCGACTTTCACTAAGATTCTTGCAGAGAGTCCTTCTGCCTTCATGAAATTATTCGCCTGTAACAGCGGTGTATTCCCAATCAACTGATCTGCAGATGTATAAATTCTTGTCATATTGGATTTTTCCCCCTGTCCGATGTATTTCATATCATCCGATATTCTGATTTCATTTTAGATTTGTCATTTTGATCTGTCAAATCCTTCGCATTTTCCTTTCTGAAACATTTTTCATCGCCTTGACCATTCCTGTTGGCTTTCGCTATAATGAAGTCACGGGAAAGAAAGATGAAAATCATGGCATAATGATCTGCTCTATCCTGTTTTTCCCGTTATCAACGCATTGTTTTTTTCCGGAGTGAAGATATGAAAAAAGAAGAAGTATTAGCACAGCTGAAACGCATCCGTGACCCTGAAGTGGAGGATATTGAACATTTGCCCAGCAGAGATCAGGTCCTCATCTGTCTGAAGGAAATCGAGTCTCTGATTTTACCGGACTATTTTCAGTATCAGCAGAAAGATGCCGATGAGCTCTGGTTTGATTTAGCGCGCAGACTGCCGAAAGAAATCTGCCGTGCCTTAAAGATACACAACGATCCAAGAGATGCCGATGAGCTTTTTGAAGCCATCACTTCCAAGTTCTCCAAAATCAAACAGCTTGCCTTAACGGATATCCAGGCAATCTATGACGGTGACCCGGCAGCCAAAAGCAAGCAGGAAGTCATTCTCTGCTACCCCGGCTTTTTCGCCATCTTCATCTACCGCATTGCTCACGAGTTCTACCTGCTGAATATCCCCATCATCCCGCGTATCATGAGCGAGTACGTTCATGCCAAGACGGGAATCGATATCAATCCGGGTGCCACGATCGGAGAATACTTCTGTATTGACCACGGAACGGGTGTTGTCATCGGGGAAACTTCCATCATCGGCCATCACGTCAAACTCTATCAGGGCGTTACGATTGGCGCCAAGAGCTTCAAAATGGATGAAAACGGCTTCCCGGTCAAGGGCGGCAAGCGTCATCCGAATATCGGCAACAACGTTGTCATCTACGCCAATGCGACGATTCTGGGCGGAGATACCACGATTGAAGACAACTGCATCATCGGCGGTAACACATGGATCACCTCCTCCGTATCCGCCGGAGAGAAAGTGATCGTAAACGATTAGACTTCCATACGTAACCTTTCAAATATAAAGCGATTCTAAGAAGCGAAGCTTCCGCGGGTCGCTTTTTTCATGAACATGGTTTTCTCTATGATACAGGGTTCAATAAAAAGTCCTGCATTTCTGCAGGACTTTAGGATCATTACTTTTTAATAAAGAAGAAGAGGATCACCAGAATACCGAGTGCGATCCGGTAAATACCGAAGATGCGGAAATCGTGCTTCTTGATGTAATCCAGTAAGAAGCGGCAGGCGACAAGCGATGTGAAGAACGCTACGATTACGCCGACGATCAGTACGACCACTTCCGTACCCGTGTAATAGAAGCCGTATTTCATCAGTTTCAGCAAGCTCTCCCCTGCCATCACCGGGATTGCCAGGAAGAAGGAGAATTCCGTCGAAATGACGCGGTCAATTCCCAGTAACATTCCGCCTAAGATTGTTGAGCCAGAGCGGGAAGTTCCCGGAATCACGGCCAGACACTGGAAGAGACCTACTTTCAGGGCATCCAGATAGCTCAGATCTTCCAGCGTTGTTACGCGGAATTTCTTTTTCTGGCGGTTCTCAAGATAGATGTAGATGACACCATAAACAATCAGCATCAGCGCAATGATCAGCAGATGATCCGGAATCAGATCTCCCAGAAGCAGACCGACAATTCCTGCCGGGATGCATCCGACGATGATTTTTGACCATAAAAGCCAGACTTCCAGTCGCTCGTATTTCGATTTGGAAAAATCAAATGGCCATAATTTATCAAAACTGATCGTGATGATCGCAAGAATCGCTCCGAGCTGAATCACCGTAAAGAACAGATCACGGAATCCGTCCGAAACATTCAACTTGATGAATTCGTTGATAATCACCATATGACCCGTCGAGCTGATCGGCAGCCATTCGGTAATACCCTCAACGATTCCCAGGATAATTGCTTTTAGTATCTCCAGTATAATCATAAGAACCCCCTTATCATTACCTTAAAATTATAACATTTTTAGTGTATCATATAAATATGAAACGTTATTATATCCTCTTCAAAGGGCAGGTACAGGGTGTCGGATTCCGTTACACCGCACAGATGCTTGCAAAAAAACATGATTTGACCGGATGGGTCAGAAACCTGGATGACGGTGATGTCGATATGGAAGTACAGGGTGATGAGATGGAAATCCATAAGATGATCCGCTCCCTTTATACCTCTTCCCGCTGGATCAAGATCGATAATCATTTCATGAAGGAAAAGCCGCTGGTAGACGGGGAACGTTCGTTCCGTTCCATCTACGGAGGCAGAGACTATTACTTTTAGATAAAGAAAAACTCCCGTTTCCGGGAGTTTGTTTTTTTTACATGGTGGAGACTAAAGGACTCGAACCTTCGACCCTCTGCTTGTAAGGCAGATGCTCTCCCAACTGAGCTAAGCCTCCGCGTGCTTAAATATATTAACATAATTGACTGGTTCTTTCAACTGTTAATTTCCGCTCATTTACGTTATAATGTCCGTATGTATAAAGTATCCAATACGCGTGCCATCACGCGAAAACAACGTTTCCATAAAGCCCTGCTCTTCGGAATACCCGCTTCCATTCTGCTCGGACTGGCTTACGGCATTCTGCAGAGCCTCTTACCCGTCTCCATCTATTACCTCTTTGTGTTAGTCGGTTATCTGATCGGAGAAGTCGTCAAGAATTTCGGCAGAGGGGTTCAGATCTACTTTTCCATTCTGGGAGCCGTACTCGCTGTTGTCAGCTTTATCATTGCGGATATCTACAGCTATTACGGATTCTACGGATTTTTACCCGCACACCTGCCGCAGAGCCTGGCAACGGTGTTCACGACCCTGTTTGCCTTCCCGAATCTCGGAATTCTCTTCCGGGCGGCCGGGATCTACGTGGCGTTCTCCAATTCACGCGTTGTCTAAAACAAGCAAACGGCTGAAATTGTCTCAGCCGTTTTTTTCTATTTCATCTCTTCACGTACTTCCTTAAAGCACTTTACAATGAAGTCGATATCCTCTTTGGTATGGTTGGCGCAGACCTGGGTACGGATCCTCGCTTTTCCCTTCGGTACGACCGGATAGGAGAATGCGACAACATACACGCCCTTCTCGACCATTCTGCGGGCAAATTCCGCCGTTGTTTTCTCATCATAGAACATGACCGGAACACACGGATGTTCTCCCGGGATGATATCAAAGCCTTCCTCGACCAGACGCTTCCGGTAGTAAAGCGTGACATCTTCCAGATGGTCTCTGAGCGCCGTGCTCTCTTCCAGCATGTTGAACATCTCGATGCTGGCGCCCGCAATTGCCGGTGCCAGTGAATTGGAGAAGAGGTACGGTCTGCTTCTCTGACGTAACAGATCGATGATTTCCTTTCTGCCGCTGGTGTATCCGCCGCTCGCTCCGCCCAATGCCTTGCCAAGCGTGCCGGTGATAATGTCGACTCTTCCCATCACATCGCAGTATTCCTGGGTTCCTCTGCCGTGCTTGCCGACAAAGCCCACCGCATGGGAGTCATCCACCATGACCAGCGCCTCGTATTTGTCCGCCAGATCGCAGATTCCCTTCAGGTTACAGATAATCCCGTCCATGGAGAAAACGCCGTCTGTCGCAATCAGTTTGATTCTGGCGCCGTTTGCGTCAGCTTCCTGCAGTTTGCTTTCGAGATCCTGCATATCGTTGTTTTTATAGCGGTAACGTTTTGCCTTGCATAAACGGATCCCGTCGATGATGGAGGCATGGTTCAGCTCATCCGAAATGACCGCATCCGCCTCTGTCAGAAGCGTTTCAAATAAGCCGCCGTTGGCATCAAAGCAGGAGGAATAGAGGATCGTATCATCCGTTTTCAAGAAGTGTGAGATCTTCGCTTCCAGCTGTTTGTGAATATCCTGGGTTCCGCAGATGAAACGGACGGATGCAACACCGTATCCCTTTTCATCGTATGTCTTTTTTGCCGCGGCAATTAAACGCGGATTGTCACCTAATCCCAGATAGTTGTTGGCACACATGCATAACAGTCTTCTGCCATCCTGCATGGTGACGTAAGCTCCCTGCGGAGAAACATATGGCAGTTCTCCCTTGAACAGCCCTGCTTCCTTTATTTCCTCTACCGTATTACGATAGCTGTCTAATACTTCTTTTCTGCTCAGCATCTTATTCTCCTTCCCAATCATGAATCCTGCTCCAGTCCAGAATCACCTTTCCGGACTGACCGCTCAGCATGGCATCAAATCCCTTCTGGAAATCACGGATATCAAAGCGATGCGTAATAATGGAGGAAATATCGAGTCCCGCCTGCAGCATCACCGTCATTTTATACCAGGTATCCCATACCTTCCGTCCGTAGATTCCCTTCATGGTAAGCCCGTTGAAGATAAATGTCTCAAGATCCACGTTTGTTTTTGTCGTCTGTAATCCCAGTAAAGCGATCTTGCCGCCGTGTTTCATATTGGCAATCATGCTGTGCAGAGCCGCTTCACTGCCGGACATTTCCAGACCGACGTCAAAGCCTTCCGTCATACCCAGTTCCTTCATGACGTCTTCCAGCTTTTCTTCCTTCAGGTTGACCGTACGCGTCGCACCGAGCTTTTTGGCCAGGTTGAGACGGTACGGGTTGAAGTCCGTAATCACGACGTGTCTCGCTCCGGAGAACTTGACGATCGCTGCAGCCATGCAGCCGATCGGACCGGCACCGACAATCAGCACATCTTCTCCCAGCGTATCATAGATCAGAGCCGTATGTGTGGCATTGCCGAACGGGTCAAAAATGGAATACATCTCTTCCGGAATATTCGGATTGCACGGCCAGACGTTGGACTGCGGAATGACCAGATACTCCGCGAAGGCACCGTTGCGGTTGACACCGACACCCTTGGCATCCTTGCAGTTTTCCTTGTGTCCTTCCAGACAGTTCCGGCACTTGCCGCAGGTGATATGACCTTCCCCGCTGACCAGATCGCCGACTTTGAATCCTCTGACGCCCTCACCGACTTCAACGATCTCGCCGACATACTCGTGGCCGATCGTGAGTCCGACTGGAATGGTATGCTGAGCCCAGTCGTTCCACTGATAGATGTGAACGTCCGTGCCGCAGATTGCGGTCTTGTGGATCTTGATCTTCACGTCATTCGGTCCGACTTCCGGGATTTCCACCCGTTTCATCCAGATACCGACTTCCGCTTTATCTTTGACAAGAGCCCACATTTTACCGTCATTTAAAACTGACATACTGAAAACACCCTCCCGAGATTATAAGTTATTGTGAAATGATGATATCTTTCATATCTATTTTTATTATATCACGTCGTTATTATCACGAACACCCGCAGTCCCTTTTTCCCATAGAAAAAGCAGGCATCTCTGCCTGCCTGACTATAACTCTTTTACCAGTTCTTCTTTCGGACGCTTGGTCGTATGGTTCGGTGTCGGAGCACTGTCTTCGGAAGCGTATCCCAAAGGCATCAGAAGAACGCTGCGTTCCGTTTCGGGAATGCAGAAGGCTTTTTCCGTTTCCGTATTCGGGAAGAAATTGACCCAGCATGTTCCCAGACCCAGATCCGCTGCTTCCAGCATGGCATGAGATGCGACGATTGCGACATCTTCCACACCGGATACGACTCCGGCTTCCAGCGGATTTTCCCACTGTTCCTCTTTCTGATATGTGAAGAGCAGTACGATTGGTGCGTTGAATGCGCAGCGGGTGATTCCGCGGATCTTCGCCAGAGCTTCTTCACTCTTCAGAACATAAATACGGAACGGCTGATTGTTTTTTGCCGTTGGTGCATTTAAAGCAGCTTGCAGCACTTTGTTCAGTTTTTCTTCTTCCACCGCTTTTTCCGCATATTTCCGCACGGAATAGCGCTGTTCCATCAATTGTAAGAATTCCATAGTATCGGTATCTCCTTTTACTACCTACATTTTATCATAGGACACACCTCGACACGTCTGAATTGCATAAGAAAACCGGTCAGCCTAGCGCTAACCGGTGATTTTCTTAAAAAACAGATACATCAGCAGAATCACGGAACCAAGTCCGAAGATGTAGGCAAAGCCTACCAGAAGAGCAGCTTTCAAAGCGCCCAGAACTGCCCAGAATGTCTGTTCCTTTGTGTACTGAACCGGTTCTTCTCCCTGCGGGATTTCCGGTTTACGGAACATGTTTTTCAGACTCGGGCGTTCAAAATCGCTCATATCGGCGATTACGCGGCCGTCATCTTCAAAATCATTCTTATTTTGCATCATATAAGTGACATCTTACGTAATGTCCAGGCTCAAGTTCCTTCTGAATCGGAGCAACCGTCTTGCAGATTTCCATGCATTTTGCACAACGCGTATGGAATTTGCAGCCTTTTGGCGGGTTTGCCGGGGAAGGAATGGAGCCTTCCAGGATAATACGGTTTGTCTTCACCGTCGGATCCGGTACCGGTACGGCACTGAGCAGTGCTTCCGTATACGGATGGAGCGGGTTGTTGAAGATCTGATCCGTTTCCCCGTATTCCACTAAGTCGCCGAGGTACATGACACCGACGGAGTCGGAGATATGTTCAACAACGGACAAGTCGTGGGAAATGAACAGGTATGTCAGGTGATACTGATCCTGCAGATCCTTTAACAGGTTGATAATCTGAGCCTGAATGGAAACGTCCAGTGCACTGACCGGTTCGTCACAGACGATGAATTCCGGATTCAGTGCAAGTGCACGTGCAATACAGATTCTCTGACGCTGACCGCCGCTGAATTCATGCGGGTAACGGTCTTTATGGAACGGCTGCAGACCGCAGTTGTCCATGATTCTGTCAAGATATGCTTCATATTCGCTTTCCGGGACGATACCGTGTTCTCTGACAGCTTCACCGATGATTTCACCAACCGGTAAACGCGGAGACAGAGAAGAGAACGGGTCCTGGAAGATGATCTGCATCTTTGTTCTCTGTTTACGGAGTTCTTCATGACTCATGTCATAAACTTCCTTGCCGTTGAAGAGAACCTGGCCGCTTGTCTTTTCACCGGATAAACGGAGAATGACACGGCCTGTTGTAGTTTTACCACAGCCGGACTCACCGACAAGACCCATTGTGGTACCGCGTTTGATATTGAACGTGATACCGTCAACTGCCTTGACATAACCGACTGTCTGGTTGAAGAAGCCGCCCTTGATCGGGAAGTATTTCTTCAGGGCATTGACCTGCAGAATGTAATCCGGATTCGGTTCGATCGGTGTGAATTCCTTGTCAATGTATAAAGGATTATTCGGATCAAGAATTTTCTTTTCTGACATGATTAATCCTCCTTTCCGTTATCGTCATAGTAACGGTAGCAAGTGACAAAGTGTGTCGGCGAGATCTGTACTTCATGAGGATAATCTCCGTCACATCTCTTCAGGCACTTTTCGCATCTGTCTTTGAAATAGCAGTAGTTCGGCATATTGACCGGGTTTGGAACCTTACCAGGGATGGAATACAGTTTATCAACCTTCTTGCCAACAACCGGTTTGGAAGCCATTAAGCCAATCGTATACGGATGTGCCGGATGAGCAAAAATCTCTTCCGCAAGGCCGTGTTCGACGACTCTGCCGGCATACATGACGACAACATAGTCCGCCATTTCAGCGATAACACCAAGGTCATGCGTGATCAGCATGATACTGGAGTTCACTTTATCTTTTAAGTTTCTTAATAAGTCAAGAATCTGTGCCTGAATCGTTACGTCCAGGGCTGTTGTCGGTTCATCGGCGATGACTAAGCGCGGGTTGCAGCTGAGGGCCATACCGATCATAACTCTCTGACGCATACCACCGGAGAGTTCATGCGGATACATGTTGTAGACACCTTCCGAGTTGGCGATACCAACGAGTTCCAAGAGCTCAATGGCACGTGCCTTTCTATCTTCGGCCGTCTTCAGATTCTTATCTTTTAATTCCAGAACCTCTTCGATCTGTTCACCGATCTTGAAGACCGGATTCAGGGAAGTCATCGGTTCCTGGAAAATCATGGAAATGTAGTTACCGCGGATGTCCTGCATGACACTGATCGGGGCTTTGGCGATATCAATACATTTATCGCCGAGATTCAGACGAATCTCACCTTCCACGACCTGGCCCTGCGGACGCTGCAGCAGCTGCATAATACTTAAGCTGGTAACGCTCTTGCCGCAGCCGGACTCACCGACAACACCGACCGTCTTGCCGATCGGAACGTTGAAGGAAACACCGTCAACAGCTTTGGAAGTACCAATATCCGTGAAGAAATACGTATGGAGGTTTTCAACTTCCAGCGTATTGTTTGGATCGTGCATCTTTGTGAGGTATTCACTTTCAGGCACGTTTTTTCTTTTATAACGTTTTTCAAGTTCATTTGTTATTCTGCGGTTCTCACGGGAAATCCGACGTGAGTCTTTGGCCGACAGATAACCTTCAGGTTTCGCTTTTGCCATGTAAGTTATACCCCTTTCTATCGTTTCATTCTTGGGTCGAAGGCATCTCTTAAGCCATCGCCGACAAGGTTAAATGCTAAAACTGTCAGTAAGATACAAATACCGGCTGGAATCCATACCCATAAATATGTTGTTAAAACGTAAGTATCATTAACACCGTTGATGATGTTGCCCCAGGATGCGAACGGGAAACGGACACCTAAGCCTAAGTAGGAAAGTGTGGCTTCCGTTAAGATCGCGGAACCTAAGCCCATCGTTGCGGAAACGATCAGCTGTGGAACAACGTTCGGTACCAGGTGCTTGAAGATTCTTCTCTTGACGCTTAAGCCTGTTGCTTCCGTTGCTGTCATGAATTCCTGTTCACGTAAGGAAAGGATCTGACCTCTGACCATGTGCGCAATGCCAGGCCAACCGAGGAAGCCTAAGATCAGCATTAAGTAGAGCATTCGTAATGTAGGATCAACACCTAAGGCATCCATCGCCGCACCGATGATAATCAGGATCGGAGTGGATGGGATACAGTACATAACATCAACAATACGCATGATGAGGAAGTCGACCCAGCCTCCGAAGTAGCCGGAGATACCGCCCATGACGATACCTAAGCTTGTTTCCAGGATAACAACGATGAAACCGATGATCAGGGAAACACGGCCGCCGTACATCAGACGTGTCAGCATGTCCATGCCGTAACCGTCTGTGCCTAACGGGTGAGTCTTGCTCGGTGCACTGTATAAATCGTAAACATATTCCTGTTTATAGCTCTTAATGACCCAGCGGGAGTCCGCAGCATTGTAAGCCACAACATATTCCGTTTCTTCTCCTGTTGTCGGATCCGGATAAGTGAAGGAAACCTTTTCATTTTCACCATTACGGGTGAAGTTTCCTGCTTCGTCATTGGATTCGAGGAAGTACTGAATCTCTTCTTTGAATTCACGGCTGAAGTCCGGGTTGGAGCCAATCGGGCTTACAACATAGGAAGAAATATAACCGATTTCTTTTCCGCCTGTTGCGATACCGCCGTCTTCACTGACTTCATAAGTAACTCCGTCCAATACGAATGTATTTGTTTCAGCTTCACCGACATCAATGATTTCCGTGGCTTCTTCCCCTTCTGCCGGTGTTGTTTCCGGAGTTTCAGGAGTAACAGGAGTTTCAGATTCTTCCTGTAAATAAACTTTCAATGCATTGAAAGCGATATCGAAATTCGTACCGCCATCCAGATTGACAATATCCTTGGCAACTGCACCGACGATTTCTCCGTCAACCCAGACAGAGTAAAAGTCCGTTCCCTCTTTGACAAGGGTGTAGGTCAGTTTGTCGTTTCCGGCAACGAAAGTGCTCTTGTTGGTATTGATATTCAGAACAGCATAAGCCTGTGCGATTGCATCAAACTTTGTGCTGTCTTTTGTCAGATAACGGAAATCCGTATTACGTTTCGCCCCGGCAATTTCCTTTAAACGTGTGTCATAACGGTAGAAGAACTGCTTTTCTCCGTAAGGGGAAATCATTCCGCCCACAAAGGAGAACAGGAACATGATAATCAGGATGATCATACCGACAACAGCCGTACGGTTACGGAAAAACCGTTTTGCGACCATTGCACCAGGAGACAATACCTTAACACGTCTGTCGTCGTTCAGGGAATAAGACTCATTCTCTTCAACGCCGACGTTCTTTTCAACATCATAATCTTTCTTTTCAGACATGTGATTTCTCCTTTCTACGCAATTCTGACACGTGGGTCAACCACGGCATACAGAATATCAGTGATCAGGTTGCCAATCAGTGTAAGAATGGCAAGGAATACCATGTAGAACATGGAGAACGGAATGTCACCTTCTACCATGGAGTGATAGGAAGTGAAGCCGATTCCAGGAATGGCATACATCGTTTCGGTAATCAGAGCACCGCTGAATAAGCCAGGCAGAGAACCGCCAACGATTGTTACCAACGGAATCAATGTATTTCTGAACGCGTGTTTGTAAATAACTTCACGTTCCGGTACGCCCTTTGCACGTGCAGTACGGATGTAATCTGCACCTAAAACTTCTAACATGTTCGTTCTTGTATAACGCATTAATGAACCGATACTTAATACGACCAGTGTCGTGATCGGCAGAACCAGATGGTGGGCTTTGTCCAGGAACTGGCCCCATGGACTTAACTGCTGATGATATCTGCCGACAAGACCGTATAATTCAAACCATCCGAGCTTCACGGAGAACACAAGTTTCAGAAGGGAAGCAAAGAAGAATGTCGGCAGAGAAATACCGGCCAGTGCGATAATGGAAATCGTATAGTCCAAACGGCTGTACTGGTGAGTAGCAGCAACGATTCCCAGCGGGATGGCAATCAGCAATTCGAGCACGAAGGAAATCACACCCATGACGAAAGAGAGCCAGACGACACTGTTGAATTTTTCCGTAACCGGAACAGTCCATTTCCAACTGTCACCGAAATCTCCTCTGATGGCATTACCGAGCCAGCCAAAGAAACCAGGGATGATTCCTTTGTCCAGGTTATATGCCGCGTTTAATTGGTCCAGCCACTCCTGGTAGCTTTTGGAGTTTGGCTGCATTGACTTCTGACGTGCGATTGTTTCTACATAAGAAGTTGGTAAACATCTCATTAATCCATAGATACAAAAACTGACTAATAACAGAATTAAAACGGAAGCCAATAATCTTTTTATAATATACTTTTTCATAGTTCCCGTATCCTTTCTTTTATCTAAAAGGGCTTTGATATTATAACATATTGAATAGCACATCATCAATGTGCTATTCAATATGTATTAGGCTGCCCCGTTAAGAGCAGCCTAATAATTCATTCAAAATGTTATTTTGCTCAACAACAATTATCTGAGTTCGATCTTTTCGACTTCAGCTAACCATCCGTAGAACGGAGTGATGTCTTTAACAACAGTGTCTGTGTTAACTCTCTGAGTGGAGAAGATAACAGCGTTCTTTCTCTGATAAGTCGGAACTTCAACACCCCAGTCGAGGATGATGTCTAAGCACTGTTTGTATAAAGTCTTTCTGAATCCCTGGTCAGAGCTCTTTAATGCCTGAGCCATTAAGCTATCCAGCTGATCATCAGCGATGTGATAGTGGTTGGATCCGGAAGCGTTAGCGCCATTGTAAACCTGAGTCATATCCGGGTCAACAGTGGAGCCCCAAGCAGCTGCCCACATATCAACAGTGACTGCATCTAATGCATCCCATAATTCGGAGCTGTTTGCTAAGTCTTTGATATTTAATGTGATACCGATATTTGCTAATGCTTTAGCAGCTTCCTGCAGGACCATGAATGCCGGGTGGTCACCAGTACCATCAGCTGGGATCCAAGCAGTGAATTCTAATCTGCCGCCTTCTGGTGCAGTTGCAGTGAATGTACCATCGCCTTTGTCAGCGAATGTGTATCCAGCTGCTTCGAACCAGGACTTCGCACCTGCTAATGCAGCTGCATATCTGTCTTCAGCAGTCATACCGTCAGTGTATAATGCATTGCCGGCTGCGTCTTTGCTGAATGCAACTTCGTAACCATCATCTGTAGTCTGCGGAGCAGCCCAGGATGTGTTGGAAATCGGATAGTTGATGACAGAACCTAATTCACCATAGTAGGAGCTGATTGCTAATTCACGATATACGGAGTAAATCGTAGCAAATGCTTTACGTAATGCCTTGGAAGCATCGGAAGCTTTGTTTTCTTTACCGCCGATATTCATAGTATCAGCACAGATTCCAATGTAACCATAGCCTAAGTTTTCAACCATTTCAGTTGTGATAACGTCACCAGTTAATTCGCCGTTGCCGTTGTATTCTCTGATCTGGTTAGCTTTGTTAACGTTGAAGGACGGATCGGAGACATCAGTTGTACCAGCAACGATACCGTCTAATTTATCTGTATCGGAGCCTTCCTTGAACTGGATGTATTTTACCTTCGGTGCGCCTAAGTAGTAAGTGTCGTTAGCTTCGAAGTAAACGATACCATCTTTGTATTCAACGAATTTGTATGGACCAGCGCCCATCGGTTTCGTAGTCTTTGCTCTGACAGGAGCTAAGTTACCCTTTGTGAAGCCGATTTCTGTGGAGCCATCACCATAGTAATGTTTCGGAGCGATTGTAACGCCTAACTGATATAAAGCAACAGCGCTGACTTCGTTTAAAGTAATACGTAAGCTGTAGTCGCCAGTCTTTTCGATACCAGTAATTGTATCAGCGGAATCACCGTATTTGATCGCAGTGCCGTAGTTACCTAATGTCGGGAATAAATCATCGACAGTGGAACCAGCGTTTTCTGTGTTGATCATGCCAGCGATATCATTGCCGTAAGCTTCCTGTAACATTGCTGCAAAGTCTTCATTAGTTGCTTCTGCTGGTAAACCGCCGAATCCCCAAGCTGCTGCAGCTTCGGAAACGTTCGTGCCATAACCGGCAGCGATGCAGTATTCGCTGATTTCAGTTGCTAATGCAACAGCAGCTGCATCGTATTCAGTCCAGAATGCAGTCTGAGTAGCTTCATCCCACAGAGAGAAGTCAGCATTGTCTCTTCCTGCTGCGACTAATAAGTTCTTTAATGTGTCCATACCTGTACGGTATTCAGCCATACCTTTGATCGGTAAGTTCCAGAATGTGGAAGATCCATCATAAGTCGGGTCGGATAATACATACATTGTGAAGATAACGTCATCGATTGTAGCCTTTGTGCCATCGGAGAATGTAATGTCATCTCTCATGTCAAAGTCATACGTGACTGTACCATCAGCGTTTTCTGTAACTGTGCAGTTAGCAGCGCCATAGTATGTATAGTCTGTTCCATTGTAAGCCACTGTTTCGCCGTCTTTAGCATTTAATAAGACTGCACCAACACGGTCAGATGGTAATAAACCAACCTGAGTCATGCCCTGAACGTCCTGGTCATATGCTGTATCAGCAAAGAACGGGGAGAACTTTTCAGAGAAGTTGGAGTAACCTACAACGAGTGGTTTGTTTTCGTCGACTGGCTGTGTATCCGGAGTTGTGTCATCTCCACTTGGAGTCGGATCGTCAGCTGGTTTGCTGCAACCGAACATTGTGAAGACTAACAGAGCGGAGAGAAGCGCGACGAGTAAACGTTTCGCATTTTTCATAAAAATTTCCTCCTGTGAAAATGTCTTCGGGCAGCTCTTGCAAAGCTGCCATGCGGCAAAACATGGAAATGTTTTGCATATAATGATTTTACTTTCATAGATACCATTTGTCAACAAAACTTTTTATTATATTTTCATTTTTTGCATGAATATTTTCTGAAAATTCTTACATTTTTATCACGAAAATTTCACATTTCTTAGGCAAAACCGGAGTTTTTCTTTACCTTCGCCCATAGGAAAAGCCGGCGGGTTATTCCCCTGCCGGCTCCTTAAACTGAATCTGTTTGTATTCGAGTCTGAGTAAACGCTGCACCGCTTCCTTGGTACAGAAGAAACTGACCACCTTGCTGAGGAGATACAGTGCACTGTAAAGAAGCGGATCAGCTCCTTTAATCATTATATAAATAAGGGCTGTGACAAACGCGAAGATGTGATTGCCCATCAAAGCACCGCCATAGAACTGGACGCGCTTGACGCTCTTATTGTAAACGTACTCCCTGAGATCTGTCTGAGGGCGTATCAGGCTGTAGGCATAAATCAGAAGTCCCAGAAAGACGATTTCCAGAACAAACGGGATAAATACGTATACAGCCCCTACCATGCCCGCAAACGGGACGCATCCCGCCAAGAGGATCATGGCCGCATCCACCACCAGAAAGATCAGAACGCTTTTCAGAATGCCGTTTCTTTCTTCCTCTTTATTAATGCAGCGAAAGACATTTCCGTAATACTGATACTCATTGGCTTCATTCAGCTTGAAATCATTCAGATAGCTGTATCTGCCTTTGTATTCCTTTTTCTTTTTGTTGCTCATACTTATTCAATACCACTCAGATCGTATGTATCAAGGAATTCCTTGGCGGATGTGCAGATTCCTCTCAGGCATTCTTCATCAAACGGGCTGAGCAGATTGGCATTCGCCAACAGTTCCATAAAGACCTTGGAGCCGCCCATGCGCGTATATCTCATGTAATGATCCCAGGCATTCACTCTGTCTTCCTGGATCATCTTCCAGAATTCCAAGGCAACCGTCTGTGCCAGGCAGTAATCGATATAGTAGAACGGAGAAGAATAGATGTGATGCTGTCTCTGCCAGGCTTCCCCTTCCGCATAGAACGGGATCTCACCATCCAGTCTCACCCACGGCATATAGATGTTCTGTAATTTCTTCCACACGTCATGGCGTTCTTTCGGCGTATATTCCGGATGCAGATAGACTTCGTGCTGGAAATGATCGACTAAAGTTCCGTAAGGGATAAACGTCACGGCTCCCGCCAGATGGCTGTAGAGGTATTTGCGCGTGTCTTCCTTGAAGAACAGCTCCGCCCATGGCCAGGCGAAGAATTCCATGCTCATGGAGTGAACTTCACAGCTTTCCATGCTCGGCCAGACCGTATCGATCGGGACGCGGTTGCGGTTGATGTAACATGCAAAGGCGTGTCCGGCTTCATGGGTAACGACTTCCACGTCGTGCTGCGTTCCGTTAAAGTTCGCAAAGATAAACGGAACATTGTAGTCCGGTAAGCCCGTGCAGTATCCGCCGGCCTGCTTGCCTTCCGTGCTCTTGACGTCCAGCAGATCGCCATCCAGCATGACATTGAAGAATTCACTTGTTTCCGGGGACAGCTCATCATAGAAGCGTTTTCCGGCCAACAGCAGCTCTTCCGGTGTTCCCTTCGGGGTCGGGTTTCCGCTGCGGAAAGAAAGCGCCATATCCGCATAGCTCAGCGGATAGCTTTTTCCGGTCCGCTTTGCCTGTGCCTGATAGATCTCGGATGCGATCGGTACCAGATATTTCACAACGGCCTCACGGAAGCGTTTGACTTCCTCTTCGCGGTAACAGTTGCGGCTCATGCGGTCATAGCCGAGCGGAATATAGTTTTCATATCCCAGCATTTTCCCCATCCTGTCTCTGAGATGGACCAGTTTGTCATAGATCTCATCCATCTTTTCCTGATGTTCCTTATACCAGGCGCCCTCTGCCTTCCATGCAGAAAGGCGGACCGCATCATCCAGCGAATTTTTGAACGGGGTCAGCTGGCTCAGGGTATAGATCTTTCCGTTAAACGGGATCTGGGCGCTGCTGAGCAGTACTTCATACTCATCCGTCAGTTTGTTCTCTACCTGCATGAGCGGAACAAGTTCCGGAGTGAAGCTGCGCAGTTCAAGCTCGGCATTCAAAAACGTCACATTTCCGAATTCTTCTTCGAATTCCTTACGGAACGGGCTCTCTAAAAGTGCAAGCGTCCATTCCATCAGGGCATTGCGTACTAACGGCAGCGCATGGTTCCAGTAATTGTTTTCTTCTTCATAGAATTTATCCCTGGTATCGATGGAGTGACGGATGGAAACCAGCGTTTCCATGGTCTGCACATGACGCTGTTCCCTGTCCTCTTCCAGATAGATTTCTCTTGCTTCTGCATAGGAAGCGGCGTTTTTCAGCCGGTTGGTCAATGCATTGACTTTGGAAATGATATCCTCGTAAGCAATGCGTTCATATTTCATATCCTTGAATTTCATCCGCGGATTCCTCCATTCTGTAAATTGATATAATTTTACCACTATTCTGTTCTTTTAGGAATTTTTACGTTATAATCTTGGTGGAGAATTACCCAAGCGGTTGAAGGGACCGGTTTCGAAAACCGGAAGTACTGAGAGGTAGCAGGGGTTCGAATCCCCTATTCTCCGCCATATGATCTGAAAACTCCCATAACGGGAGTTTTTTTACAGTTCAAAATCGATGTGATACTCATCTTCAATCAGACAGCACTCATAGTCGTGGGTGATGCATCTCTGGAAATAGGCCTGATTCTCTTTGATCAGCTCTTCCATCGGCGGAACATCCTCTTTTTTACGCTTTTCTATGACATTGGCATATTCTTTAATCTCATCATAATGCTTACGGATGTACTCTTCGCTCATCACAAGGCACAGGTAGCGGATCTCCTTCAGGTATTCCGCCTCAAATTCCTCACGCCAGTCTTCAGGAATATAGCACCCTTCCACTAAGAGGTTCTGATTGTTTTCGATTGCCGTCTGAATGATCCCGACGACGATCGGCCAGAGATATTCCTGTATTTTCTCATCATCCTCCGGCGTGAAATCAACTTTCTTCGCGCGTATGAGTCCCATCTTGATATGATCCAGACATAAATAAGGAAAGCGGTAGCGTTCCAGCATATACTGTGCAAAATTGGTTTTCCCCGTATGGGTTGCTCCGTCGACCAAAAGAATCATGTTTACTTCTCACTTTCTTCTCTTTATTTATACTATAGCACCCGTATTTTGCATTTTCACATTTTGTGATAGTATAAATGTAAGGAAAGAGGTAAAAGTATGAAAAAGTTTTTCAAAGAATTCAAGGAATTTGCGATTGGCGGCAATCTGGTTGATATGGCTGTCGGCGTTATCGTTGGCGGCGCCTTCAATAAGATCGTTGCTTCTTTAGTTGCTGATGTCTTCACACCGGCGTTAGGCATGTTATTCGGAAGTGCTGTTGACTTCTCTGAACTGAAGATCGGACAGATCCTGATCGGTAACTTCATCAATGCCATCATCACATTCGTATTAACAGCGTTATGCCTGTTCATTCTGATCAAGGCGATCAACAAGGCAAAAGCAGCCGCAAAGAAAAAACAGGAAGAAGCTCCGGCACCGGCACCGGCTCCGGCAGAACCGAGCGACGAAGTCAGATTACTGACGGAAATCAAAGAACTGCTTGCCAAAAGCGCAAAATAAGCAATCCAAAAGATGAATTTGAAAAGGGGCTGTTTAAAAACCTCGGATCAAAAATGATACGAGAGTAAAGGGTAAACAGCCCTTTTTTATTATTTGCGATTAACAGATTTATAGTCGTAATCTCTCGCTTTCTCATTCACGGAATCAATCTTTTTCTTTGAA